>JBFOMC010000203.1:0-4403 GCA_040830565.1 Flavobacteriaceae bacterium
AAAAGGGGGATGATCGGCCCCGATCACCCTGGCCATATTGATGAGCTGACTGGTTTCTACAATATCGATGAGCTAAGGGCCAAAGGGCCAATTGTCGATTATGCGTTGCGCTCTGTGCCAGGGCCCGGAGTATACGTAATGGCCAGCTGCGATGATCAGGAGCATAAGGAATATCTAGACCTTTACAAACTTGGGAAAGGACCCCTTTACAGTTTCTATACACCTTACCACCTTTGCTATTTTGAGGTTCCAAACTCAATTGCCAGAGTAGCAATTTCCCGAGATTCTATCATCAGTCCGATTGGCAGGCCTTATGTGGATGTAGTTGCGATAGCTAAAAAAGATTTGTCTGTTGGCGAGCAATTGGACGGCATCGGAGGCTTTTCCTGCTATGGTGTAGCGGAAAACAGCACTACAACATTCAATCAAAGACTTCTTCCAATGGGTCAAATCGAGGGCGTAGTAGTAAAACGGGCTGTTTCCAAAGGCTCAGCTCTTACGGTGGATGACGTTCGCTTACCCGAAGGGCGGATTTGCGACTCTCTGAGGGAGGAACAAAATGCTTTATTCGCTAGTGAGCTAGGCAAGTTATAACTTAGACTATTAATTCCCTTAACAATAATAAATTTATGAAAGTTGTGATTCTATGTGGTGGTCGCGGAACACGTCTTCGCGAGGAGACTGAATTTAGACCAAAACCTATGGTGCCAATTGGTGGAAAACCAATTTTATGGCACATCATGAAAACTTACGCTGCTCAGGGTTTTCGGGAATTTGTCCTATGCCTCGGGTACAAAGGTGACATGATTAAGGAATATTTCCGAAACTACATGTGGAACACATGTGATGTCACTCTTTCTCTTGGAAAAACCCCTAGCTTCGAGTATCACACCAATCACGAAGAGGAACACTGGCGAGTTACACTTGTCGACACCGGATTGGACTCGTTAACTGCCCGGCGGATTAAACTAATCCAACCGTATATTGAGCCAAGTAAGCCATTCCTGCTCACGTATGGGGATGGAGTATCAAATATTGATGTGGCTAAATCAATTCAGTCTCACAAAGATTCAGGTAAAGCACTTACTTTGACAGCCGTCCGCCCAGCGGGCCGCTTTGGTGCGCTGATCATCGAAGATGACGGCAATATAAAGCACTTCATGGAAAAACCTCAGCACGAGAACGTGCATGTTAATGGCGGCTTCATGGTAGCCAGCCACGAAATCTTTGACTATCTAACTGATGATAATATTATGTTCGAGCAAGAGCCTATTCAAAACTTGGTAAAAGATGGAAAGGTTAATTCTTTCCCTCACGAAGGTTTCTGGCAACCTATGGACACATATCAGGAGAGCCAATACTTAAATAAATTATGGGCGGCTGGTAATGCTCCTTGGAAATTGTGGTAATGGATACAACTATTTCAAAGCATTACGGGTGGTTAAAAGGGAGGCGCGTTTTCGTCACAGGACACACTGGTTTCAAGGGCTCTTGGCTTTCCCGATGGCTGATTGAAGCTGGGGCGATAGTTACCGGATACAGTCTACCTCCTGAAAGTAGCCCTAATCTTTTCAAAGCAGCAAGTGTCGCAGATGGATTGACTCACTTAGAAGCGGATTTGCTTGATTACAACTCCTTGGAATTAGCTATCTCCAAAGCAAATCCAGAATTTGTTTTTCATCTTGCCGCCCAAGCGCTTGTTAGACGTTCGTATTCAGAGCCTCATTACACATCGATGGTAAACTATGTTGGGACTCTAAATATATTAGAAATCCTAAGAAATCGGAACCTGCCCTGCGTTGCTGTTCTAGTAACTACAGATAAATGTTACCGCAACGAGGAATGGGAATTCGGATACAGAGAGAACGACGCGCTTGGAGGGAAAGATCCATATAGTGCAAGCAAGGCAGCAGCGGAAACTGTTATTGGGGCCTACCAACACAGCTATTTCCAAAAAACTAATGTACGCGCTGTTAGCGTAAGGGCTGGAAATGTCATTGGTGGTGGTGATTGGTCAGAGGATAGACTTGTTCCAGATTGCATGAAAACCCTATTTAAAGGTGAACCAGTTTCAATCCGTCAACCTGGGGCTTTTCGTCCATGGCAGCATGTTTTAGAAGCTCTTCGCGGGTATCTAACGGCAGCCCGCTGGTGGGACAATGCACCAGAAGAAGTAATTTCCGACCAATGCTACTGGAACTTCAATTTTGGTCCAAAACTAGATTTAAATAAATCTGTAGGCGATCTGGTTGAGGGTTTAGTGAAACTGGTAGGCGGTAGTTGGATTGATGTTTCTGATCCAGATCAGCCTCATGAAGCAACTCGCCTTTACCTTTCAATAGACCGTGCCTTCCACCTGCTAAATTGGTCACCCATTTTAAATTGGGAGGAAACTCTTGATTTCACTGTTGAGTGGTACAAAGCCCACCATCTTGGAGCTTCAGAAGAAGAACTTCAATCATTGATGAGGAGCCAGATATCTGACTTTCTCAACCTTGCAGCAAAAAGAGAATAAAAAAGAATGGAACAGGATCTAACTGTCATTATTCCAACCGCAGCCAGGCCTGACTATTTACGCAAGGCTTTACAAACGGTAGCAGAACAACTCGCGATTGGGCGAATTGCTGAGGTCCGTGTTTCGGAAAATTTGGAGGATCGTCGATCTGAGGAAGTTTGCGCAGAATTTCCTAAACTCCCAATCAATTATATCTTCCGCGATCCACCACTTGGGCATCCTAGACATTTAGGCAGATTGGCAAAAGAGCCAAACACAACCTACACGGCTCTTCTAAATGACGATGATTGGTGGGCGCCGGGACACTTACTGACTGCACTCAGAGCACTTGATGCAAGTCCAGAAACAAGCGCTTGGTATTCTGGCACAATTTGGGCAAATGACGAAAGTTTGGATTACGTCCAAAATCACCGCTACGTATGTCTCGAGCATTTCTCAAATACCAAGTCATACTTAGACACTTGGTCCTTCTCCACTACTTCCATGCTCGCATTGTGCTGGATGTATGCACCTTTCCATTGGTCATCAATGGTTGCTAGAACAGATGCCCTAGTCAAATCAGTGGACGACCTGGAAACTGAAAATGCATGGAATGCGGACAGGGTAATGGCGGCAAGGTTAGCGTTGTTTGGGACAACACTTTTTTTTCCAGTTCCTCAAGTATTTGTACGTCTTCATGATGACAACTGGGCTTCAAATCCAGAAAAAAGAGCACAAATGGAAAATGCCGATAAAGTTTGGCGCGACAAAGCACGTATTATTGCTGAAGAGGCTGGAGTCGATGTATTAAAGATTTGGAAGGAAAATATAGAAAAATTTTCAGAGAAGGAGTTAAAGTTAATCAAACACACATTTCAAAGGCACTACTCAAATGAAGAACTGAAGAAGCTTAACCTTTCAGAGTTTGTTGACAGTAATTCAGAGCGACTGAAGAAGAAAATTAAACCCTTTGCACAGGCCTGGTGTCCTCCGATTGTACTAGATAAGCTGATAAGTTAACAGCTAAATCCCAATTTTTAGAATTGAAGTTTGCGAATCAGATCTCTTCTAACCCTATAATTTTTCGGAAAGTTGTCGATACCATCAGCCTGCGCCTAATACTAAGCTTCTCAAAAGCTCTTTCGTAACCGAGACGTACCATCAATTCCCCGGCTAACTGGTCAATCCGAGCTATTTCCAATTCACTTAAATTGTAATCACTAAGTTTTACTGCTGCCTTTCCAATAAAGTCGGTGGGAATCACAACTTCATCTTTGGTTGCGACATCATTAGCAGGAGCAGATTGAATTGAGCTGAAAATTTCCGATGATGAATTTGCCCTACTCATTGAGTTAGCCTGAACCGTCTTCTTGAGTAATTCGTCATTTGCATCAATCCCCATCCAAGACCATAAATTTTCCAAGTGCGATTCTGGATCTTTTCTTAAATCTTCATATTTCAGCTCCATATATTGCGTCAATGGGGATTTCACAAATTTGGGTATTTCACAAGCCATAGAAACATTGCTTATCCAAATTTGCGCACCCGATGTGACTTTCTCAGGAGCCCAGCGCTTAGCCCAAGTTTTCGAGATCCTTCTTAAGGAAGCGATAACCGCCCTTGGATCTCTAATTAAGTGAATAAATTGGGCATTTGGAAAAATCCTCAGGATTTGACTAGAATAACCAGCGTGGGTCGGCGTCTTTTCTAAAAAAATAACAGGCTTGGTTTCAGGCTTTGGCAATCGGCTTATTGTAAACTTAAACATTTCACGTATCATGCCATGGAATTCATCACGAGTCATGTAAGCATTCAAGCCGACTTTCCATGATTGGGCTCTTTCAAAGTGCTGAAACAAGCTTCTTGTCGAGATAAAAAAATGAGTTTCCGGTCCGCTGTAAACAGAAGG
>JBFOMC010000204.1:0-4213 GCA_040830565.1 Flavobacteriaceae bacterium
CTAGCAGCTTTGTCGCCTTCAAGACTCCGAACTCGCAAATTGATGGAATCCAAGATGTCCTTGAGCTCGTCATACGATTCTGAGTCATTCGTAATCCTAGAATTTACTTCTTTCAAAAGCTCGTTAAGAGATTCCTCTCGTCCGTAAATTTTGGCTAGTTCTTCTTTGATTCTTGAGCTGGATTGGAATTGTGTATCCTCAAGGAATTCGGTCACAACTCTGAGCTTGTTTTCCAAAGCGTGGTGCTGCTGGGTCTTTTCCGCAATCTGAGTTTGCAATGCCGAAATATTGCCGTCCAATGCATTGAAGATATATTTGAATACTTCTTTATTCTTTACAAAGACGGTTGGGTTGTTCAGATCGAGAATCTGTCTGCTTCCAACGACATCTTGATTGAGGTAGCAAAACTTAAACAGGTCTCGGATACTTAGACGTGCCAATCTTGAATCATCTTTGCTAGGAGCAACTTTGATATCGATATTGGGAAAATTAAGCAGGTCAAGAAGGTGCTCTGAAAGGCTCTTTTTTTCCCTCCCCTTGGGGGCGAATGTCGCCCCAAACTTTGTTGGGAAATTCTCATTCATTTCTTCAAATGGACAAGAGAAAACCTCTACGTCTACATTCCCATCAAACAGGTCTCTGTGGATGCAATATATAGCACCGTCAATTTCAATCTCCAGCACAGCTCTGTTTGCTGATGAAGCAATTTCAACGTCCAATTCGGGAAGTTTACTGCCTAGGAGATAGTAGACAATTCTGAGTATACTCGACTTTCCGGTGTCAGCATCTCCATAGATTATATTGACGCCAGGGTGGAAAGGAATGATGTAGTCTTTCCTAAAACCAAGCAGGATGAGTTTATTGATTTTCAGGCTTGCTGGAACGACCATTTATGCTGCCCCTACATATGCAAATTTCACAAATTGTCTCAACTTGGTTACTGACTGGGTTTGCAGGCTAATTAGGCTTTCGGCAAGCCGCCTCAGATCGGCAAAGTGAACACTTTCAAGTTGCGCTGTCGCTGCTGCACCAATTTCAGAAAGTGAAAATACAAAACCTTCGCTTTTCGTGTATTCGCATTTCAGAAGCGAACGTGATGCTAAGTACTGGATAATAGCTTTGAGATCTGACCTATCTGTTAGAGCATCAATGTTATGCGATACTGTGTTGACAGAGTACGTCTCATAATATTTGAGGTTTGCTGTCGACTTACCCGCTTTTCGAAGCACAGAATTAAGAGAGGTGGGCTTTTGAATAAGATAGAAGAATACCTGCAGTCGCTCAAAATTCAAAACCAGTTTACCACGCTTGGTTTCCGCAAGCTTTTCCAACAAGATGAGTACAACTCCGGCCTGAAGTGATAGCTCCTTATTGGGATCTAAATAAGGAAGGTTAGTCACTAGCACCTCCCTCAAGTGCGGCCCTTAGAAATTTCAATCCTGTATCTTTTGACCACCAAATGTCTTGTTCATCCGAATTCGCCAGTTGGTGCAACATTCCTTGTTTGTGCATCGCATGAAGCGCAGGAAGAAATGCGCTATTTAGAAATTCCCTGTCTTCCGCAAGAATCTTTTGGTGGACTTGAGACAACAAGACGCCGGAGTTCGCGATACCGCCGTGGATGAATTCTGAATATAAATCTTTGTAGATTTTTCGGACCTTTGCATAAAGCTCTAGAAAGCGATTGCGGTCATCATCACTATCGAATTTCTTTCGCATAAACTCAGCGTTTAGAAACATTTCCTTTGCATCTTTGACTGATGTCGAGTGGATGTCAGCCACGATCAATTTCAAAACAAAAAGTTCGTCTTTAAACTCGTCATCACTTGGCAGTGTTTGAATAGGCAGCAGGTTATTATTACCCCCTGCACCAGGCCCCTCTAGAATAAGGTTTAGAACAGCCTTAAAGACCGTAGTTTCTTCGTCCTCGGGCTTGCAGATACTTGAGTGAGTTTCAGCGACCGAAATAGCATCCTGCAGTTCTTTATCGGCAGGTACAGCGCTGGTTTTGGCGACAATGCTATCATAAGTGCCAAAAAAATATTTGGTTTCAGGCCGCTGTGACGCTTTCAACCAAATCCCGTTGATTTTCTGTAGATACTCATTGAGCGGGGACAGTCCTTCAATTTGAACGTTACTGCTAACGAGCTTTCCGAAGGTCGCGAGTTCTGCTCCCAGGTGCGGTACAGCGAGCGAGATGAACATCGAAATCTTGCTAGGCACACTATTTTCGATGTCTTTGACGATGCAACTTTTGGCTACCAATCCGCCCATGCTGTGAGCGATAATAATAATATTGTCGTATTGCTGTAGGTTGAACCGAATTTCGGTACGCAGTAGTTCAGAAATTTCATCGACACTAATGTTCTTTGCCAACTTGCCTTGCGAAACAGGAAATAGGCTCTTAAACCGTTTCCATGTGTTCATAGCTTTCGCATATGCATTGGTTAAGCGCGTAAAATACTCAAATTCCGCGATATCAAATTTATCACTTATTGCTTGTTGATTGCCAAGAAGTTCACCAAACGAAGTCTGCCCACCATTTTTCCACGTGGAGCTATTACCGGTGAAGCCATGAATGAACAAAATCAAATGGTTGCGGTTATTCTTCTTTACGAAATTGATCATTCCCACGTTTGCGGCTTCCCGTAATCCCACCAACGGTGCTACGTTACTCGCACTATCATAAGGTGGTCCAATAGCAACTGATGATAGAGTTTCTGTATGTTTCGAATTACGGGAACAGAAGCCTTATGTCAAATATACAGCAAGTATACCGCATTAAATGGTTCAAATAAATTCTCTCTACTTGGCCTAATTCAGATGTTTTGATACGTCCCGTTGAAATACTGGTCAGGTCAAAGCCTAATACACTAGCATCGCTTACGTCCGCTTTGGGTCGATACTAGAAGAGAAGGAGGAATTTTAAGTGTGATGTGCATCACGTTTGTTCGCTTTGGGCCTTTAGACGGCAAAAAACGTATAATCGGGTCTTATGGGAAGTCCCGCTTCTTTCAAAGTTTAGCTATGTACAGTGGCATTAAGTATGGTCGATAGTTTGGTAGCTAAGAGCACTTTCTCGCGCTTATGATGTTCGATAATAATTCCGCTTAGTTTGGGAGCTGGAACTTGATCAGAGAATAGACGTTCGGGTTTCGCCAATTGGCCAAGACTAATTGCAGCTCCGCCACTCATGCCTCGTATGCCAAATGTGTTAATACGCTTGCCTTCGCTATCAATCCCCTTCTTACCGTCATGTTTTACCATGATGTGATCGTTACCTGAAATATTGTGTTTCTTGAGGATTAATTCCGAAACTGATGGGGTTCCCGTATACATACAAAGTACAGGTGTTACTCGGCGAGATTGGTGATCGATTTTCTTGTTTTTTGAATTGGGGTACCCAACAAAAGCATAGGCGTGCGCAGGTTCATCCTCTGCAAGATGATCTTCACTGAGAAAAGCACCTTCGCCCATTCGCATAGCTAAGTCCTCAGTGACCTTGCTGATTGCGAAGTCGTAATGGTCGCCTTCACGTCTGCCTTTATGTTTAGGCGTTATCTGGAAGCTTTGTGTGATGCCAATTAGCTCTCGTTTTCCGATATGTAGATCTGTCTTTTCCGCTTCATCGATTATATGCGCTGCTGTTAGCAAGCAACGTTGGTTTTTGTATACAATACCTACGCTTGAGCCGATGTGATCAGGTCGACCCTGGTTCGTTGTCCCATAAATAGGGTGGATTGCATTTCTGAATAGCTTTCGCGCATTTGCAGCAGCCAAACTTAAGTTTTCCAGAAGCGAAGACATGCGAAGTGACCCGTTATTGTCCATTTTAAGTTATTAGACTGATATCGGGTTGCTGAGTTTGCAAGGATTTAGTTGGTAGAAGTTAAGGGCATGTCTTTGTGCCTCCCAGCGCCTCAAGTGATCCCCGAGTTTCAGCGC
Organism: Flavobacteriaceae bacterium; assembly: GCA_040830565.1. Lineage (GTDB taxonomy): Bacteria > Bacteroidota > Bacteroidia > Flavobacteriales > Flavobacteriaceae > JAFMPW01. The sequence continues at coordinate 3,946 of JBFOMC010000204.1, forward strand.
CTCTAGCGACAGTGGAGCGGGCTGCGTTCCATCAAGGATCGCTCTCTGAATGTCGGGCGCGAGTAGAGCCAGTTTGATGTGCTTGCCAATGAAACGCTCCTGCAGCCCAGTTATGCGAGCCACATCTCTTGCGCTTCTGGCTTGTCCACTTCGAACCAACTCCAACCAGCTATGTGCCCGCACTAGCATCTTGATCAGCGGCAGATCTTTTCTGGTGTGACTTGAGGCGATTACCAGTTTGGTCTCAGAGCCTTTCCTTTTCAGAGGC
>JBFOMC010000205.1:0-6743 GCA_040830565.1 Flavobacteriaceae bacterium
ATCTTCCGAAATCCTTCGGTATCTTCAAATAGTTCCCATTCTGCTCCCTCACAATCTAGTTTTAAAAGATCTATTCTACCACCAGCTCTTTCTATTATTTTCCTGAATGCGGATTTCTTGATGGAACCACTTCTACTTGATTTAGTTTTTGAGAACAGAGAGCCTCCTGTGTTATCAATTTCAACCATACCATCTTCGATTCCCACAGCCTCATCGGAAATATTTACAGTTAATTTTCCTAAATTATTTCTGAGTATACTTTGTATTTTGGGATTTGGCTCGTAACAAAATATTTCCGCCTTTGGAAAAACATCTCTCGCAGCTAAAGAGAATAAACCAATATTTGCTCCAACATCTACAATAGTATTCACTTCCTCCCTCAATGACCTGAGACCGTAACAATCATCATAAATAATAGATCTCAACTCGTAGAGTAAAACTTCTTCTTCTCCTTCCGGAAACTTCAGGTCTACCGATTTCCCATTGATTCTTATCTTCTTGATTTCGAATTTTGAACTCCTCCCGATAAGAATTCCATACTTCAACCAAAACAATCTGTACCTTAGTGAATCTATCATAATTGCAAAATATCTAACGTTAAAGCTGAGGCACGAAACGAGCGCGAGCGCTGTGAAGCCTGGTCAGCGAGGGGCGTCACCCCCAGCGACTTCTTCGATCAATCAAATTCACCAGTTCGGACCACCATGTTGTACGGAATAAATATTTCCAAATTAACATCGTCCAACTGTTGAACCCGAACTCTTTGATCAAGACCGTTTATGGAAACCATAGTAGTTTCTCCGAATGTAGATTTCAGAAGTTCTAATTCCTCTCCAATCATCTGAAGTAGTTCCTTCCTGTACTGATCTGGTTTCATTAATGCGACCCCAGAGGACTTAAAGTAAACATTCACCTCTTTATTAAAATCTATTTCTTCAACAAATTCGTTCAAGACATCCATTCTTTCAAAAATCGAGTCCTCTGGGCCTAATTTTGCGATCAAAGTAAAATCAAAACTAGAAACTTGATCTTCACTTTTTCCTGAAGAAAAGAAATTTCCAGTAACCAAAGGTAAAGCTACGAATCCGCTTTTAAACAAAATTTGCTTTTCGGCTTTTGCCTTGGTAGAAAGCAATTGAAACGTATCTTTTAGTAAGCGTATTCTATCTTCAGGCTTCTTCGCTATCGAACTTACAGTTAATTTCAGTGTGACTATATCTGCACGCTTCTTAATTCGTATAGGGCAGTTACTCTGAACCCCACCCCTGTATCTAGGATCATAGCGGCCAGATGATACGGCCGATACTTCGAATGCTGACAACTCATATACATCGTCATCAAAAGAATAGAAATCATTCTGGGCGAATGCCAAAACGGGAAACAATATCATGGGTATTAGTTTTTTCATAAATAGTCTATCTAACGTGCGACCTGTTAGGCCAAAAGTAATTGATGATTAATTATCCTCAGATCCATCAACTAGTTTTGATGTAGGAGGAATTGGCGGAGCTTCCATTTTATCTGCTTCTTCTTGAAATCTGGGATCGTAGGCTGCTTTTCTATTGTCCCAATAATAACGACTACCTGGCTGATGGAGGTAACTCGCCAAGAAAAGCTTGTTTCGTGTCCAAACAGTCTCATCCACACTTCCTTCCAAATAGTGGAGATACAGTCGCTCCCATACTTTAAAAAAACTAAACATAATATGTATAAAGCGGGCACGCTCTTTCGGATTCAGAGAATCAAGATCCTTGCTGCCCCTGCTTATAATTGAAGGTAAGTCAGGATCACCTGCTACGGCATAATTCCATTCTTGCAGGGACTGAAATGCATTATCACGCATTGTTGTCCTAAGTGTTTTAGCCCCTAATCTTATTTGAATGGCAAGATATATAACGGAAATGACAACTGCTAAACTTCCGATAATCTCAGCGCTTGTGCTTAAAATTGTCCAATTCATCTTTTCCCTTTATTTTGTTATTCTCGGTAAGGTTTTTCTGCCTAACGTTAAAGCTTAAGTGCACCGCGTGCGCGTGACGGGCGAAGCTCGACTTGTCCTGCGAAGCTCAAAGAGCGTAGCAGGAAGAGCGTAGCCTGGTCCGCGAGTGGCGTCACTTTCAGCGACTGGTTAGATCACAATTTCTTCTTATCGTGCCAATATGTGAGTTCATATTCGTAGCAACTCCCCTGGAGATCTTCTAATTTTGACCTAAGGAAAGATTCCGCGTCTTTGACTCCCCTATTGTAGGCATAAGGACCAATTTCCTTTAGAAAATAGTTGAGTAATAATTTCGCTTTTAGATCTCCAATCTCTTCCTCGAATTCTTCCTCAATATATTTCTTTATCGAAGGAATGATGTCCTCAATTTCGTCCTTAGTTAGTTCTATCGCCATAAGAAATTTATCTCCTCGTTAATTATCTAGCGTTAAAGCTAAGGTGCGCCGTGAGCGACTTGTTATGCCTATTCAATAACATGCTCTGTCCAATCATTGCAGCACTTCCAGAATAAGCAGTCACTTCTCTTCAAACCTATCTTTTGGTAAAAGTCATACGCTTCTTCATTCGAAACCGTCACAACAGTGATTGCGTCTTCTCCTCCTGCTTCTTCTACCAATAACTTCATCAACTTTGATCCGATTCCTTCTCCAACATAATCGCGGTCGACTCCTAAATCTGTTACGAACAAAAAATATGAGAAATCAGTTAATCCAAAACAAATACCTATTAGTAAATTGTCCTCATTCCTCGCAGTAATGGATAAAGAACAATTCTTAAGAAGTTTTTTAATTCTCTTTTCCAGGTCTTCATTGGGATACTGGCTTCCCAGATCCGTCCTCTTTAGAAAATTATAATACTCTTCGTATTCTAATCTCTCACTTACTGAATACTGGATCATTTTTCCTTAAAAGTCTGCACAACGTTAAAACTGAGGTGCGACACTAGCGCGTGCAAGCCGTAGCTCGACTTGTCCTGCGAAGCTCGACTTGTCCTGCGAAGCTCGTAGAGCGTAGCAGGAAGAGCGTAGCAGGAAGAGCGTAGCAGGAAGAGCGTAGCAGGCTCAGCGAGTGGCGTCACCTCCAGCGACTTGGTGGGACTAATGTTCCTAATTACCATTCTCGTTTTCGAAAAATTCCTTAATATCTTCCTTGGATAAATTCTTTAATTTTTCTTTCAATGCTTCAGTGGCATTTCCGGCAGACTCATCAATTTTTTGAGCTTTCTGTGCAGTGTACCCTGAAATAGCAGCATCATAGCGAGCCAACATCTCTCTGGTTTGCTCTGCTGTCCTTCGAGTTTCACTAATAGTAAAAAAAGCTATGGTCCCCAGAATAAGAATTTCAATTAACCAGGATACCCATCTATCCGAAACGAATTCTACTACTCTTTTTGTTACTTCTTTATTCATAAATTAGCTGCTTAACGTTAATACTGAGGTGCAACTCAAGCGCGAGGCCTCCGAAGCTCGACTTGTCCTGCGAAGCTCGACTTGTCCTGCGAAGCTCGAAGAGCATAGCAGGAAGAGCGTAGCAGGGTCAGCGAGGGGCGTCACCTCCAGCGACTCGTTGAGCCCAAATTTTATATCCCCAAACACCGAATGCAAAAAGAAGCAGGATATAGAATAATACTGTCATTAGGCTCTTCAGAATAGTAAATATACTGGATAGCACGACGATCGAAGGAGATATGTCAGGATAAGAAACTAGCATGCCTATAATCCCTAAATTTTCCAAGTAATCGAAAACTCCTGCAGCAACTGGAAAAATCGAGACTAAGAAAATTTTCGAAGATTTGCTGAATGTTTTTCCTAAGGCCCAAATTAACATTAGGGAGTAAGTAACCGCAAATAATCCAGGATAGATAAAATCTACTGGCAATTGATGTGTGGCGTAAGTGCTTCTCCCCTCAATTCCTATCCCATTCAAAAGGTTTACAGCAAAGTCCATGGAATATCCAAGTGGAGACATATCAAAGAGGATCAAATCAGGCGCCTCCGACAAAACTGCAGGAATACTGACTAAGAGAATCCAGGCATACACACTCATGGTCACTAGAAACAATACTAGAACGTTTCTTCCTGAGGCGTAGTTAAATAACTTTTCGATAGCTGTCATATTTCAGATTCTCTGCGACTATAAGAATCCGCTCAACGTTAAATCTGAGGTGCTACACGAGCGCGAGGGCTCCGTAGCCCGACTTGTCCTGCGAAGCTCGACTTGTCCTGCGAAGCTCGAAGAGCGTAGCAGGAAGAGCGTAGCAGGAAGAGCATAGCAGGAAGAGCGTAGCAGGGTCAGCGAGTGGCGTCACCTCCAGCGACTTGTTGGCACACAAATTATTCGTAGTGCGTCCACATTCTTAAAACATGGACCACTTTTTCTTCCTCTAAGACTTCGTAAACCAGACGGTGCTGAATATTAATCCTTCTGGAATAACATCCCTTCAAGTCTCCCCTCAAAGATTCATACCTGGGAGGATTCTGGAATGGATCAACTTTGAGAATCTCGATTAATTGCTCTGCAGCTGGCTTCAAATTGCTTGTTTTAAGCTTTCTGGCATCCCGTCGCGCTTGTCTTGAACATACGACTGTGTAACTCACCAGTCCAGATCCTCGGATGCTGCCTCAACTCCTTCTTCTCGTGCCTTCTGGATAGATTCCACCATTCCCGGTACAGACTGTAGATACAGAGTCTCCTGAACCGACCTCCAGTCATCCTCTGAGATCAGAACCGCATTCCCGCGCTTCCCAGTAATCTGTATTGGCTCATGCGACTCATTCGCCTCATCGATCAATGCGTAAAGTTTACTTCTGGCTTTTGTTGCGCTGATTGTGGTCATAATTCAAAAACGTACGCTTTTAAGTACGCTTGTCAAGTATTGCTGCCAACGTTAAAGCTGAGGTGCGACACGAGCGCGAGGGCTCCGTAGCCCGAAGGGCAGAGGAGGCTCAGCCAGTGGCGTCACCTCCAGCGACTTGTTAGGTCATGTAATTGATTTGCCTAATACTGGACCTCCAAAAGCTCAAATGTTCCGGACCTCGTCCATTCACCATTCAATCCATCTCCATTCTCTGAAAATGTGCCTTTAGTTTCTGACAAGAATGTTAAGTACAAGTGGGATATGGTTCCCGAGCTAATATACGATAGTTTTGCAGTATTTGAAGTTGTCTTAGTATAATCCCATCTCCTACCCGTACCTAAATGAATTTCATAATATGAATTGGGTGGTTCGGGTTGAGAAGCCTCTTCTACTGTCAATTGAATTGTTAGCCAGATCGGTTCATCTGGCGCCCAACCGGTTTCTCCCATGAATTCAAAATTTCCATCAAGGTCAGTCATTGAAATTTTACCATCCTGCTCCACGCACCAAAACCATTTTGATTCTTCGCCAGACCAAACCCAAGGATAGTTTCCTAAATAGAGCCAACCTTTTGCTGCCTCTAAAAATTGGCTGGAGCTGAGGAGTAAAATTATGGCTAGAAGAAGGAGTCTTTGCATATTGCTTTTCAAAATTACCTAACGTTAAAGCTGAGGTGCGACACGAGCGCGAGGGCTCCGTAGCCCGAAGGGCAGAGGAGGCTCAGCGAGTGGCGTCACCTTCAGCGACTTGTTGGGCCAATTCAAAATATCGCTTCTTAAATAATACCATTGTTCTGGGATCAAGATTTTCACTCTTATCCTCAAACCCAAACTTCTCTAGAAACTGTTTAGCACCAATATTCTCTGGATCCAGATCATCTATTAATTTCTCGGTCCCAAGATCCTCGAAGCAATATTTCAAAAATGATCGCAATGCATCAGAGGCGTAGCCTCTACCTCTGAACCTTGATTCAATCTTTATGTTAAGATTCGCTTCCCTAGTAGAACTATTCCAACCACGAAAACTTACCTCCCCTATTGGTTCCTTGTTTTCATTTATTATGTGGAAATAGCAATTACTCTCATTCCCAGGATCTACCTTAGTTGCGTACCAATCTAATAATTCCTGATCAGTCAGAGTAATCGGACCTCCAACCTCCTTCATAGTATCAGGATCACTCCAAAGATTCCGGCTATACTCGATCTCGTCTACTCCGGGACGCTTCAGGCAAACTCTCTTTCCCTTATAAACTGTGCGTTTGGGATCCATTCCTCAATGTACTGCCCAACGTTAAAGCTGAGGTGCGACACGAGCGTCAGCGAGTGGCGTCACCTCCAGCGACTTGTTGAGCCACATAATATTCTAAAACTAATTGATTGTACTCGGAATAGCTTCTCCCTACCGCCTCAAGAAACTCCTTCTTTTCTTCGTCTGTCTTATGCTTATTTAGTAAAATTGATAAATCTACTAATGATTGAGTAATAACTTCAGACTCTGGCTCTTCTATAAATATTCTTATTTCCTCTTCTGTTAATCCAGGGAAAATGAGTTCGCTATCTTTGTATATTTTCAATGCGAGAAATTTTAAATTTTCTTCCTCTAAATTTTTCTCATAAGCATCTTGCGCAGAAAAAACGAACCTCTCACCAGTTACAGTAAAACTCTCTAGTTCCTTTTCAGACTCTGCGCACCCAAGAAAAATAAGTGCTGCAAAAATTGATGTGAGTAAGTTTTTCATTGTCCGCTCAACGCCCCGCATCAGACGCCACTGAACGGCGTAGCCGTGAAGTGGTCGGCCTGCATGCGCTTGTTAGGCGATATTTTGCTTTATTCACCAGATTAATTTCAATTCAGTAAGAAACGGATATTTTGATGCGTACATGTTGAA
>JBFOMC010000206.1:0-10679 GCA_040830565.1 Flavobacteriaceae bacterium
CGCCCATTGTCCAATATTCCTCACTGCTGCCTCCCGTAGGAGTCTGGTCCGTGTCTCAGTACCAGTGTGGGGGATCCCCCTCTCAGGGCCCCTACCTATCGATGCCATGGTGAGCCGTTACCTCACCATCTAACTAATAGGACGCATAGCCATCCCGTACCGTTCGAAAACTTTAAATATAAACCGATGCCAATTTATATTACTACGGGGTATTAATCCGGATTTCTCCGGGCTATCCCCCTGTACAGGGTAGGTTCTATACGCGTTGCGCACCCGTGCGCCGGTCGTCAGCGGATTGCAAGCAATCCCTGTTACCCCTCGACTTGCATGTGTTAGGCCTGCCGCTAGCGTTCATCCTGAGCCAGGATCAAACTCTTCATTGTTTACTCGTAAATAATATTACACCTTACTCTAAAACAACAAAAAATACCCCTCGCCCACAAATGATTCTTATCCTTTATCTAAATTATTGTAGCTAAATGATTCTAATTCTTCCTTAACCTAAAAACAGTATCAACCATCCCTAAATCAAAGAAAAACGCTGTCTGCCAATATGTCAATGAACTATTCCTTATCAACCCCAGAAGGACATCCCTCCCAAAGCGGCTGCAAATATAGAGCACTTTTTTTGCTTGCACAACCCTAAATCAAAAAAAAATATGCTCGATTTTAAAAATATTTCCGGGAGTCAGGTCTATACAGGTTTTATCGACCCAAATAATTCCAAGCTAAGGTCAATTGCATGAACCCTCCAAGCCCAGTATAAACTAATTAGGAGAAGAAATTCCAGACTAAGCCGAATCGAATTACAAAGTCTCGATAAGGGTAATTGGGAGCTGCATAAAATGTATTCCCTGTAAAGGAGGAATTAAAGTGTTCGGCTTTTAAATAGATTCTCGTTTGCCTCACTTTAGCATTAACAAAGAAATCGAGCAAAGGAAAACCACCAAACTCCTCATTGTTTTGAACGTAAAATTCGCCTAAAAGAGGATTGTATGCATCCATATTGTATTTGGTGAAATACTTAAATGTCACTCCGGTTTGCAAATACATCGCCTTCTTAAATATATCACTGGAAAAGTATAAGGTATTTCTTGTAACCAATTCGGGAAGGTTTAAGACCGTATTAGATTGGGTAACATTTTGATACATCACCGTATTGTTTAATGCCCACTTCCCTAACCTGAATTCCTTATTGTACTTTAACTTTATATAGTTAACCGCCTGGTCTTCCTGTTTAGGTTTTATATAAGCATTCTCTTGCCCGGCGTCTATCTGTTCCTGTGTAGCATCTGAAGCAAAATAGGTATAGTTATCCACAGTGGTATAGCTGGCAGACAGCTTACCCCATAATTGCGACTCCAAATCTAGCTTAAGTCTATTCACCCTTTCGTTCTTAAAAGTCGAAATATTCTGCCAATTGAAATTCTCATAATCGGACTGGTAGAGTAACATATTCAAATTGGGCAAGCTTGAGGAAGAATGTAAGGCCGCCGTGACCGTACTTTTTTCATTAAACTTATAAGATGCAGATGCATCTAAGAGGCTCCCGCTTAAATCTCCCGAAAGTGTGTAAAACCCATCCCCATGAAGCTGAAATCCGCCAATCTTTTTAGCGTATTGGGCCCCGATACTAATTTCTTCGCCTTTTAACTGATTTTGAATCTGACCAGAGTCTGTCACCAGAATACTATTGAAATAATAATTGTAGTTGTATAATCTGGCATACCCTTTTAACTGTCCCAGGAGTTTATTGGAAAGTTCCACATTGAATTCATTGAACATGGTCTTTAAATTCGCTTTGTCATCTATGGGACTTAGGAAAGCGTTTCCAAAATAATCGTTCTGGTTGGTTTGTATGAATTGATAGTACTTGGTCTCATAACTAAAAACATGGCCTAAAGACAATGCCCTTGAACGTTGTTGACCAGAATCTCGCTTAGCCTGAACAAGAGCATATTGTTGCTCCAAAAAATATCGCTTCCCCAAAATTTTACTTTCTGCATCCTGAAAAACCACATCTATCCTGGATCTGTCACTAAACTCATCCTGAATGTCGGGATCATCCGATTCAAATTGGAGTTCAGCATTTAATAAACCCCCATTTTCTTCCCCAACAATATCCTGGGCAGCAATATGAGCTCTTAGCTGATATCTGTTATTCTTGCTTACATAATTCGCAGTGGTTCTGAAATTCCCAGATTCCGCCTGACTGAATTGATATTTCCCCAGAGATCTGAACCCCTTATAGGCTATGGAAAAATTAAACCTCCTGGAGGTGTTTACCGCTACCATAGCATCTAAAAGTTGCCCCTGTTCAAAGGTCGTTTTAAAAAACAGGTCGGTCATAGGCGTAGCTACATTGTAGTAATCTATGTCCTCAACCTCCAAATAGTTAAAGTGTTTTGCTCTGGCTCCTATCCTGGGATAAGGCGAAATTCGGTGGAACGTCCTACCCAAATAATTATAGGGTTGACCAACGTTAGAAAACGGCATCAACTCAAAATCATCTCTCTTCAGATAGTTGTACCTATATTCCTTTTCAATGGTCAGTGTAGTGTCTAGAAAAGTGGTATCTCTCGCATGCGAGATGATCTTGTAATTCTTTATAGAGATCTCATCTGAAATGGCTCTTGAATCTGAAACTCTGTTGGTATTGCTCTTCCTAAAATTAGAAGAGTCCTTTTCCTTTTGACGGAGTATGGGGTCTTCCTGAGCAAAAACGGAAGAACTGAAGAACATAAGAAGCAGCAAAGGCAGGTACTTCATTAAGGTGAATTAAGTTTCAAAATTTTGAACGCTCTGCCCTATACAGACTTTCAAAATACAGGTTTGCGGACAAAGTTAATTTTTTTGTTCCTAACTAAATGTGAAAGTTTTATAAGATTTAGTGAACTAATACAAAGTTAACTCCTTAAATTCTGCCTGTTGTGGGTGATCGAAAAGTGGTGTATTAAGACAGAAAAAATTGAATATTCCTATATTTTTCAGCATATTTACGAAAAAACCAAAGATGACTAATAAATTGCTCCTGGCGGCTCTTTTTATGAGCGCATTTTCCTATGCTCAGTACAATAAAAGTGCCCCCTGGATGGAGGAGCTTGAGAAGCGTAAATCGGCAACGGCCAAATCTTCAAACCAGCCCTATACCCTTTATGAGATCTCGGACTCCTTTGAACGCTATTGGAAAGGAAAAGACCCCAACCAAAAAGGTAGTGGATATAAGCCCTACAAACGTTGGGAAAGCTACTGGAAATATCAAGTAGATAAGGACGGTTACATTCCAAGCCCACAGGCGCTATGGAATGCGTGGAAAAACAAAAGCAGCAGCTCTGGAAAGGTAGTGAATCCAACAAGTGATTGGACCTCCATTGGGCCCACTACTCATGGCTCCCTGGGAGGACGTCTTCCTGGCCAGGGACGGGTAAATGCTGTTGCGGTAGACCCGAACAATGAGGATGTTTGGTATGTGGGTGCACCCGCTGGTGGAATTTGGAAATCTACTGATGCCGGAGCTTCCTGGACCAATCTTTTTGATGATTTTCCGCAGATAGGAGTTTCAGGAATCGCTATCGTGCCTAATCCAAATCCTAACCTCGATTCAAATACTAGCTACATTACCACTGGCGATGATGATGCAGCTGATTCTTACAGTGTTGGTGTTTTCAAGTCGACAAATGGCGGAACCACCTGGAACGAAACAGGTTTAAATCCTTCCAACGCCAATATCGCTTCTCTAATGAACGAAATTACCGTGGACCCAACAGATTCAGATATTGTTTGGGTAGGTACAAATAGTGGTCTTTATAAGTCTGTCAACGGAGGAGACACCTGGGAGGTTAAACAAGGAGGTAACATAAAGGACTTTAAACTAAAACCCGGAGATAGCAATACCATTTATGCGGTTACTAACAATCAGTTTTTTAAATCTACCAATGGGGAGGACTTTACCCAAATTACGGATAACTTACCCACCTCGTCGGGTAGGTTTGTGCTTGGAGTTTCTCCTGCAGATGCGAATGTGGTGTATATTCTAAGCGCTAACACAGGCGCTAATAATTTTTCCTATCAAGGCCTTTACAGATCTTCAGATAGCGGAGAAACTTTTACCGAAAGTCCTAATACCACAGATATTATGGAATCTAACCAGGCCTGGTTCGACCTTGCTCTGGAAGTCTCTCCGACGAATGCGGATGAGCTTTATATGGGATGTCTCAATATTTGGAAAAGCACCAATGGAGGGGATTCTTTTATTCGACTAAATCAATGGTTCAGTAATAATCCTGCTTATACCCATGCAGATATTCACACCCTAAAGTTCTTTGGAGACAAATTGTTTTGTGGAAGTGATGGCGGCGTCTATGTTTCCGAAAACGGAGGAGTCTCTTTTCAGGATTATACGGTAAATGGCATAGCAATTGGGCAGTTCTATCGCTTATCCGTCGCTAAAGACGATGCCTCTAAAATGGCCGGGGGACTTCAGGACAATTCCGGCTTTATTCGAAATAACAATAGCTGGAATGTCTTTACCGGAGGTGATGGCATGGACTATGAGATAGATCCCACTAATAGCAATATTATTTACGGCTTCGCCCAATTTGGTGACCCTCTGTTCATTTCGTCCAATTCAGGTCAGTCTATAGGCACTGTGAATGCGCCCTCAGGAATACAGGGGAATTGGATTACCCCTTTGGCGGTAAGTAGCGAAGGAGATGTTTATGCAGGTTATGATGGGGTATATAAGTTAGAGGGAAGCGCATGGCAAAAAATATCAGATGATATTGGAAATGGGAATATGGAAGATCTTGAAGTTGACCCTACCAATCCAATGGTATTGTACGCTGCCGAGGGTAATATTGTATATAGAAGCGATGATGGCGGGCAAAGCTTTACTGCCTTCAATATTTTTGATTCGCAAATTTCCGATATGGCCATCAATTCTACTGACGGTTCATTCATCTATGTGACCACATCTAACCGTGTAGGCACCCCTGAAAGTCAGCAACAAAATGCCAGGGGAGTTTTTAGAGTGGCCGTAAATGCCAATGGTAATGCGGGCCCGGAGGAAGACCTTACTCTAAATCTACCTGCCGACCAGTCATTTTTTTCCATTGCGCATCAGGGAAGACATTCTAATAATCCCATTTACGTAGGAACCAGTCTTGGAGTCTATAGGCTAGATGACACGCTAACGGAATGGGAAGATTATTTTACCAACTTGCCAAGTGTGGTGATAAGCGACCTAGAAATTAGTCTCGACGATGAATTAATCACCGCATCCACCTACGGAAGAGGAGTTTGGCAATCGCCAATTCCTATTCAAGTACCAGATAACGATGTACGGTTGCTATCAATGACCCCTGCAGCTGACGCAGTGCTTTGTGGGGAGATCACGCCTCAAATAGAGGTAGAGAATAATGGTTTGAACACTATAACTCAGGTTGAAATTACCTATAGTATAGCCGGAGGGGCGAATCAGAATATGAACGCAGCCGTGAATCTGGACAGTGGGGAAAGTGCTCTTATAGATTTGCCTTCAATTAATATTGGCACTATAGGACAGTCCTCTATAACGGTTAGCGTATCTATAACAAACGATGCCTTTGCAGACAACAACTCCTTAACCAACGATTTCTTTGTAAATGCATTTGGTTTTGGCGATGCAGTGAACACCTTTGAAAGTGCCAGTGATGCCCTGGTAACTTATAATGAAAATGGCAATGGGAGTGTTTGGGAGCGCGGTGTCCCCAGCGGAACGCTGCTGAATCAGGCGGCTTCTGGAACTCAGGTCTACGGCACCAATTTAGATGGAGACCATCCTGATGGAACCGTTGGCATTCTTTTGAGTAATTGTTACGAACTATCAAATATTTTGGCCCCGGTGTTGAAGTTTACAATGGCCTACGATTTGGAGATCAATTTTGATATTGTCTATGTACAATATTCTATTGATAGCGGCGCAACCTGGAATGTGCTGGGCAATATTAATAGTCAGCCCAATTGGTACAATAGCGACAGAACCAACGCTAACTCCGGAAATGATGACGATTGCCAGAACTGCCCTGGAGCACAATGGACAGGCACCAACGCGACGCTTACCGAATACGCTTATGATTTTGTTGCAAATGCGGCACTGGGAGAAACTGATCTTACCAACGAATCCAATGTATTGTTCAGAATCGTTTTTCATTCAGATCCTGCAGTAACCCAGGAAGGTGTGATTATTGATGATTTTGTTGTGGAAGGATTTCAGGATGATGACGATGACGATAATGATGGTATCCTTGACGTAAACGACAACTGCCCGTTGATAGGTAATGCAGATCAACTAAATACCGACGGAGATAGCGAAGGGAATGCTTGTGATAATGATGACGATAATGACGGGATTATTGATACCGAAGACAACTGCCCACTGGTTCCCAATGCTGATCAGGCAGACGCTGATGGTGATGGTATAGGGGATGTGTGCGATACGGATGCTGACAACGACGGAGTTCCAAATGCGATAGATCAATGTCCTGACACCCCTGCCGGGGCTGTTGTAGACATTACAGGATGCGAGATCTTCTCGCTACCTGCTTCCAATTTTAGGGTGCAAACTACAGGGGAATCCTGTATTTCTAGCAACAATGGTAGTATTGAAATAAGCGCGACCGAGACCCTGAATTATACAGCCGTAATTACTGGTCCTAATATTGATGAAACCAGCAATTTTACGGAGACCATCTCATTCATGGATTTAACAGCAGGCACCTATGAAATTTACATCACTGTTGAGGGACAAAATGACTATGAAACTTGTTTCAACACTATTATCACCGAACCTGAGCCATTATCAGTAACCTCTAAAATCAGTTCCCTTGACAATGAGGTAACTTTGAACCTTTCCGGGGGGAAAGCTTATACCATAAACTTAAATGGAAAAAGATACGAAACCCGAGAAAGTGAGATTACGCTACCCCTGAACCTGGTGGAAAACAAACTTTCGGTAAAAACAGATCTGGACTGCCAGGGGATTTATGAAGAACGTATTGTACTAAGTTCAGAATTATTAGTTTATCCAAACCCTATCGCCGGCGGAAACCTCAATATCTACCTTGGCAATCTGGGAGCAGAAGATGTGGAAATTTCCTTGTTTTCGGTGAATGGCACCAGGGTAATGGCTAAAAGATACCCGGTTCATGACAATCAGCTGAGTATCAGTGTAGATGGTCTTGCCAAAGGTATATACCTTCTCAATGTTAAGACAAAGCGTTCTTTGTTGAACTTTAAAATTGTGCGAAAATGAAATTGATATACGGAAAATTACTTATAGTTAGCCTGTTTTTTATCTCCTGCGGAGGAGGAGGTAGTGGCAGTTCAGACAACGGGCCAGATCCTGAACCGGTACCTGCGCCCTTAGCCGCCACCTTGGTTTTCCCGGACAATAATACGGAATGTAATGAAGGAGAAGTGGTCAATGATACACAGAGTAGGGTTACCTTTCAGTGGAATGCTTCTCAGAACACGGATAGTTACGAGGTGAACCTTAAAAATCTAAATACTAACAATAGCTCCAGAAACACCAGCAGTACCAATTCTGCTACCATTACGATAGAACGAGGAGTACCCTACGAATGGTTTGTGGTGTCTATGGCTAATGGAACGAATGCCACCGCCAACAGCCCTACCTGGCAATTTTACAATCAAGGTCCGGGCATTGAAAATTATGCTCCCTTTCCGGCCTCGGCAGTAAACCCGGGCCGAGGAGCTACAATTACCACAACCGGAGCCATTATGCTTGAATGGACTGGTAGCGACGTGGATAACGATCTTTCTGAATTCGAAGTTTACTTTGGGACGGAAAGTGACCCAACCACTTTGCTTGGGACAACTTCGGAAAGTAGCATAGAAGCTACAGTCAGCTCAGGACAAACATACTATTGGCGGGTTGTTTCCAGGGATGCCCAGGGCAATACATCTCAATCTGAGATATTTGAATTTAGGGTAGCGTAAATTTTTCGTTTTCTTAGTACTTGGTTACCTTTACTAAAGGGATATGATCCCCTTTATGTGCCATATCTTGGCTTAATTATTGATGCTAATTCAAAAAAACAATTCGAATGAAAAAACAGATGTTATTTATTCTAGGCATTTCTTTGTGCCTTGTAGAGACGATTAACGCCCAGGCCACAACCCGAGTGGATCTTCCTGCAGAGTATGTTCGTAACAATACCGTGGGTAATAACGGGCTACCAGAGGGTGTGCAGGGATCGCCCTATTTCACTGAGGGCTTTGTTGCAGGTAAGGTGTTTACAGAACAGAACAATTCCTATACAGCCATGTTAAGATATAATGGGTATAGCGATCAGATTGAAATGAAGGAGATGGATAAAGTTACTTCACTGCTCAAAAGGGAATATATCTATGCAACCATTGGTAATACTACTTATAAAATTGAGAAGTATAAAGATAACGGCGCTACCAAACAGGGTTATTTTGTGCTCCTGAATAAGGGCGAAGCGCAACTTCTTTTAAGGCAACAGAAGCAATTTGTTGAAGGTAAAGAGTCTAGCACCTCTTATGGGAATAAGGTACCTCCTAAATTTGTGGAGAAAGAAGATTATTATTTGAAATTGGGTGAAAACGAAGCCGTCCCGGTTAAGTTAAAAAAGAAGGAACTCTTGAAATTGTTAGGTGATAAAAAAGGTGCAACGGAATATGTTAGTTCCGAGGGTCTAAAACTTAAGAATGAGAAGGAAGTACTTCAATTTTTAAATCATTACAACAACTTGTAACTTTTGCTTAAATCCGGAAGCATAAAAAAATGCACAGCTGATCGCTGTGCATTTTTTTTACTCTTATTTGTTTAAGATTACATCTTAGTAAGTATAAACTGATAAGGACCAAAGCCTCCTAAGGGTCCGTCAGCCTGTATGGTCACGCCTCCTTCGTCAAAGGAAGATTCTTCAACCGTCATAGCCGCAAATAATGCAAGTGTAGGATCCCCGGCATCAAAAGTAATTGTACCAGGACATGCATTGAGCGTCAGTATGGTTCCAGGTGAAAAGTACTCATTAAAACCTGCGCTGTTATTCAACACTAGTTTTGTTCCCGTAACATCACTAGGATCTAAAGTGATCTCAACCTGATAACTTTCTCCAAAAGCACCGGCAAGGGTCAAACCTTCGTTAGTACCCGAGGTAAATACTTCTGCTACACTGTAAGTACCAACAAAAGCATTTATATCTACCGGACAGTCATCATCAATAATGGTAACTGTTTTTGAAAAAGCCTCCATGGCCTCGCCTCCAAGTCCTACAGGAAGTGAACTACCTGAGGTTAACTCAATAACGACTTCAAGGTCGCCATCAACCAAAAGGTTGTCTATTGGCTCAATAACGATATCTGCTGAATACTGCCCAGCAGGAATTTGAATACTACCATTATCAGGTGTTACAGTATAACGGGAAGGATCTGAAGAGGTAACCGTAAAGTTAACAGTTACACCAGAGCTGTTCTCTCCGCTTCCTAGCAATACCGTGGTAGTTACGGATTCATCGCCCTCGGTAAGTTGTGCTGATGTTGAGGCTAGCTGTAAAAAGCCATTCTCACTATCAAAAACTACGACCTCCTGATCTTCACAAGACCATAGAACGAAAAGAGCCGATAATATTAATATGTATTTTTTCATTTTTTAAAGTTTTTTGGTTTAATAGCCTGGATTCTGCTGTTCTCTAATCACATTATTAGGGTTGAGCTCTATAATTGGAATAGGCATCGTAAATCTGTGATCAGAAACTTCTAAAGAACATGCACCATTAATAGCACAATCTAGAGGATCTCTTGAAATTCCGCGGTTTGCTCTTGCGCCCAAGCGCTTAAGATCTTTCCAGCGGTGACCTTCAAATACCAGCTCAATTCTTCTTTCATCCAAAATGGCTCCAAACGCTTCAGTTGCATCGGCGTAGGTAGGTAAAGGTTGATCCGTGCCAAATCTGGCATCTCTAAGTTGCTTAATTAAAGCGGCCGTAGAATTAGACGCACCGTTAATACTACCTGCGTCTGCTAAGGCCTCTGCTTTGATAAGCAGCATCTCAGAGGCTCTAAACACTTTTAAGTCATTCATTAGTGGCACCCCTTCAGAACCAGGATACTTTTGGATCACCAGAATATCCTCATTTCTAAAATCAGCGGCATTCTGATAGTCTGGGCTGATCACAGAAGACGGATCTATATTCACATCGAAACGAATATCTAACGGATCCAAAAGGTTAAAGACAGCTCTACCCATTTCAAAATATGGGCTACCTGCCAGGGTTGAATTTACGAAGGCATAGTTAGCACCAGCCCATCCTCCGGCAGCACCGCTACCGGTAGCTCCCTGACCATTATAACCATCAGATTGTGTACGATCCAACTTAAAAATGATCTCAGTGTCATCTGCATCCAGGTACATAGCCTGGTATTGCGCTCTATTAGCTAACGGATAACTGTTCAACAGCTGAGTAGCGAAAGTATTTGCCTGGCTGTACTGGCCTCTATAGGCTGCCATTCTAGCCCTTAGGGCCGTTACAAAATCCTGACTAACAAAAGTAGCGCTAGCCTGAGTAGTAAGCAGACCTGCGGCCTGAGTAAGATCAGCTTCAATCTGTGCAAAAACTTCTCCGTTCGTATTTCTAGGCAGACTTTGATCA
>JBFOMC010000207.1:0-5756 GCA_040830565.1 Flavobacteriaceae bacterium
CTGTTCTCTATAGAGATTTATGGCCTCTTGTTCTGTTGAAGAAGCATTTAATTTTTGCAAATAAACCGGTTTATTTCTCTCGGATCCTTTTGCACTTAGGGTATTACCACTAAAAACATTATTCCTTAACCTGGCCTGATCAAAGGGTTTATCCGCACCAGCCTTTGAAAAATAGTTGGCTCCTTTGGTGTTAATGACGATTACACCACCATTTGCCCTACCTCCATATTTGGTCACCAATCCAAGTCCGCTCAATACAGCTATACGGTCTATATTCTCAATAGGAATAAAGGTTGGCGTTTCTTCCAGAATAAGTCCATCCACGTCATAAATGGCAGGAAAGAAACCTACTGAAGAGCCTCTTAGATAAACGGTGGGGTTAAAAAAAGTAGCTGGGAATCTTTCTACTCGAATTCCTGGCACTCTATACTGGAGCGCAGAAATAAAGTCTATGCCACCTAGTGGGATTTCCTTGGTATCCAGAATTTGAACGGAAAAATTGCTGATCTCCTTATCTAATATTCCAAAGGCGGTATTAATAAGGTTTTTATTCGTAGCATACTCAGCCTGTAGTTGTCTTTGACTCTTAATCGCAGTTTTCTCGACCACAACTTCTTCAAGCTGGTTAACATCTGCATTCATTTTAATATTAAGGATAGAAGTGACATCCTCAACAACGATCTCCATGGTTCTCATTCCTGGATAAGAAAAAGAGATCAAATCTCCCGGAACGGCTTTAATTTGGTAGTTGCCTTCGGTATCCGTTCTAACCAAAGCATCATTTTCTACTGAACTTACTTCGGCGTTTACTAGTCTGGTGCCCAAATGGCTGACCGTACCTTTGATAACCTTCTCCTTCATCCCTTGAGCAGAAAGCTGTGTACCACCTATTATTAATAAAATTGCAATCAATAACTGTCTCATAGTTCTTTTTTTTATGTCCTTAAATTACAATAATTCCACAAAAATCGCACCACAAAACCTCCCAGTTACCTAACAATTAACGTTTTAATAGGTTTTTTTTCATTGGTATTTTCAAAGTGTACCAGAATTTCTTCACTTTGTTCGTTAGGATAACCGTAATTCTGGAAAATGGTGCATTTGACTACTAAAGGTGTTTGGACGTCCTCAGTTAGCTTACCCAAATACTTTGCATTAATTATCCATGTACCTTGTACTCCATCACCGTAAAATTCGAACTCTTCACTGCTATAACCATTTTGAATTTCATCTTTTATCCTTGCAGCGGACGAACTATTAGTATGTTCCCAGTTAAAAAAACGTTTCTGAGGGTTCACGAACTGTATTTCAAACTCACTCTGGGGATCATTCCACTCAAAAACCAGTCTTACATCGTATTTAAGATTGTTGAAATACTTTTGATCAATACCACTTGTAACCAAATCCGTTTTCTTGGCGGCGATTAGGTTCCTAATTTCGCGGTTCAGGGTTTTGGAAGTACCAGACAGGGTGATCCCCGTTGACTTGGTCCCATTAAGCAAGGCATGCATATCATTTAAAGCATCCTGATACCGTCCAACACTTCTTTTTTCACGTGCCAGATTTAGATGCGCCTGGGTGTTGTTGGCCTCAAGTGAAAGGATGTGTTCATTTACTTTAATCGCATTTTCGTGAGCGTTAATCGTGCTTAGGGCCATGGCTACAGTTCTCAGATAGGTAATATCATTTGCATGAAGCTCCAGAAGATTAGAGATAATACGTTCTGCCAGCTTCGGGTCTGTTTTCTTAAAATAACTAAAAGCATCAAGATAGAAGGCTGCATTATCTCCGTTTAAGGTCCTCAATGAAGCGTAGGTTTCATAAGCCTCTTGCGAATTAGGTGCATTTTTTAAAGCACTTAAAAATGGTGAGTCACCACCGGTATCCAAGCCATCCTCTGAATATATGTTGTCATTCAAGCGGGCTAAATCCACCGTCTCTCCGGCTTTCCCTCCTGCGAGTCCTGTTTTTGTAGTGATCAAAAGTACTCCATTAACCCCTTCGCTCCCGAACCTATTGGTTGCGGCCAACCCTTTTAGGACCGTAATTTTTGCGATATTCTTAGGATCAAGAAAGGACAGGCGTTGAGCGGCACCAGGGGCCCCTCCATTTTCTCTAATATTGCTAGATTTTCCGGTACTGTTGGGTGAGGCCGCGCCGACCGCGGCTGAGCTGGAACGTTGTAATGGAACACCATCAATGACTATAAGTCCATAACTATTTCCCAAAATACTATTGCTTGGTCTCATCCGTACCTGACTCAGATCGTCGTTCTGGCCCAGGCTTACTCCTGAAAATTTGCCCTGAGTGGCTGTGGCAACATCTGTGTTAACGTCTGAAATACGGCTATCATCAATAGATTGCACTGCGTAACCCACTTTCTCTTTGCTCTCTTGCCCGAAGCCGGTGTTAACCACTTCAGCCTGTTGTATGTTTTCAGTTACTACTACCTCATCTAAGGTTACCGTATTGGCCTCCATAAAAATCTTCATTTCGGCCTGCTCCCTTACAGGGATCAATTTGAGCGATTTATTCACTCTACTCGAAACAAGAAGGCTATCGCCGGGATTTGCTTCTAAAGAAAATGTGCCCTTTTCATCTGTTAAGGTACTCTTTGAGACACCTTTTACAGCAACTCGGACGTTTTGTGCCGGTTTATTATTCATGTATACAACCCCAGAGACCTTTCGCTTCTGGGCTTTTGTATTTTTCAAGCTTCCCAAGTTCTCTGGTAATATCGCCGCAAAGTCCATCAACCTACTCCTATTGATCAATGCCGTTCTTTTCAAGAACTCTTCATTCCTGCTTGGATTGCTATTAATGATATAATTACCTTTGGTAAGACTCAGTACATCATTAGTTAGCACCTTTTTTCCATCGGTAAATACATAAACCCTGGCGTTTTTAGCCTTGCCTTTCAGGTTTTCATAAATGGCAGCTCCTCCGTATTCCGTAGTCATCAAATCCTTCTTTAAGGCGTTCCAGTTTCCATTTTCAACCTTGTAAATCTTTTCGTCTATCCCCATACCGAAGTACAGCAACTGTACCTCCTGTTCCCCGTTGCGTTGGAATACCTTTTCCAAAATAGACAGATCTTTTTCCAGATCCCTGTCCATCATAGAGAGGGAGGTGTCCCAAAAGATCGTGGTATTCTCTTCACTTTGAGCAAGGAGGTTAACATGTATAACTACAATTAGTAAAATAGCATATCTAATCTGTCTCATAGCTGTATTAATTACCTTGATGTGTTTTATTTCTGGGAATAAGAAGTAATTCGGTTTGCCTTCCATTTACATAACGGAAGCCATTTTCCCCAAAATAACCTGCTTCTTCCAACATAATTCTTATATCTCTTTTCCATTCAGGAATTGTGACCGTGGTATTTAGTTCAATAGCATATACGGTGTTGGGGTTAAGTGGGTAGCGCTCCCCATCGTCCTTGATTACCCCCTCTTGAGCGTCCCACATGCCTATAGTGGTGCCCGCAGAATGGCCGTAAGATCCTAAAGGGTGGGTATAAATTGCCGGTCGTAAACCCGCCGCCCTGGCATCGGCTAGAGCTTTGGCTAAAATCTCATTTCCGGTACTGCCTTGTATCATGTTGTCTGTCAAAAAATCCTGGACCTGGTTGCCTGCTTTCAAAGCGGATACCAAGAATTTGGGAGCTTCCTGCTCGCCTGGTTTTAGAACATAGGCCAGTTCCTGGCAATCTGTATTCAGCCTTAGATAAGAAATACCAAAATCACAATGGAGCAAATCTCCGGGATAAATGACCATATCACCCGGTCTTCCCGAAAAAGAATACAAATGACCTACCAGTTCTTCACTCGTGCGTTGAACGTCTACAGTTGGGTGAAACCAAGTCTCCAGACCCAGGTCTGTTACCTTTTGCCTCATCCACCATTCCACTTCTGTTGTAGTGGTTATTCCGGGGGTAATTACTTTTTCCGAAAATGCTTCTGCTATAATATCGTGAGTAATCTCTACTAACTGCTCATATATGACCATCTCGCGCTCCGTGCGGGTCTCAATCCATCTAACAGCCAGTTGTTCTGCCGAGCTTACTTTTGAATGAAACTTTTTGGGTAAATAAGACATGAATTCATCATAATCTGTCTTCACCAACCCATCTGCAATATTGTGATCTTTGGAAATATTCACGGCAATTTTGTTCGGGTTACGCTCACTAATAAGCGCTACCAACCTTTCCCATTGGTCTGGTTGCTTTTCTTTGTCCCAGGCAGATGTTATGTTATCTCCAATATTATATCTAGCAACAGCTAATTTCTCAATAGTGTTTTCCGCCCTATTCCTATAAAAAAGTAAGATGGTCCGCCGCCTTGCATTTAACCAGGTAGCCGGAAGCATGGTTCTAAGCACCGGATCTTCGTTATATTCCCTAGAAATCAAGATCCACATATCTATAGCAGTATCATCCATTAATTTAGGCAGGAGGTTGTTCAATCGATCTGCTAGGATCTCATCAATAATTTGAGCTCTTTGTTGTTCGGGAAGAATCTGCTGGCCGTTGAGCATTGCGGCCCAGAAAAAAAGGCCTACTGTAATTATGCGAATCATGAATTAGCTTTATCCAATGAAAATACGCCTTTTCTAAGATATTCTAAAATACGATTATCTTTAGGCAATTATGAAAACGTATCTACTCATTTTCTCTTTTTTGGTCCTGACCGGATCTTGCAGTCAGGAGTCTGATCCGAATATAGCGAAGGAGGAAGATACTGAAGTCTCTTTTCGTCCGGAAAAAGTGTTGTTTATTGGAAATAGTCATACCAATTACAATGGGGGAATGGATACGGCCTTGAAAGGATTTTTAGACGCTATTGAATTGTCTTATAGTCCCCAGGTGGAGCGGATGGCCTTAGACGGCTACAGTATGGAGGACCACGCCTCAGATCCCAATTCATTGGCCAAGTTGCAAGAACAAGACTGGGATGTTGTCATCCTACAGGAAAACTCTTCAAGGGCTGCGAATGAGATTTTAGAGGCAAAATTAGGGATAGAGAGTGTTAGTCGGAAAATCAAAAATGATAAGGCGAAGCTATATCTTTTCATGACCTGGGCTTACAGGCATCAGCCCGGAATGCTTAATGGGATTAGGACCACCCATGAGGAAATAGCTCCCTTGATAAACGCCAAAATTGTCCCTGTGGGCCTGGCGTTTAAGGAGGTGCAAAATGATACCAATACTACAATAGACCTTTACAACCAGGATGGAGTACATGCGAGTGCAGCTGGCACCTTTCTTGCCGCAGCCATGTTTTATGAAGCTATATATAGCATGGATCCAACCCTGAACTCCAATACAGCCGGATTGGATAAAGCTGATGCAGACTACCTAAAAGGTATTGCGCATAAGGTACTTTCAGAATATAAAAAATAAAAGGTGCCCTTAGGCACCTTTAAATCACAGACTTCCCTCGAAGGTCTTTACTAAGCGCATGAATTCTGCCCGGTAGCCTTGTTTGTCTACTCCTCTACCCTGTTCTGCCAAATTAAGTACATCTGCCAGGGTGGTATTTTTAATATAAGTTGATTTACGTAGGTGCAACCCAAATAATGCTACCGCCGAGGCAAATTTAAAATCTGTTGAGGCCTCACTTAGCTCATCATTTACAACTTTTATCATTTCTATACTAGATTTGGCATCTGGTTTTTTATACCTGAATTTTACTGTAAGAAGTTCTTCGGGATGCCGTTCATTAGCTGTCGTTCTGGAATATTTCAAGTCTGGGACC
>JBFOMC010000208.1:0-13275 GCA_040830565.1 Flavobacteriaceae bacterium
ATTTCACGAATTCCTTCTTACCCTACTCTCCAACAGATTCTGTAGAGCTCAAACTAAGACACTACCTGAAAATAGACCAGGACGACATCATGTGGGGCAAACTACTGGAACTAAATTTATTTGATCCCAATAAAACTATTCAGCTCAAAAGGGCTACCCCCGCCCAAATGCTTCAACAGATACTGGAAGACAGCTGGACATTGGCTGATGACGATAAGGACATGATTGTAATGTATCACAAATTCGGATACGAATTAAAAGGTAAAAAATTGCAGCTAGATTCCAATATGGTTGTCCTGGGAGAAAACAGGACCCATACAGCCATGGCGAAGACGGTAGGACTTCCGGTGGCCATTGCTACCCTGCTCATCTTAAATAAAAAAATTACTACGCCGGGAGTTCAGATCCCTACCAAAAAGGAAGTTTATGACCCCATTTTGGCAGAGCTTAAAAGCTATGGTGTGAATTTTAGAGAATACGAAGTGCCCTATCTTGGGTATAATCCTGATTCTGTAGCAGGTTAATATTCGAAAGGAATTACCGTATATTTGTGAGAAATTGAAAGTAGAATATGCGATCCTCTAACGGTAATTTGAATATTGATGGAATAGACAAAAAGATCCTAAGATTTTTAATGGCCGACGCCAGAAAGCCAATTTTAGAGATTGCCCGAAATATCGGGATTTCTGGTGCTGCAATTCATCAACGACTTCGCAAACTCGAAAAATCCGGGCTTATTTCCGGATCTAAGTTTGTAATTAACCCTAAAGTTCTCGGCTATACCACCATGGCATATATCGGTATTTTCCTGGACAAGGCCATGAGCAACCCTAAAGCGGTAAAAGCTCTGGAAACTATTCCTGAAGTTTTAGAATGCCATTATACAACCGGGAATTGGTCTATCCTTATTAAAGTGTTGTGCAAAGACAATGAGCACTTAATGTACGTACTTAACAGGCACATTCAACAAATTGAGGGGGTGTCAAGAACCGAGACCTTTATATCCCTGGAACAACAAATAGATCGGCAGATCACTATTTGAAATTAACCAATACGAAGGGTTCCTTCTCTTCCTTTCCCAGGGCAGCCTTATAAGCCCTCCTAGCGGGTATATTATCTGTAGCAACACCTAACCAGGCTTCTGTACACCTTAAAGTTTTACCGTGCTCACAAAGGCTTTTTACTAATTGCCTCCCAATACCTTTATTCTGATACTCCTCTATTACGCCCACTTCATTGATGAAAAGCTGAGGGTCTTTATCGGGATGCACATAATGCACTCCTGAAGCCATCCCTATGATGCCATTTTCAAAGTATGCCAATACAATATGATGCCTTGGATCTGAAAGAAATTCTCTGGCCCGAGGTTCCTTCAGG
Source organism: Flavobacteriaceae bacterium (assembly GCA_040830565.1). GTDB lineage: Bacteria > Bacteroidota > Bacteroidia > Flavobacteriales > Flavobacteriaceae > JAFMPW01. Next base: position 1,378 of record JBFOMC010000208.1, read on the forward strand.
TCGTGGTCAAATAATTGAGCCCCAACTTTGATCATGGCAGGGAGATCTTCAAGGCCTCCTAACTTGAAACTAACTTCGGATATCATCAGGAAATAATTAACCCGCCGGTTTCCAAACAACCGGCGGGTCTTTTCTTTAATTAATCTCTGCCTCCAAACACCTGCAGTGCAAAATAAAAGAGCGTTGCCAGGGAGCCAATTGCTGCAACAAGATAGGTTCTTGCAGCCCATTTCAGGGCATCTTCAGATCCTTTGTATTCTTGCTGGGTAACCATGTTTTTTTGTTTTAACCAGGCTAAAGCACGGTTACTGGCATCGTATTCTACCGGAAGGGTGATAAAGCTGAATAAAGTAGCAAAACCCATCATAATAAGTCCTGCCACAGCTATCCAGAAGCCCAAACCTACTCCGGCTGCCGCACCTAACATCAGACCTCCAAAAACCACCCACATAGACATCCCGGAAGTGATGCTTACAATTGGCACCAATTTAGAACGCATAGTAAGCCATTCATAAGCCTGAGCATGTTGTACTGCATGCCCGCACTCGTGAGCTGCCACAGCCGCAGCGGCGGCATTTCTCTGGTTGTAAACGCCTTCACTGAGGTTTACGGTTTTGTTTCTGGGATTGTAATGGTCCGTAAGCATTCCTGCGGTTGATACCACCTTTACATCCCTGATACCGTGATCTGCCAGCATTTTCTCAGCAATCTCTGCCCCACTCATGCCATTTTGCAAATGTACCTTTGAATAGTGTCTGAACTTGCTTTTGAGTTTATTGCTAACCAGCCAACTTACCAAGGCAATTGCACCGATTAATATATAATAATTCAATCCTATCATAATTCTATTAATTTAGGGATACTTTAAAGTTACAATATCTAGAGCAAAAACCCCGCCAAGTGTAGCGGAAACAGGCTATCCTGACAAAATGTACCTAAATTATCGTTTCTGCGTCCCATTTAAAAGCTTCAATGATTTCTTTATATACTACCTTTCCTTCAACAATATTCAATCCCTTATTTAGGGCATGGTCCGTTTGGCATGCCTCTAGCCACCCCAGATTGGCCAATTTAACAACATAAGGTAAGGTCACATTGGTAAGCGCAATAGTAGAGGTGTACGGAACTGCACCTGGCATGTTAGCTACACAGTAATGAACAATATCATCTATAATATAGATGGGTTCCTCATGTGTAGTAGGCCTGGTAGTTTCTACGCAGCCCCCCTGGTCTACCGCCACATCAACGATTACGGTTCCAGGGCGCATTTCGGTAAGCATATCTGCCGTAATGAGATTTGGCGCCTTAGATCCTTTAAGTAATACCCCTCCAACAATCAGATCGTGTGTTCTTATATGTTTGCGAATATTGTATTCATTAGAAAATTCTGTGACCACATGACTTGGCATTACGTCATTGACATACCTGAGGCGTTTCATGTTAATATCCAAAATGGTAACATGAGCCCCCAGGCCAGCTGCCATTTTAGCAGCCTGAATACCTACCACTCCAGCTCCAAGGACCAAGACCTTGCCCGGCGGCACTCCAGGAACTCCACCTAACAATACCCCTCTGCCTTTTACCGGCTTTTCCAAATATTTCGCGCCTTGTTGTATGGCCATTCTACCTGCCACCTCAGACATAGGCGTTAGCAAAGGAAGGCAGCCCTCGTCATCTTCTACCGTTTCATAGGCAATACAAATTGCCTTACTTCTTATCATTGCCTTGGTGAGTGCCTCGCAAGAAGCAAAGTGGAAATACGTGAACAAAATTTGATCTTCCTTTATAAGATCGTATTCGATCGCTATAGGTTCTTTAACCTTTACGATCATATCTGCTATGGCATAGATCTGTTCTATAGTTGGTAAAATAATACCTCCTACCTGTTGATAATCGAGGTCTGAAAAACCGCTGCCTTCCCCGGCAGTAGATTGGATATATGCGCTATGACCATTTTTAACAAGTTCCATAACACCAGCCGGAGTCATCCCAACCCTGCTTTCGTTGTTTTTAATCTCTTTTGGTATCCCGATTATCATTTTTTATGAATTTAAAGTTATGGGTCAAAATTGTGATAATTATAACAAAAATGAAAATTTATTCGCTAAAATTGAGGGGTATACCTTCGAAAAACTCTTTTTTAAAGAAGATACCCCCTAAAAAATAGGGGGTAGTTTAGGAAAAATTGTAAAAATTTATCGTGCAGCCCTATAAGGAGTTCTGGAGAAAATCTAAGAAGTAGGTGCGCAATTTTTGGTCTTAAGGCAAAACAGGATCCGTTTAGCCCACAATATTTACGATCTTCCCGGGCACCACAATGACCTTCTTTGGACTACGTCCCTGCAGCTGCTCCTGGGTTCTCTGGTTGGCCATTACAGCGGCTTCAATGTCCTCTTTGCTCATATCTAAGGGCAGCTCCATGGTAAAGCGCATCTTCCCGTTAAAGGAAATTGGATACTCTTTACTACTCTCCACTAAAAATTGTGAATTGAATTCTGGAAAGGAGGCGGTTGAAATAGACGTCTTATGCCCAAGAAGTGACCAGAGCTCTTCTGCTACATGTGGGGCATAGGGAGAGATCACAATAGCCAGGGGCTCTAAAATCTCTTTAGCGTTACATTTCTGTGCCGAAAGTTCGTTCACGCAGATCATAAATGTAGATACGGAAGTGTTGAAAGAGAAATTTTCAATATCCTCCTCCACTTTTTTGATGGTTTTATGCAAGCTCTTATAGGCCTCCGCCGAAGGCTTGGCTTCGCTTACCTCAAAGCTTGCATCGGGGCCGCTATGATAGAGTTTCCAAAGCTTCTTTAGAAAAGAGTGTACTCCGGTGATCCCTGCGGTATTCCAGGGTTTGGCCTGTTCTAGTGGCCCCAGGAACATTTCGTACAATCTAAGGGAATCTGCTCCGTATTCTTTGCATATGGCATCCGGATTTACAACATTGTATTTTGACTTGGACATTTTTTCAATCTCTCGGCCGACAACATACTTGTTATTTTCGGGCATAAACTTTGCTTGCCAAAAATCTTTATGCCAGTTTTTGATACCATCAATATTTAATTCATCCGAAGAATTAACTAAGGAAACATCAACTCTAACAGGGTGTACGTTTCTTTCAAACTGATCAAGAAAATCAAAAGTTTTATGTACAATGTGATTTGGATTTAATCGTTGGTACTCATTAATCAATTCATCTACGAAGTGACTTAATTTCGCCTTTTGATCATTAGATAAATCATATCGGTCATCATAAATTGACTTGGGAATGAAAACTGTTCCATCAAAAAAAGAAGAATAAGATTCTAAATCCTCCCTTGTTGCCTTAGACCGATTGTCTTTGAAGTTTAAACCAAAAGGAAGATACAGGGAGTACACAAAGGCACTAGTTCCCAAGATCATCCCCTGGTTGATGAGTTTTTTGGCGTATTCATCTACAGGCACCAAACCTATATCGAACATAAACTTTTGCCAAAAACGGGAATACAGCAAATGCCCGGTGGCATGTTCTATTCCCCCAATATAGAGGTCAACCTGCCGCCAATAGTTTATAGCTTCCTCGGAGAAGATCGCCTCCTCATTATGCGGATCCATATAGCGGTTAAAATACTGTGAACTCCCCGCCCAGCCCGGCATAGTATTCAATTCCAGAGGGTAAATTCCGTTACCCTTGTCCGACCCTTCGACTCCGCTCAGGGCGACAAGTTCATTGGACACCACCTTGTTATTAACGCTGTCCCAGGCCCAATGCGTAGCATTTCCCAATGGAGGCTCTCCGGTCTCCGTCGGAAGATACTTCTCTACCTCCGGCAAGACCAGGGGCAGATGTTCTTCCGAGATCATTTGTGGCATCCCATCCACATAGTATACCGGAAATGGCTCTCCCCAATACCGTTGCCTGCTAAAAACAGCATCTCTAAGTCTGTAATTGATCTTTCCCTTTCCCTGACCGAGTTTTTCTAATTCAGCAATTACCTTTTGGGTGGCCTCCTTGTAATTAAGTCCGTTCAGAAAATCAGAATTGGCGATTACCGTTTGCTCCTTATCTGCGAAGGCTTCTTTCGAAATGTCTACCCCTTCAAAAATGTTGGGGATCGGAATGTTAAAATGTTTGGCAAAGTCGTAGTCGCGCTGGTCACCGCAGGGTACAGACATTACGGCTCCGGTACCGTAACCCGCAAGCACATAATCTCCAATCCAAATGGGGACAGCTTCTTTGGTAAAAGGATGTTCCGCATAAGCCCCGGTAAAGGCTCCTGTTATTTGGTTAACATCGGCCATCCGATCTCTCTCAGAACGTTTTGCTGTAGCTTCAATATACGCTCCTACCTCCTCTTTTTGTTCCTCAGTTGTTATTTTCTCAACCAGTTCATGCTCTGGTGCCAAGGTCATAAAACTTGCGCCAAAAATCGTATCCGGCCGGGTGGTGAAAACCGGAATAGTTTCAGAGGTTTCTTTGATTTTAAAGATCACTTCGGCGCCAACAGAACGTCCAATCCAGTTTGTCTGTGCATCTCTAAGAGGTTGTGGCCAATCTATCTTGTCTAGGCCGTCTAGCAATCGCTGGGCGTAGGCAGTGATTCGCATACTCCATTGCGTCATTTTTTTCCGAATCACCGGATGACCACCCCTTTCAGAAACCCCATTGACTATTTCATCATTGGCCAAAACAGTACCCAAAGCCGGGCACCAATTTACCTCCGTATCGGCTAAATAAGTAAGGCGATATTTAAGCAAGATCTCTTGCCTTGTTTTCTCTGTATATGCACTCCAATCTGCTGCGGTAAATATAGGGGTATCCTCATCACAGGCGGCCTGCACCTCAGCATTGCCCTGCTTCTCAAAAATTGCGATCAAATCTGCAATAGCCTCTGCCTTATCTGAAGTATAATTGTACCAGGAGTTAAAAAGTTGAATAAAAACCCATTGGGTCCACTTGTAATATTTTGGGTCACTGGTACGGACTTCCCTCGACCAATCAAAAGAAAATCCAAGCTGATCTAATTGTCTTCTATAGGTTTTGATATTCTCTTCGGTAGTTATAGCCGGATGTTGCCCGGTTTGTATGGCATATTGCTCTGCCGGAAGACCAAAACTGTCGTAGCCTTGAGGATGTAGTACATTAAATCCTTTATGCCTTTTATATCTGGCGTAAATATCACTCGCTATATAACCCAGGGGGTGACCTACATGTAGCCCCGCTCCAGAGGGATAAGGAAACATATCTAAAACATAGAATTTTTCCTTGTCAGAAGTGTTCTCAGCCTTAAACGTCTGGTTTTCAGCCCAAAATTTTTGCCATCTGGCTTCAATTTCCCTGAATTTATAGCTCATGTCGTTTTTGTATAAAAAGAAACGATCACCCAGACGATCGTTCTTTACACCAATCTCGGGATGATCATACTGTACTGACCAGGCAAAAATAGGTTTAATACTTGAAAAGGGAAAGCTATTCCCTTTCATTGTGTTCATTGTACCACAAGCAAATTGCCGCTGTATAACACCCAAATCATAGAAGCCAAAGCTGAAAAATTAATAGCATACCCAAAAAGCTTCATTTGTGGCAGAGAATAAGGTCTGTTACCAAAGAAAATAAAAATGTCTAGAACAAGCCAGACGGAAAAGGCCCCGAGGAAGATGGCCAAAACATAGTCTTTGAACCATAGCCAAAGTAAACAGGTTTCGCATAGCAAAAGCAGCAGCATGAGGAATTTGGAATTTAACCGACCCAGGAGAGTAGCAGTAGTCCTTTTTCCGGAAGCCAGATCCGGATCAATATCCATAATCTCTCCGGCTATATGAGCCTGAAATGCAAAAAGACCCAAATAGACTACAGTTTGCCAGGGTAAGGAAGCTAATCCGTTTAGTTCGGTACAGAAAAAGGCTGTGAGCACATAACCCACTTGTATGATGATCTCGAATGGCGGTCTTTCCTTGAGTCTGAAGGGCTCAAAGTTGTACATCATATTTACCACGACCATAAGGCTGAGCAGGAAGAACATTGTGCTTCCGCTAAGCCATATCATTAATATAAAAAAAGGAAGTTGTACCAGGGCAATTTTTCGGGGCAGAAACCTTAAAGCTTCTTTTGAAGCGCGGGCTCCAAAGAGATAGTTCCCCTTTCTTGGGTTCAGAGCATCGGCTTTAACGTCATTGTAATCGTTAAGTCCGTAAACAAGATAATTTAGAGGAAAGCTTACATAGACCAATCCGAGCCAGAATGGGAAACTTTCCCAAAAGTGTTCCTGGTTTCCAAAGGGTACGAGGTAGATCCAAATAGTGGGAAACCAAAGTCCGGGCCTTGAAATTTTTAGATCTAACAACAGTACTTGTATTAGCTGTTCTAAGCAAAACCTAAAAATAAGTTTATTCAATTTACTTTCCTATTTTTACGTATTCTTATGCTGCCATGAGCAAATCTTTTGAACGTTATCAAAAAAGAAAATTGATATCCTCCTACTTTTCAGTGGTATTGAGTATTGGTTTAGTGCTTTTTTTATTGGGGATTTTAGGACTATTGGTGCTTAATACTAAGAAGTTGGCAGATCATTTTAAAGAACAAATCACCATTTCAGTTTTCTTGAAAGATTCTGCAAAAGAAGTGGAGGTAGATCAACTACAGAAAAGTCTGGCCATGGCAGAGTACACCAAGTCTGCAATCTATGTTTCCAAAGAGGATGCCGCAGAGCAACATAGCGAGGAAATTGGAGAGAATTTCCAGGACTTTCTGGGCTATAACCCTCTTAAAAACTCCATTGATGTAAAATTGAATGCCGACTTTGTCAGTACCGATGAAATTGAAAAAATAGCGGCAGACCTTTCGGCCAAAGGATATGTAGATGAGGTTAGCTATGACAAACCGCTAATTGCTTTGCTAACAGATAACGTTAAAAAAATCAGTTTCTGGATATTGGTTGCAAGTGCATTATTTACCTTAATAGCTGTGTTACTAATAAACAGTTCTATTCGTCTTTCGATATACTCAAAACGGTTTATTATTAAAACCATGCAAATGGTGGGAGCTACAAAAAGATTTATAAGACGCCCTTTCATCTGGACCAACATTAAATTGGGTATGCTTGGTGCCTTTCTTGCCATGATAGCCCTTGCCATCGTATTGTACTATATAGATGTTTATTTTCCTGAGCTAAATCTTTTCCAGGATGTTGTGATCCTAGTGGTACTTTTTGTAAGTGTTTTTGTTTTAGGCGTCCTTATCTCGTTGATTAGCACCTATTTTGCGACCCAAAGATTTTTGAATCTCAGAACAGACGATTTATATTATTAATGACATTTTTTTAGTAGAATCTTTAAACTACGTTTGTCTTCATTAAATTTGCAGTATGAGTAAAAAGCAAAAACATCCTCAAAATCAGCAGAAAGCAGAATTCATCTTCCAGAAAAAGAATTATTTATGGATGTTTATTGGATTGGGCTGTATGGCACTTGGATTCATTCTTATGAGTGGTGGGGGCAGTGACGATCCCAATGTCTTTAATCCTGACATCTACAGTTTTAGAAGGATCCGCCTGGCACCAACCCTAGTTTTACTAGGCCTCGGAATTGAAATTTATGCCATATTGTTGAATCCACACAAGAAGAAAAAATAATTGGAAGTTTTAGACGCCATACTTCTTGGCATAATTCAGGGGTTAACAGAATTCCTCCCCGTTTCTTCGAGCGGACATCTAGAACTTGGAAAGGCTATTTTAGGTGACGATTCTATGCCCCAAGACAGTCTTTTATTTACTGTAGTGCTTCATTTCGCTACAGCACTCAGTACAATTGTAGTATTTAGAAAAGATGTATGGGAAATTATTCGAGGTCTACTTCAATTTAAATGGAATGACGAAACCAAATTTTCCTTGCAGATTATAATATCAATGATTCCTGCAGCCCTGGTTGGGCTCTACTACGAGCAGGAATTAGAATCCTTTTTTGGAGGGAATATTCAGTTTGTCGGTTTTATGCTTTTGATAACAGCACTATTGCTGTTCTTTGCAGACAAGGCTAAAGACACAGATAAAAAAGTTTCTAACGGGAGAGCCCTAATTATTGGGATTTCTCAGGCGATGGCCATGCTTCCGGGAATATCCAGAAGCGGGGCAACAATTTCTACCTCGGTAATTTTAGGAGTTGATAAAACAAGGGCCGCAAGATTTTCTTTTCTAATGGTTGTGCCTCTGATCCTGGGCAAAATGGCTAAAGACATTTTGGGAGGTGAACTTAGTTTCCAAGGAGAACAAGCAATGGCATTGGGGTCTGGTTTTATCGCTGCTTTTATTGCCGGACTGGTTGCCTGTACCTGGATGATACAACTGGTCAGAAACAGCAAGCTTACCTATTTTGCAATTTACTGTCTTATAGTGGGTGGCATTGCAATAGGGTACGGTTTTTGGTCATAAATACTCAAAATCGTATAAATTTAGTCCGCGGCCTCTTTTTTGGTATTCGGGCCGCCGGCCTTAATCCATATAATCAGTGAAGACCAAGGAAGATTTTCTGGAAGGACAATTACTATTGATCGATAAGCCCCTGAACTGGACATCCTTTCAGGCAGTTAATGCGATTAGATGGGCCATTAAAAGAAGGTTCGGCATTAAAAAAATAAAGGTAGGGCACGCAGGCACCTTAGACCCTTTGGCTACTGGTCTTCTGCTAATTTGCACCGGCAAGTTCACGAAAAAAATTCAAGAATTGCAGGGGCAAGTAAAAGAATATACCGGAACCATTACCCTAGGTGCCACAACACCCTCCTACGATTTGGAAACCGAAATTGACCAGGAATACCCGACGGCTCACCTAACGCCGAATAAGATTGAAGCAATGGCCAAGACATTTGTTGGAAAACAGGAACAAAAGCCCCCTGTTTTCTCGGCCTTAAAAAAGGATGGCAAGCGCCTTTATGAATACGCCAGAGCAGGGAAGGAGATAAAAACCGTAGCTCGCACTATTGAAATATTTGAGTTTGAAATATCTAAAATAAGCATGCCCGATGTAATGTTTAGAGTAGTTTGTAGCAAGGGGACATACATTAGGGCACTTGCACATGATTTTGGTAAGTCTCTAGACTCAGGAGGGCATTTAACAGCGCTCAGAAGAACCAAAATAGGCGATTATAACGTAAATAAGGGGCTAGCCCCAAAGATTTTTCAGGAAATGCTGCTGTCAGAGGATACAAAGCTCTGATTTTGTTGGCTTTATCCTGTTCATTCAACGAAATATTGTAATATTAATTGAAAAAAGTGGTTATAGCAGTATGAATTTAAATCGAAACCAACTTTCTTTTTTAATAACATTCTTCTCGCTGTCCATAGTAATATTGCTTCTATACAATATTCAATTGGGATCTGAAGCGCAGGAGGAATATGTTATTGAAATGAGTTTGGCTGATGAAGATTTAGAGAAACTTTTGGAGGAGGAGGAAAAGCTGCTCGAAGAAATGGCCAAAGCCGATCCTATTAAAAGTCATATGGCTTATAATGAAACCGCCAAGCCCAGCCTGGGAAATCCTGAGCCCCTTAAAACCCTGGAGGAGATTATGGAAGAAAAGGCTGCTGCAGAAGATGAAAACCCTTCAGACCCACTTAATATGGACGAAGGGTATGCAGCCAACCTTAAGGAGTTAGCTAAAAAAAGAGAAGAAAAAAAACAAAAACTGGGTGAAAAAGAAGCTCAGAAAAAGGAATTTACCAACCACTTAGCCAAACGTAAAACCTCGGTATCTTATTCGCTGGTAGATCGAACAAGTTATAGACTTCCTCCACCAATTTACACTTGTATCGAAGGTGGAAAGGTAGTTGTGAATATTTTAGTCGATGCAAATGGGAATGTAGTGGAGGCCGACTTTAATGCCAAAAGTTCCGGGACCTCTAATGGATGTCTCGTAGACAATGCCATCTCCTATGCTTTAAAGGCCCGTTTTAGTTCTTCCTCAAGAACATCACAAAAGGGCACTATTACCTACATCTTCCAAAGTAAGTAGGCTTAACAAATCTTCCAAAGTATTTGTTCCCTTATCCTTATTGTACCAAAGTTGAAGGTCTTCCTTGAATTCAGAAGTCAGCGTTCCATGGAGCTTCTTATAAGCAAGCACTTTTTGAGTTGCCAGACTTGGTCTTGGGCCCCAGTCTCCGAGCACCTCCAAAGTTTCTTTATCTATCATGATCAATTTGGGAATAGACATCGCATTATTGGTGAGGAAATGGCTCATAAGCTCAGGATGTTCATCCCTTAGCACTACTCTCAAGTCGACTTTTTCGGTCTGTTCGGCAATGCGATTCATTACAGGCATAGTTGGCGCCGCATCTCCGCACCAGCTTTCGGTGATCACCAACCAAATTACACCCCTGTCCCATTTTTTAATCTGGGCTAAAGCCGATTCCGTGAGCTTAAAGGTTTTGTCCCACCTTTTTAGTCTCCTACTATTTAGTTTGGTGTAATTCACCAAAGATGCTTTTTGCTCCGGACCGGTAGTACTACCCGTTTCGGCCAGGTCGTCTACTAATGTCCTATAGTCGCTATAAGAAAGCGACGACGCCAAACTATCTGCAATTATTTCTTTTAGTTCGTTCTCCATGTTATTAGTACCTCTTTAGTATTCCCCCAATGTGGACTTTTATTTAACAAAAGGCTGCGGAAGCATTGGTAGGTAATAGAGCCAAAAACTTACATTACCTTTTAAAGATTAGCAGGGTTGATGGCCAAACTCTTAAACAAGGAGGCTTTAGTAAAGAAGTATTTGTTTTGTACTTCATTGGCCTTAAGTTTCGCATCTATTAGCTTGCTTTCACGCGAATTGATTAAAAAGAGTGAACTCTCGCCGAAGCTAAATTTCCTTTCTTCCGCACTGAGCAAGGCCCCGTAATCTGATACAATGTCTGCGATTAGCTGATTTTGAGTATCAAAGGAATCCAGTTCTCTGTATAACGCCAGGACTTTGTTCTTAATTTCTAAACGGATGTTCTTAAGTTCAAATTCTGCATCTTGGAGTTTAAACTTGGCTAGTTTTAGATCCCCACGTTCTTTCCTAAGAAATAAAGGGAACCGAAAATTAAGTCCGCCCTTATACTCCTGAGTTTCAAAAGACCTGATCGTTTCTGGCGTTTCTGTTAAGAAATTATACTCCAGGTCTATCTTGGGAAGCAATTTGTTCACTTTTAATCGCTTGTCAACCGTAAGACCTTCAATTTTCAAACTCTGAGACCTTAGTTTTGGATGTTGTTCAATTGCAAAACTATCCAGGGGCTTGTTAAGAATTTCCAGGCTGATGTCCACTTCCCTATTAAGACCGGTATCAGGAATGACGTTGGCCTGCAATTCAACCGGAATGTCTGTGCTCAACCATAGAAAATTTGCCAATTCCAAAGATCGTTTCATAAAGCCCACCCTGGCCTGTTCGAAGCTCAATTGCCTGTTTTGGACGGCAATTTTAGCCTCTACAGTATCTATAGCCGCAACATCACCCGCTTCTGCGCTTCGCTTTACTCCGTTAAACCTGATCCTTGCATTTTCAAAGAATTCCTGAAAAATCAACTGATCATTGTATGCCTGTAGCCAGTCAAAGTAGGCTAGTGAGGCTTTAAACAGGATCTGGTTTACCTCCAGGTCTCTATCCGCCTTAGTCTGCTCCCTGAAAAACTTCGCTTTTTTAAGGGTGGCCATACGCTCATTGATCCAAAAACCCCTACCAAGAGAAATGGATACTCCCGCACTGTAAAGACCATCCGTAGGGAGGGTTTCTGCAGGGTTTAAAAAATCCCCCTCATTTTGTTCAAAATTTCCTTTAAGTTCTATTCCGTACCAGGTGGGCACTTTAAACGTTGCGTTAAGTCGGTCGTAATACTCTGTCCCTTTAAATAGTTTGCGATCGTAGTCTACCTCCAATTTCGGGTCAAA
>JBFOMC010000209.1:0-2322 GCA_040830565.1 Flavobacteriaceae bacterium
CATATTACACCTGTGTAATTAGCCGTTTTACCGGATTGAACGCTTCCCACAACCATTCCACGGCAGTCCCAGATTCCAGGACGATGTGGATCTTCTAGCTCTGCTAGAACCTTGCTAGCTTCTTGGTCAATATTATCAACAATGCCCTTAGACCAGTTTTTTTTAGCCGATAGCCAGCCCCTGTAATGCGCCCAAAAATGCCAATTCAAAGGTCTGCTGATCGCGGTATTGGTATCCGGATTAAACCACTCAATGTGATCGCTATGATCCTGCAGCATTGCTGAAGAATCTAGAACCTCTATCTTATGTTTTCTTTCTAACTGATCGTATGCTTGAGATCGACTAACACCTGCTTTGAGTAGAGTTTGCTCAACCATGTCCAAGAACTCATTCAACGCACCTGGAGTGCATGTTGTGTTCGCGAAAAAACCATAGGACATTTGAACAATTTTTTGAAATATTTCATTCAATTCTAGCATAGTAATTCCTCGATAAGGGGATCCAGAGATGCACGGAACTGCGGATGATCGTCAAAAAACGAACAGGCATAATCGGCAGCTGAGTGAACATCTCCACTCATCTTCAGTCGGTCACGAAAGATCTCAATGCACACATCAATCAACTCCTGCGGTGGAGGAGAAAGATCCGGTGGTAAATTCACCTGACAATCTTCAGTTTCAGAATTATCGATTATTATTCGCCGATGAGGAACTTTACTTTGAATGAGATGGAACAGTTTGTTAACCCAAGATTTTGAAGGATTAATCTCAGAGAGAATTCTACTAATAGCCTCATTTTCCTTATTTATCTGATATAAGATCTTTTCCGCCTTTTTCCTTCTAATCCAAACATCATGCTTATTAATTTTGGTGGGTTTGGATTTCGTCCTCCCAGCCCTGGCTCGATAAACATTGGCAGCGAGTGAGCGAGTTGCCCTAGCGATTCGTTCAAGATCTGCTCGCACTTTAGGAGGAGGGCTCGCAGCAGCTTTCCTTACATCAACACTCCATTCATGATCCAAATCAGTAGAAAGATCTACTTGTATTCTGCACAGTTTATAGTGTTCTTCCGCAGAGAACGGTAAATCAAGGTAACCACCGTGAATTATCATTCTTTTGTTTCTATAAATATATAATCCCTGTTGTGCGTTCCAACCAAGTGTACCAGCGCCTTCCGCTGATTCGGTCAATGTCCGTTTAGAAACATGCGGGAGGACAAACGGTTTAACTTGAACACGATTCCGATCCAAAATCTCACTCGATAGGACCTGAGTGAATGTATTCTTTTCCAAGAACGGATCCCAAGCCTTACATACATGACGGCCAACAGTAATAACAATACGGTTTTTTCCAGAAAGAAACCTATGAAAAACCATTTCCAAATACTTTGCTACATGGTCGAATTTTTCCAGAAATCCTTCCATCGCGACCTTTTCATCTCCTGATGAATAATTGGATACACGATCCAATTTTTGACACAAAACGATAGTTCCACTTTCCAAGCTTTCCAAGCCCTTCAACAGCTTTTCCGATTTTTCGGGGGCTCTCTTGCTGAGAAGCCACTTCCCTTTTGCACATACTACATCAAGATCCCAACTTCTAAATACTTCCTTTCCACCTATTGTCTTTGAACAAACACTAAGCAATTTGCCTTGAGAAAAGGAGGCAGTCTTGAGCCCTAATCCAAACCGACCTAGATCTTTAGCATCACGGGCTTCCAATGGACTAGTGCTTCCCATGCGCATGGCTTCGCGCAATCGGGACTCGTGCATCCCTTCTCCATCATCGGTAATCCTAATCCACGGACTTCCATCATTCCAATCATAGTCGACTGAGATATTGTTCGCTTTAGCAGAAATGCTGTTATCAATCAGATCGGCAATGGCCATTGGAAGGTCGTAACCAAAAGCCCGGAGGGAGCAGATCATCGCATCAGCTCTAGGAGGTATTTCCTCATGATCTTCCTTTAAATTCATACTTATCATTCCTTGTAATCGATTTTCAAGCATCTACATGGCTAGAAACAGCCAGTTGGCCTTGCTAGATTTCGCCTGTATTTGAAACTATTGCACTTCATCTCTCCGCTGAGCACAGAAAATCCAGGCGAATCACTAATCACAAGGATTATTTGAACCGATTTTGTAAAAATCTAATACAACAAGGCTAAGGAATTTGGGAATTCGCTCTTAGAAGGGATAGCACTAATTCTGACAGCTATTAAGACTAACGAAATATAGAGATCAAATCCCTGCAGGGATTTATTATTGTTATTCAAAGACTTACGAATCCAGCCAGTTTGGTATACTAACGTTTCAACTAACAA
>JBFOMC010000210.1:0-5708 GCA_040830565.1 Flavobacteriaceae bacterium
AAAATACCTGGTTAAAGTGGTTTGTTGGGTCTTATTTTGGTTTTGTTTTGGCTTTTTTCTCTTACATATTCCTTGTGCGATTCCAGATTATGGATGCCAAGTACGATTACTTCATAGACCTTATTATAGTCTTCTTCATTGGAATGCTGGCCTTCTTTGGTTTTGTGCAACCCCACGTTTTTGAGGGAAAATCCATCAAGGACCTTATCCCCTTTGTAAAATACCGAAAAACGGGCTTGTCTACCGCCCTGAGTTTGGAGATGAAAGAGAAACTTACCACAATCATGGAACGAGACCAATTGTTCCTACATAATGATCTCAGATTAGACGATGTGGCCAGAGAACTCAATTTGTCAAGAAATCACGCCTCGCAGATTATTAATGAACATTTTAATCTCTCTTTTTTCGATTATATCAATAAATACCGAGTAGATGAAGCAAAAAGGCTATTACTTGAACACAAGAGTGAGGGCAGCACCATTGCACAATTGGCTTACGATGTGGGTTTCAACAACAGGGCCTCATTCTACAAGGCTTTTAAGAAGTTTACCGATGTAAGTCCCTCCAATTATTTAAAGCATATTCGGGCTTCTTAGCTCTGGTCCGGAAGAATCCATGTGTAAAGGTATATAGGGAGAGACCTAAAAGTGTTTTTCAAAAGCTAATTTTAATACAGTTTCAAATGAAAGTGGTCTTAAGCTATGGCCAACATTTACGGCTTATTCGTGCTAAAATTATGAGAAACAGGATTTGTTTAACAGATTATTTTACTAAAAATCATTAACTTAGAGAGAAGAATTCATGCCTTTAAAGAGGCGAAACAATTACAGCAATGAGAAAGATTAAAACGATAAATTTTAGAAAATACCTTAATGCCTTACTATGTATTTTAGTCTGCATTGGGGCATATAATACCTTAGAAGCGGCACCGTCTTATCAAGAAACGGCCATGCAGGAATCCCAGACATTTAAACAGTACAAGGGAGAGGTCATGGATGCCCTGTCTAAAAAACCCTTGATTTTTGCCTCGCTTACGCTCGAGGGAACCAACATCAGTACGGTAACAAACACCGAAGGGGAGTTTCTTTTAAAAGTACCTAAAAGCATTGATGAAGGAAATGTTATAGTCTCATTTTTAGGGTATAAATCCAAGTTGATTTCTTTAGGGCAATTAAAAGAGAATAACAATAAGATTTCCCTTGATGTCTCTGTTACGGAGTTGTCCGAAGTAAACCTCAGCGTGCCAAAGCATGCGGTGACCCTGGTGAAAGAAACCCTAAGAAAAAAGGGAGAGAACTATTTTGATGATCCTACCTTAATGACCGCTTTCTATAGAGAGACTATTAAGAAGCGAAGGAAGAATGTTTCGCTGTCTGAGGCTGTTGTAAACATTTACAAGACCCCGTATACCTCCGCCAAAAGAGATGCAGTACAACTTTTCAAAGCACGTAAAAGTACGGATTATAGCAAATTAGACACTTTGGCTCTAAAGCTACAGGGAGGGCCTTTCAACGCACTCTTTGTAGACATCATGAAATATCCTGAGTTCATTTTTACAGATGCTTCAATTTCAAATTACAATTTTACTTTTGACCGGTCTACAAGGATCAATGATAAGCTGATATATGTGGTCAATTTTACACAAAGGCCCGATATAGAAGAACCCCTATACGGAGGCAAATTGTATATTGATGCCGAGAAAAAGATCCTGACCAGTGCTATTTATTCCCTTAATATCATAGATAAGGAGAAGGCCAGTAGAATGTTCGTAAGGAAAAAGCCGAGCAATGCAAGGGTATACCCTACCGAAGTAGCGTATAGAGTAGACTACCGCGAAAAAAATGGCAGGTGGTATTACGGCTATAGCAATGTACTATTAGAGTTTAAGATCAACTGGGATAAGAGACTCTTTAACTCTGTATACAGCATGACCTGTGAAATGGCAGTTACGGACTGGGAAGAAAATTTAGCTGGGCAAATGCCCAAATACAAGAACAGAATTAAGTCGAACATCATTTTAAGTGATGAAGCAATTGGCTTTTCGGACCCGGATTTTTGGGGAGAGTATAATATTATTGAACCAGAAAAATCCATCGAGTCGGCTATAAAGAAAATTCAGCGGCAGCTAAGAAGGGCAAAAACCAGCGGAGGAGAATCCGCTCCTTAGATAGTTTCAAATCTACAATGCGAAGATCGGCTTGGAAACAGGCCGATCTTTTTTTGAGCCGATGAAACATTAAAAAAAAGGGTATTTTCAACTCAGCTATGGTTATAAACAATTGTTCATAACCAACGTTCATAAAATGTTGATTTTAAATTCTTTATATTTTTTGGATTTCAGCATTCATTGTCCTATATTTATTTCATGGTTTTAAGGACATACCTGTCTAAGGTATGTTTGGATAACCATTATAAAGTTGACGTTCTTTATATTGTTGTCTAATCTTTAAAACAAAACCAGGTAACTTGTTGCAGGGTGGCGTGATAAAGGTGAGCATAAGTTGGGGAGGCTGTTGCTTCCAGAACGCTATGTGGGTTATTTTACGTTAAATGTAAAACTTCGGTTTTTCATTTAAGATAAAAGTACTAAACAACGAGAAGAAGCATTGAGTAGTCGCTTGGTTGAATAATTGAGGATAAAAGATGTTTCAAACGTTAGAGCAGGGAACAGATGCAGCCTATGGTTGCGGTCAAGTGCCTCGGCGCAGGACAAAAATCTGAGAACTGTTTCTAGAAAGCCATGTCAATGTACTCGTTACAATGATATGGCTTTTGTTTTTGAGGAATATCCCATAGCTGTTTTGGTACTTCAACGCTTAAATTACTTTATCCAAACTTTCAAGATCAGCTCTCCCTTTTCTACGCTTTTAATGTTGTATATTTGCTCCGCTTAAACCAAAATCAAAGTTTTTTATGCCAGGAATTGTGTATACCAGGACAGATGAGGCTCCGGCCTTGGCAACCCAATCATTTTTACCCATAGTCAAAGCTTTTACCAAAACTGCGGGGATCACCATCTCAACTAAAGATATCTCCCTTGCGGGTCGGATTATTGCGGTATTTCCTGATTTCCTTAAAGATGATCAACGCGCATCTAATGATCTGCAAGAATTGGGTCAACTGGCTAAATCACCTGAAGCAAACATCATTAAACTCCCTAATATCAGTGCCTCAATCCCTCAGTTAAAAGAGGCTATCAGCGAATTGCAGCATAAAGGCTTCACGGTGCCGGACTATCCGGACGAACCTGCTAATGCCGAAGAAGAAGAAATTAAATCGCGCTACGACAAGATAAAAGGAAGCGCGGTAAATCCTGTACTTAGAGAAGGTAACTCTGATAGAAGAGCACCCAGACCAATAAAAAACTTCGCTAAAAAGAATCCGCATAGCATGGGTGCCTGGAAATCCGATTCTAAAACACATGTGGCAACCATGGGAAGTGGAGACTTCAAGTCTAACGAGAAATCCACGACCGTATCTGAAGATTCCTCCGTCAGCATTGAGTTACATCAGCCTAACGGGGAGGTTACCGTTTTGAAAAATGAAGTGGCCCTACTCAAAGGTGAGATCATTGATAGTACTGTAATGAGTAAGCGTGCCCTCATATCTTTTCTGAAAAAAGCTTACCAAGACGCCAAGGAAAATAATGTACTGTTCTCCGTACATCTAAAAGCTACGATGATGAAGGTCTCAGATCCCATCATCTTCGGGCATGTTATGGAAGTATTCTTTGGCGACGTATTTTCTAAGCATGAAGAAGTTTTTGATGAACTTGGAATTAGCCCGAGAGACGGACTTGAAAATTTATTCCTAAAAATTGAAAAGCTACCAACAGATCGGAAGAACGTGATCGTAGCCGATATAGAAGAAGCCATCAATAAGGGTCCGGATCTGGCTATGGTAAATTCTGACAAGGGCATTACCAACCTTCACGTACCTAGTGACGTAATTATTGATGCATCTATGCCTGCCATGATCCGCAATTCAGGGCAAATGTGGAATGCACAGGGAGAGTCTCAGGATACCAAAGCAGTAATCCCGGACAGCAGCTATTCAGGTATCTATCAGGCAACCATTGATTTTTGTAAGGAGCATGGAGCTTTCGATCCAAAAACTATGGGTACCGTACCTAATGTGGGCCTTATGGCACAAAAAGCCGAAGAGTATGGATCTCACGATAAAACTTTTGAGCTAGAAAATCAGGGCATAGTAAAAGTAATCGACAAAAATTCCGGGGCAACCCTTCTTGAGCATGAGGCGGAGGCTGGAGATATCTGGAGAATGTGTCAGGTAAAAGATGCTCCCATCAGAGATTGGGTAAAACTGGCAGTAAGCAGGGCCAGGGCATCAAAGATGCCCGCTGTTTTTTGGTTAGATAAAGAAAGAGCCCACGATGCCCAACTCATCGAAAAAGTAGAGGCCTACCTCCCTGAAGAAGATACAGATGGACTTGATATACAGGTGCTTTCCCCTATTGAGGCGACCAATTTCACACTAAATAGAATCAAGAAAGGAGAGGATACCATTTCTGTTTCAGGGAACGTGTTACGAGATTATTTAACGGATCTATTTCCTATCCTGGAAGTGGGAACGAGTGCTAAAATGTTATCTATTGTCCCACTTATGAACGGTGGTGGACTTTTTGAAACAGGGGCCGGAGGTTCAGCTCCAAAACATGTAGAGCAGTTTTTGGAAGAAGGTCATTTACGCTGGGATTCTCTAGGTGAGTTTCTCGCTCTTGGGGTATCGCTCGACTTTTACGGAGAGAAAAATGACAACGCCAAGGCCAGAGTCCTGGCCGATGCCCTGGATGAAGCTACTGAGGAGTTTCTTGATAACGACCGATCACCCTCGAGAAAGGTGAACGAATTGGATACCAGAGGCAGTCATTTTTACCTCGCTACGTACTGGGCAAAAGCCTTATCCAAACAAGAAACTGATGCGGATCTAAAGGCAACATTCAATAAGATTTCTGTACAACTGCAGGAAAAGGAAAGGCAAATTTTAGATGAACTCATTGAAGCCCAGGGCAGTACTCAGAATATTGGAGGGTATTACAAACCGGATCCTGAGCTCATGTCGGCTGCCATGAGACCAAGCACTACCTTTAATAGTATTCTCGGGCAACTTTAAAAGTATAGCTCCCAAAATTTGGTTGTAAAACTTGAGATTTTTTAATAAAATGTTAAGGAATATGTCGGTTTAAAATTTCTGCCTATTTTTAGGTAAAATTGCCTGAATGAACCAAGCATACCGCCTATCTCTATTTTTCCTTTTATTATTATTTTTTGGTAATCTATACGCTCAGCAAAAATTTACACTTAGCGGTACTATTGTTGAAGCATCCAGTAACGAAACCCTCATTGGAGTAACCATTGCCGTCCCAGAGCTTAGAACAGGTGTTACTACCAATGAATACGGCTTTTATTCTCTTACCCTTCCCGAAGGAGAATACCGGGTACAAATAAGTTATTTGGGATATCAGGATATCGTAAGTACGATCTCCTTTACTCAGGATCAAAAAATAGACTTTAAACTGGCAGAGAAGGCAGAGCAACTTGATGAAGTTGTAGTTACGGAAAATGCGGAAAAAATGAACATTCGCAAACCCCAGATGAGCGTAAGCACAATGGCGGTACAAACCATCAAGAAAATCCCGGTCTTACTCGGTGAGGCCGACGTTGTAAAATCTATTTTATTGCTCCCGG
>JBFOMC010000211.1:0-8586 GCA_040830565.1 Flavobacteriaceae bacterium
ACACCCGAATCCAATTGCTGTTCCCAAGTAGTTTCATAAACAAACTGGTTCTTTGAAATTCACCCTTCCAGACGATAAACTTGTAAAAATGTAATACAGCCCTATCGTCAACGCTAATAATTTTTATAAGCTTCGCTTATGTTTATCGGGTGAAGCCTGCCCGCGCCATCCGAAGCTCGATCCCGCACATGCGGGAGAGGAGCGAAGCACGGCCGTGCCGTGCGTAGCTTGAACGAAGTGAAAGCGAAGCATGGACACCCGTGCTTCGTCCACGCTTCACTGCGTTTCGCGGGACTACGCAGGGTACTCAAAACTGTTTCCAAGCATAGCTTGGACAATTTTGGTACCCGGGACAGGGGTCGAACCTGCACTCCCTGGGGAACTGGATCCTAAATTCCTGGCGCTCCGTTGATTCCCAATGGTTTATGAAACTAATGAGCGCTATTAACGCACCCGGATTCGAATCCAATGCGTTGAGATTACCATATCTCTCAAATTCACTGGAAGGATACAGTACAGAATTCTTTAACTTCCTTGTTAGAAGGCCTTTGGAACAAAAGATCGACTGAAATTGTTTAAAATATTAATGTGTGTGCCCACAAATGGAAGTCGATCAGTGATTGACATAAATAATCTGTAAAATAATTGTCAATTTTGATAACCGAGTGAATTCGATGAATGAAAAAGCCCCATCATTACGGAACAGCACATCAGTCGCAGGAAATTCTTCCATATATAGTGAGGAACTAAAGGGATTTTTAAAAACAGCACTAAAAGAGAGCCAAGCCGAAGAAGGAGGTTTGCTTACGCGTGATCCGCGCACTGGGGAGCTTCGTGTTGATGAATACGTTGGGTACGGGTTAGAAAAAAAACGCCGAACCCTGCCATCCAACCCGGAATCAGGATTGTGCGCTGCTGCTGCAGCTAATTGTAAGCCGACATATAATCCATGTATTAGTGCAAGTGAAATGCCATATGCTCCTTTGAGTGATTCCAGGGTGGAATCAGAGTTTGCTGTACCAATCATTTATGGCGGAGAATGCGTTGGTGTGCTGAATCTTGAGAGCCCTAGACGTGAAGCATTCTCTGAGGAGCAACGTAATTCCATCGTCATTTATGCTAATGAGATTGCGGCTCGATTTCAAGTCGTTCGCCTGTCACGCTCTGAATCGTTTCTCAGATCGCAACTTGATTCTGTAGCAGATATCTTATCCTCACTCCCCCAAATCGTAGATCAAAAATCGGCAGACAATGAAAACATTGAAAATGATCTCGATAAAGTTCTTCAATTAGTTCTCCAACATAGCCTTCGGCTCGCAGATGCAGAAACTGGGGGAATTCTACTCTTCAATAATGACCAGTCGGCCCTAGAATTACGTGTAGCAGAAAACTTAGAACCAAACATAAGTTCCTCAGTTATAATTCCAAGAAGTTCTAAAGGAATTGTGTGGCTTTGCTTTGAAGGTGATAAACCTGAGTCGGTAAATATTTGGGATGTATTTGATCCTGAATATTCTGGCAAGTTTTTGTCCTGATCAGGGGGAACTATCCGTTCAGAACTTGTTGTTCCATTGATGCTAGATAAGGGGGCAATTGGTGTGATCAACATTGAGAGCACAGAAATCAGTGCATTTGGTTTTGAACATCAAAGGCTTCTTGAACTCTTCGCGAGGCAAGCTGCACTCGTTATATCACTTGTACGCTTCCAAATTAGATGGGGTGGTGCTCTTGAATTAGCAAGCTATGGCGACATGTCCGCTAACCTAGCACATAGACTAAATAACATTATAGGTGGAGTCCACCAGCTAGCACAGATTATTACCAAAAGTAATGATGCTGGCGAACAAGTTAAAATTGATGCAAGTGAAATTAGAGATGAAGCAATGCGGGCTCTCAACCTAATCAAAAGTGATAGGGAGAAATTCGAACAACGAAGAGGAGTAATTGACATTAGTGTAGAAATACAGCGCATTATTGACGATGTCCCAGTGACGAAGACTCATCGCGTAAAAACTAAATTCCCCGAGACTTCTGTTTTTGTTTTTGCACATCCGATATTGCTCAAAGAATTGCTTACAGAGCTATTTACAAATGCTGCAAAATACACTCCCGAAAAAGGTGAGATTTCAATAATTGTTGAACGTATTCATGATAACGCTGTAGTGAAAATCAGAGACTCCGGGCAAGGGATTCCCTCTGAGCGAGATGAATATTTATTCTCACGTGGGATGCGAGGAGCCACAGCAATTCCAGGCAGCGGTTACGGGCTATGGTGGGCAAAAAGATTTTTAACTGCTATAGGTGGAGATATTTCCTTAAAAAATATTAAACCATCAGGAACAGAGGTCATTGTGATTATGCCACTTATTGAACAGGAGAGACATTCATGAAAGAAATTAAAATTCTAGTAAGCGACGATGAAAAAAGTTGGCGAGAATTAATCCTTGCTCGAATTCTGCGCAGTGCAGGATATACGGTAAAAACGGAATCTAACATTGAAGACACACTTGCTAGGCTTGAAAAAGAGTATTTCCATTTAGTTTTCGCAGATATCTGTTTTTCACAAGATGATCACACTAATACGGATGGCGTCCAAACAGTAAAAGCTATAGCAAGTCGAAAAGAAGGTACGAAAACGATTGTGTTAACTGGATATGGTACGGTTGATTTAGCTGTCAAAACGCTTAAAGAATACAAGGTATTTGACTTCCTTGAAAAGGGGGAAGGCATTGACCAATCTGTTATTCTAGAAATTGTCAGTGGGGCAGTTAAAGAGGCTAGAAACATTTTAAACAGTAGTTTTTTAACGGTACGCCCTTTAGATTTGTTTAGTCCTTTAACGCTACATGACATCACAGCAAAGATCGAGTTAAAGGAACAGTCATTTATATGGTTGATGAAGCATCTGTTGCGTGAAGTTTATCCAATCAATATAGACGATGATATCGCTGAAATACAGGGTGACCATAGACACTACGTGTTTACTAGATCACTATGGAGCCGCATGCTGGGCAGGAAAGTACGCTTTTACATAGGGCAAATAGACGATGTAGAGAAAATCGCATCACTAGACGACTCGTCTTGCTTAGTTAAATCGACTGAAGCTCAAGGTATGGGAATCATCCTTGAGGACACTTAGATAACATTTGAATTCTGCATGACTAATTTTGATTACCAAATAAGACGCAGGTTGTGCCTAAATTGCCAAAAGTAGCTGTTTTAGTAGTCGATGAGACTAAAGGATACCGCTCCGCTATGGCTCATGCATTAAGCGATATCGGCGTGGAACCTTGTGTATGCTCAACGTTAGAAGAAGCACGTCAAAAGATAGAGTTTATAGAGAAGAAAGGGCATAACGTTGCGGGAATTTGCATAGATCTTGTATTTGCTCCAGGCGATTCCTTCGATATGGTGGGACGTAAGTTTCCATCGTTTTCACACTTCCGAAACCTTGTGCGCTATAAGTCCAATGATCTACGTATAATCATTGTTAGCAAACTAGATGAAAAAGACGCTGATGCAGGATCTCGTACTGCGAATGAATTAAACAGTATTGGAGTACAATCAGTTTTCATCAACAAAGACAATAAGAACTTCATTACCGAATTTGCCGATGTTGCACAGAACTTTCTTCATCTTCCAAATGAACGGTTCTCTCATAAAGAAACATCTCTCAGTAATAGAGATCTAGTTCTTTTATCTCTAATTGTTGGGAGTTTTGGATTGAATACGATTGCCGCAGCGATATCCCTCCTGATTTTGAAAGATATGCCTGTAAGTGGACAAATAACTTTTCTATCTATAGTGGGTTTAGTTGTTTGTGCAATGTGGCTTCTTGTATTCGTCTGGCTTAAAATATTACCGGTGGATGTTTTTGAACGCTTGTACTCAAGTGTTCTCTCCGGTCTAAAATCTAAACCCAGAGTAACGTCATATGAAGGAAATGCTGAATAAAAATAATGAGATTGAAGACTACTCGATTTACTACTTAGGTCCAGAAGGTTCCTTTTCTGAAGCTGCCGCTAAGAGAGCTAGAGAATGGTTGCTCTCTAATCCAGGAGGCTGGGATTGTGAGTCGACAGATTTGTGTAAATTCAGGCTGTATCCTGCTAAGGATCAAAGAGTAATGGAAGGCGGGTTAGCCTACGACAAAAATGCGTTTGTTGTAGTCCCAATTTCTAATAGCCGAAAGGGCGATGTCTATGACTTTTTGCCATTTTGTAGTTATGAAATGATTACAGAAATCCATGTTCCAGTAAGCTTTTGCCTTTGCTCGAAGTCGACACTTAACGAAGTTAAGGGACTAATTACAAAGTCAATTGCATATGGCCAAGTGAGGGAAGATTTGATTGAGCAAATTGGCCGAGGATATGATACATCTCAAATAGATGATAACACATCAACCTCAAGAGCAGCGGAACTCGCAGCAGCCGATGAGTCATTGGCCGCAATTTGCTCTATAGAAAGTGCAAACAAGTTTGGACTAAATATCCACATTAAGAAAATAGAAAGCACTCCAATTGAGACTACCTTCGGAGTCTTCCGCAATGAAGATGTTGGCTTTGCTCCTGATTCGGATTTAGCGCCGGTCTATTATCATTTGATGCGTGGCTCTAAAGTATATTCTGGACGGCATATGAGTGCCGGTAGAAGGGGATTCGCAAATTTACTGAAGAGTGGGAAAAAATTAAAGATAAAGTGGGGCGTAGATCCATTATATGAATCACTTCATCTTGGGCATTTGGCTAACCTTTTGAAACTACGTGACTTTCTTGATCATGGTCATGAGCTAGTTGTTGTAATTGGAAATTTCACCGGCGTGATCGGAGATCCATCGGGAAACCTAACCAGACGTTCTCCCATAAATGATAGGAATCTGAATGTGAATGGGCAGAAACTATGTGCGCAAATTAAGCATGTTCTGAATTCCTACGATTTCCAGCTAGTGTGGAATGAGGACTTGTTTCGAGATTTTGATTTGCGCAAGTTCGTTAAGTGGATGTATGATACTGAGGTGACACAAGTCCACCAAAGACCTGATTTCCAGAATCGAATAAAGGGAAAGTATGGTCTATCAGTCGCAGAATTTGTATATCCACTCTTTCAAGCATTCGATACAGCTCAGATTCAACCTGACATTGAGGTTGGTGGTGTAGACCAGTTATGGAACTGTCTCTTAGCTAAGGATTTGATGCGAAGGGAGGGCCTGAAGGTACCAATTGTTTTGTTGACAGATGAATTACAGGGAACAGATGGATCAGCAAAGATGAGTTCTTTTGAGCACAATTCGATTCGTCTAGACGAATCAGAATCAGGATTTGAAGCAAAAATAATGAATTTGCCTAGTGAGTTATTGTGCCGATATTTCCGTGCATTGACACGAGTGGAAAGTGAGGAGATTGGGACGCTTGAAATGGGATTGGGTAACGAGCACCTAGTTAGTACATGGAGAAAGAGATTAGTCACTGAGCTTTCTGATTATATGTATCGGCCAAATTAAATTAACGCGAGTCTGCTTGCGATCCTAAGATTTCATCATAATCACTCCAGTAAACCTCGAATATGGGAATTTCCCAAAAATCCCTAGAGGTGTCTTGCATCTTGTTTCCATCTTCGCGGGTTCGGATATGTAGGCCGCTAGTGACAATCCTATCGATCTTATCTAACTTTGGCTTCAACTTTTCATAACCCTTGTGAGACAATCGAGTCACGCAGATCCCTGTTTGAGTTTGAACCTCGATGACAGACTGAGAATTGAAGGTAGATTCGACGAATTTCAGGGGATCCCTTCGTCCTAGATGTTGCAGTGTGGAGAGAATATGTGAACTGGGCTTCATGTTAGCTGAAAAACTTATGTACAGGTCTTCCAACTCAATGGCATCGATATTCATCAGTAGGTCATTGGCTTCTGGAACAACGAGTTTAATCTGGCGCTCTAATACACGCTCATCACGAAAGTCTCGAATAAAGGGATTGGGGCGGTCCTTCCGCTGAAATAGCATAAGATTTTGCCGGGCCCGTGTCATGGCCACATAAAGGAGCCTCCTCTCCTCTTCGAGTTTGGCTGAATCAGACAAGCTGCTATTCCATCCCCCATCCAGGATGAAGACGCAGTCGAATTCCATTCCTTTTGCCTTGTGAGCTGTGCAAATCGATACGCCGGAGGATTGGCCACCCAGCCGTTGCTGCTCATGCAGTGCATCGTAAAAGAAATCAATAATGGCAGAACATGGCTGCTCAAATCCACCGGTCTCCCCGTACCATTCCCCAGCAATCTGAAGCAGCATTTGTCCTGCCGGTTGCTCAGTAAGCTT
Organism: Flavobacteriaceae bacterium; assembly: GCA_040830565.1. Classification (GTDB taxonomy): domain Bacteria; phylum Bacteroidota; class Bacteroidia; order Flavobacteriales; family Flavobacteriaceae; genus JAFMPW01. The sequence goes on from JBFOMC010000211.1 coordinate 6,315, forward strand.
GCTCCCAAGAAATTCTTTCAGCTTCAGCATCAATTGCTCAGCAGTCCAGATTTCAGATTCATGCTCCTTCAGTAAAGCAAGGAACAGGTATACTTCTCGAATCCGGGATAGGTTTGGCATGGGATCCGAACCGACGATTCGACAGGCTATACCGGCCTTCTCGAAGCCAAGGCGCATTGGAATCAGCTCTTTATTAGTTCGGCCAATGATGCAGCAGTTTTCTAGTCGATGACGATCGGTCAGCCCAAGGTACCGCTTCATTTCACCTATGCAAGCGACCACCTGTTCGGTTTCGCCATCAATCGATAGAACCTGAACCTTCCCTTTCGCAATTTTATCGAAACCTTCCAAAGCGCCTCCTTCGGGATATGCCGCTCGCATCTTGTCAATTTGGATAGGAGTTTGCTTCATGCGGTCATGGTTTCGATCGATGAGCATATTAGCAGAATGAATGATGTTCCGGGTCGACCTGTAATTGTCGACTAGCTCATGAAAGGTGACAGGGATTTCATCCTTCCCATCCCTTGTAGTAAAGTCCTCTTGAAAACGCCTGATAAATTCAACATTCGCCCCGGCGAATTTATAAATGCTTTGGTCGTCATCCCCTACAGCCAGTATATTCAAGCGATTTTCTATACCTTCCTGGGCCTTCCCTGCCAACAAGCAAACCAGTTCGTAGGCCTCTCCTGTAATGTCCTGGTATTCATCTACCAAGATATGGGTCAAGTTGCCCAGAAGCTTTCGACGAAAATCTTCTGCCTCCATTCCGGGAAGGACTTTCTCACCATTGAGGTGTTTGATTGCCTCAGGAATGATCCCTTCGAAATCCATGGGCTCTCCTGCGGATTCTGAGTCGAGACGAGCCATTGTCCTGCCAAGTAGTCGCAGGGCGAGCCCGTGGAAGGTCTGAATGATCACCCCTCTAGCGTCCGCTCCCACTAGCTTCCAAATACGCCTCCTCAATTCCAGCGCAGCGTGCCGATTAAAACAGAGGACGACTATCGAGCCGGAATTAACACGCAATCCCCTTAGCAGCCAACCGCAACGATGGGCAATCACCCGGGATTTTCCGGATCCCGGTCCAGCCAGTACCATATGATTGCTGTAGGAATCGGCTCGGACAATCCCCTCCTGGGTCTTGTTATTTAGCGACTCGCAAATGGCTTTGTAGGATTCAATTCCTGTGGAGAGCTTCAGTAATTCTTCTTCACCCTTGAAGTATTTCTCGACGAACTCTGATCCATCCAGATCGAAATAGTCGCTGATGAAGTCGGTGTGCCCATCCTCCTGCTCAATTCCAATCCGGGCGTATTTGCCGACTACGTGAATTTGAAGTTTCTTTTCTTCGTAGAAGCACTTCAGAGCGTCATAATCTGAGGCCACATAACGCCGCATACGTCCTCCTCTATCAACGGAACGCTTGAGGTAAATCGTCATGGCGGATGTGATCAACGCCTTACCGTTTTGCAGCTCGATAACCTTGTTTTCATTTAGCCACAACAATGCGTAGTGAACCGCTTCTCCTAGATCCGGTATCTTAGCGAATGATGAGTACAGATCCGCTTTTAGATGGTCCAGAAGATCAGTCTCCGGAAAGGCTACCAATTCCTGAGCGCGGTCATTGGGACCCAATGCGCTCGAACCGATTATGAAGTTCAGGATTTCACCACACAGTTCTACCCTGGTTTGAATCAACTCAATAATGGAGTCCCAATCTTTGTTGATAAACAGGTCGTACTGTTTGCTGTTGCGGCGTTTAAAATCGAAGGTCTCGATCCCCCTTGTCAGCTTTTGCCAATCGTCTTTCAGAAAGCCAATGATCCGCTCCAGATACTCAGGCAAACAATCAATACCTTCTCGACAAAGCCGCTCATTTACCCGGGTCAAGTGAAGTAGACAGCGGGTATTCGCATCAGGATCTTCCTCTCTCAGGAGGATAATAAGCCTGTCCTCTAATTTACGAATGTGCGTAAAAGCATCCCGCGCTTTTTTTGGTGAAACAAATGCACTGAAGAATATGTCCTTTTTCAACAACCCTACCTCAGGAGAGGCCATCTGATTCAAAATCTTAAAAACAAAGGTGTTAATGCTCTTTATCGGGCTCCGCCGCCGCTTCAGCTCCTCAAAAGCATTATGAATCTCAGGCAAACTGGTGAATGAATCGATATCTCCACAAACGTGATCCTTCAGATCCATGAATACACCTAGAACTGCCATCCAGAGTTTCTGTGTTTCAATAGGAACATTGAGTCCCTCAATCTTGTTTCTGGCC
>JBFOMC010000212.1:0-25181 GCA_040830565.1 Flavobacteriaceae bacterium
ACAAGCCTAAAAATGACTAAAAAACTACTCCTTCTTGGGATGCTTTTTGCATCTACTATACTAGCTGCTCAAGAATTTAAAATGGACCTGGTTCAGGACCTTAAACCGCGGAATATTGGCCCTGGTGGTATGAGTGGCCGTGTTACGGCAATTGACGTCGTGCTTAAGGATCCTGACATCATGTATGCAGGTACGGCCTCTGGCGGGCTCTGGAAATCTACCTCAGGCGGCATTACATGGGAACCCATTTTCGACAAGGAATTGACTGCCTCCATAGGAGCGGTAGCCGTACAACAATCCAATCCGTCAGTAGTTTGGGTAGGAACGGGTGAGGGCAATCCAAGAAACAGCCTTAATGGGGGTTTTGGGGTATATAGATCCCTTGATGGCGGGAAGAATTGGGAACCCATGGGCCTGGAAAACACCAGACATATTCACAGGATCATTATTGATCCTATGGATCCCAATACTATTTATGTAGGAGCTATTGGATCTCCCTGGGGGGAACATCCCGAAAGAGGTGTATTTAAGTCTACAGACGGTGGCAAAAACTGGGAAAAGATCCTTTTTGTGAATAACAAGACCGGGGTGGCAGATCTTATCATGGATCCTACCAATCCCAATAAGCTTATTGCAGCGCTTTGGGAACACAAAAGAGACCCTTGGTTCTTTAAAAGCGGAGGGGCAGGAAGTGGCCTTCATATGACTCATGATGGAGGTAAAACCTGGAAGAAACTAACCGAGGAGGATGGCCTACCAAAAGGAGAATTAGGCAGAATCGGTGTGGCAATTGCCCGCAACAAGCCCAATATCATCTATGCTCTAATCGAATCTAAAAAGAATGCTCTGTACAAGTCTGAAGACGGCGGGTTTAAATGGAAAAAGATCAACGATAAAAACGATATCGGCAACCGACCCTTTTACTATTCGGAGATCTATGTAGACCCCCAAAATGAAAATAGGGTGTTCTCTGTCTTTACCTATGTAAATGTTTCTGAGGACGGAGGCAAAAGCTTTAAGCAACTCATGCCAGCCTATGGAGTAAATAATGGGGTCCATCCAGACCATCACGCCTGGTGGATACATCCCGAAGATGGGCAGTTCATGATAGACGGCAATGATGGTGGACTCAACATTACACGAGATGGTGGGAGATCATGGCGTTTTATAGGCAATCTTCCGGTAGCCCAATTCTATCATATCAATGTAGATAATGAATATCCATACAACGTATATGGTGGCATGCAAGACAATGGTTCCTGGCGGGGACCTGCATATGTCTGGCGGGCACAAGGAATTCGGAACAGTTATTGGCAGGAAATTTCTTTTGGAGATGGGTTCGATGTCATTCCGGACAAAGACGACTCACGTTACGGATATTCTATGAGTCAACAAGGCTTTGTTAGCCGATATGATTGGATGACAGGTAATAACTATACCGTCCGCCCTACCCCACCGGATGCCGAGACTAAACTCAGATTTAATTGGAATGCGGCAATAGGACAGGACCCCTTTGACAATAATACCGTCTATTTTGGGAGTCAGTTTGTTCATAAAAGTAATGACAAGGGCCTCACATGGGAAGTTATTTCTCCAGACCTTACTACCAACGATCCTGAAAAGCAAAAACAGAGTGATAGTGGCGGACTCACCATGGACGCCACAGGTGCCGAAAACTATACGACCATCCTGGTTATAGAGCCTTCGATTGTAGAAAAGGACATGTTATGGGCCGGGACTGACGACGGAAGAGTCCATTATACTCAAAATGGAGGTGCCGACTGGCTGGAGGTCACAAAAAACATAAAAGGTTTGCCAACCGGAAGCTGGATTGCCCAGATAAAGGCTTCCACCAGAAATAAAGGGGAGGCTTTACTTATCGCCAATGATTATCGGAGATTTAATTATACACCTTATGCCTTTCGCACCAAAGATTATGGAAAAACATGGGAACGTATAGTGGATGGTACCGATGTTAAGAGCTATACCCTTGCTATAGTGGAAGATCCTAAAAACCCCAACCTAATGTTCCTCGGAACGGATGATGGACTCTATGTTTCATTTGACGCAGCAAATTCGTGGCAGAAATGGACAGAAGGCTATCCTACAGTGTCTACTAAAGACCTGGTGATCCACCCCAGAGAAGAAGACCTGGTAATTGGGACCTTTGGAAGGGCAGCATGGGTTTTGGATGATATTAGACCGCTTAGAGCCTTGGCTACAGATAACTCCTTTCTTCAAAACGATATAAAGCTCTTTGATCCACCCATTGCTTACCAGGCTGCATATCAACAGCCTACAGGTAGTAGGTTTGGGGGAGATGCCATTTACAATGCAGAAAACCGGAAGGCTGGGGCCATGATCACTTATTACCTGAAAGAAGGAAAGAAGAAAGAACCCAAAAAAAGCGGAACAGATAAGTCCGATGAAGCCCACGAGAAAGCAGCGTCAGATAAGGATGAAGCTGTTAAGGAACTGAACGGTGTTCAGAAAAAAGATTCTGTACAATTTCAGATTTACGATGGGGAGCGTCTGGTGCGTACATTGAAGTACAAGACCCCTGAAAAGGCCGGCTTCCATAGAATCTATTGGAACATGGATGAAAAAGGTCCGGATCGGCCGTCTCGGAAGATCAGTAAAAGCAAGAGTGAACGAGGTGGAGTAGACGTAAAGCCGGGCACCTATAGGATAAAAGTTTCATTTGGAGAAATGACCGATGAAGTTATGCTCAATGTTAAATCTGATCCGAGGCTAACGGTTTCTACAGCTTCAATTAATGAGGTATACAATATGGGTAAGAGAATAGAAAGTTACACCCAAAAGGCCGCTGATGCCGTAAAACAGTTAGTAGTCAGTAAAAATCTGGCCAATAAATACGCCAAAGAGTTGAAAGATTTGGATAAGGATAAATACAAGGAACAAATGAAGGCCTCAAAAGATATCGTAAAGGCAATAGATTCTGTCATTGCCCTGTACCTTGGAAAAGAAGATAAAAGACAGGGTATTACCCGAAATCCTGAACCTACGGTCATGCGACGCATTGGGAATGCGGGATTTTATGTGGGTACCAGGAAAACCGGAATTACGGATACAGAAAAAAGGTTAGTGCAGTTTGCTGAAGATGATCTGAAAGCAGCGCTGGAGAAAACCAATACTTTTTTTGAGGAGAAGTGGCAAGGCTATCGTGAGCGTATAGAAGCACTTGAACTTTCGCCCTTTAAGGAGACCGAAACCTTTATTTTAGATTAGAATGAAACCTAAAACTATAAAGGTCGTCATATTCATTAAATCAATAAAAAACAATAGTCATGAAACACTTAAGTCTAGTACTAGCCCTGGCTTTAATTTGGAGCTGTAAAGAAGAACAGAAAGAGCCAAGCATTGCGGGTACACTGAAAACCTATACCATTGAGCAGATGATGGATAACGAAGCCGTTTTCGGGGGTAGTTTTTCACCAGACAAATCCAAACTACTTATTTCTAGCAATAGGTCGGGGATTTACAATATGTATAACGTCCCGGTCGAAGGAGGAGCATTAGTACCTGTAACCGAGTCTGATAGCTCTTCCGTATTTTCAATTTCGTACTTTCCGGAAGACGAACGTATGTTGTTCAGAATGGACAACAACGGGGATGAAATTTATCACATCTTCATGAGAGACCTTGACGGAAATCACCAGGACCTTACCCCCTATGAGGGTGCAAGGGCTTCCTTCTATGGTTGGGCTAAGGATTACAAAAGTTTCTTTTTCACCTCTAACAAAAGGGATAAACGTTTTAATGATTTTTATGAAATGGACCTTGCTTCAATGACCCCAACTATGTTGTATCAGAATGACGAAGGATATAATATTGGAGGATTGTCAAACGATAAAAAATACTTGCCTCTAAGCAAAGCATTGAATACCAATGACAGCGATCTCTTCATTTACAATATGGAAGACAAATCCATTACCAAAATCAACGAAAACCAATCTTCCAACAGCAGTGAAGATTTTTCGCCTGATAGCGAGACCTTCTATTATACTACAGATGATGGCGGGGAGTTCTCCTATCTAAAGAAGTACAATATTGCTGAGAAAACCAGTGAAAAAGTAATGGAGAGAGATTGGGATATTATGGGAAGTTATTTCACCGAAAACGGGACCTATCAGGTAACCTATATCAATGAGGATGCTAAAAATGTCATTGAAGTAAAAGACATGGCCAAAGGAGAAAATATTGACCTCCCCTCATTTGACAATATGGACATCACCAATGTAGGCTTTTCAAGAGATGAAACCCAAATGAGATTCTATGCCGGAGGCTCTCATACGCCTTCTAACCTTTATGTGTACGATTTGAAGTCCAAGGAGCAAAACAAACTTACTGATGTCCTTAACGACGAAATTGAAGGAGCGCATATGGTCACCGCCGAAGTGGTCCGTTTTAAGTCAGTTGATGGCCTGGAGATCCCAGCCATTTATTACAAACCTCATCAGGCCAACACAGAAGCAAAGGTACCTGCACTGGTGTGGGTGCATGGGGGACCAGGGGGACAATCCAGACAAAATTTTAGCTCTCTTATACAATATATGGTAAACCACGGTTACGCCATACTAGCGGTAAATAACAGGGGAAGCAGTGGTTATGGAAAAACATTTTACCAAATGGACGATCTTAACCACGGTGACAAAGACCTTAAAGACTGCGTGGCAGGCAAAGATTGGCTTGCTCAACAAGCGGAAATTGATGCTGAAAAAATCGGGATAATTGGTGGATCGTATGGGGGATACATGACTATGGCCGCCCTGACCTATACCCCAGAGGAGTTTGCCGTGGGTGTAAATCTGTTTGGGGTTACCAACTGGATTAGAACCCTGCGCAGCATTCCGCCATGGTGGGAATCCTTTAAAGAAGCCCTTTACCTGGAACTGGGAGATCCGAATAGTGCAGACTCTGTTCGCTTGAGAAAAATATCGCCCTTATTCCACACGGATAAGGTTACCAAACCGCTCATTGTGCTTCAAGGAGCACAAGATCCGCGGGTATTGCAGGTAGAGTCTGATGAAATTGTTGCAGGGGTAAGAAAGAACGGAGTGCCTGTAGAATATGTGCTTTTCGAGGATGAAGGCCATGGTTTTGTGAAAAAAGAAAATCAAATAAAGGCGTATAGCGAAGTGCTGAAATTTCTAGATGTTTATCTAAAAGGAGATAAAGGAGAGCCCATAAATGATGGGGAACCTATGGAAATGGAAACAGCTCAATAAAGCCATAATAAAAAGAATAAATTAATATTTTTATGCACCTCCCAGCCAGCATTCAGGGTTGGGAGGTGTTATTTAACTACCTACTAAATATTGTTATGAAAAAAATACTAGCGGTTTTTACACTTATTTTGTCTTTTGGTTTAAACGCTCAGGAGACCGGAGAGGATACCTGGGGGGCCTGGTATATGTATTTTGGCACAAACAAGGTGTCAGATCAATTCAGTATACATACTGAGGCTCAATTTCGTTTTTACGAAACCACAGGGAATTTTAATCAGCTGCTTTTGCGAACAGGTTTAAATTATCACTTTAAGCCTAATGCCATAGCCACTTTGGGATATGGTTATATTGGCACGGATGTCACCTTTGAAGAGTTTCCAAATGAAACAGATCTTAAGGAGCATAGAATTTTTCAGCAATTTATTTTAAAGAACAAAGTAGGTGAATTCTTATTTGAACATCGTTATAGATTAGAACAGCGCTTCATAGATTTTGGCGATAGGACAGACACTCAGCACAGGGCCAGGTACCGTTTGCAATTGACCCTGCCCCTGACGGACACTTTCTTTATAAATGTGTATGACGAGGTCTTCCTTAACCTTCAGGATACTATTTTTGGACAGAACAGATTGTATGCAGCTTTGGGTGCGCATATTACGCATAATAGCAGTATTCAAGTAGGGTATTTAAAAAATCATTTTAACACGATCAATTTTGATCGTTTACAGATAGGAATCTTCTATAATCCCGACCTAAGGGATGTCTTTAGTCCTAAAAAGAGTCCTTCGACAGATTGATGTACCCAGGGCTTGAAATAATCTAAAGAAAGGGAATTAAAACAAAGTTTCGAGCCTATGAATCTTCAAAAAGTAACTTTTAAAAATAGAGATGGACAAGAATTGGTGGGTAGACTAGAGCTACCAGCGGATGGTCATCCCCATAATTTTGCACTATTCGCTCACTGCTTTACCTGCAACAAAAATCTTTTGGCGGTTAAGAATATTAGTAAAGCGCTCACTTCCCAGGGGTTTGCGGTGCTTCGATTCGATTTTACCGGATTAGGTGAAAGTGAGGGCGATTTCTCAGACACCAATTTCTCTGGCAATGTGGAAGATCTCGTCGCCGCAGCAAATTATCTAAAGGAAACTTACAAAGCCCCCTCCCTTTTGATAGGACATTCTCTCGGAGGTGCCGCTGTGATCTTTGCAGCTGCCGAATTAGATTCGGTTAAAGCCGTGGTTACGGTAGGGGCACCTTCCAATCCGGTTCATGTTAAGCACTTATTGAAAAGTAGTCTTGAAGAAATTAAAGCGCTCGGGAAAGCCACAGTTAATTTAAGCGGGAGAGATTTTACGATTAAAAAACAGTTCCTGGACGATCTGCAGTCCAAATCACTCCCCGAGACCGCGAAGAAGCTGAGAAAACCAATCCTGATCATGCACTCCCCCTTAGACCAAACTGTTGGGATTAACAATGCGGAAGAAATTTACCATGCTGCACATCATCCCAAAAGCTTTGTATCCCTTGATAATGCAGACCATTTACTATCCAATAAAAAGGACTCGGAATACGTTGGAAAAGTAATTGCCGGTTGGGCACAACGCTATGTGGATATTCCCGATGTTACCCCCTTAAAAACAAAACATCAGGTCGTTGCAAGTTTAGATATGGAAGACGGGTTTACCACACAAATGAAGGTAGGCAATCATTATATGCTTGCCGATGAACCTACTAGTTATGGCGGAAACGACTTTGGACCATCACCCTATGAATTAGTCTCGGCCGGCCTGTCGGCCTGTACAGCCATGACCATCCAAATGTATGCTAAGCGCAAAAAATGGGAGGTTGAGAATGTCGAGGTACATACGTCTTATAGTAAAACACATGCCATGGATTGTGAAGATTGTGAATCCCCCTCGGCTAAAATTGATACCTTTAACCGGGAAATTAAATTAAGCGGTGATCTTGACGACAAGCAAAAAGCCCGAATAATGGAAATAGCTGATAAATGTCCTGTGCATAAAACGCTTCACAGTGAAACACAGGTGATTTCTAAACTGATTGAAAGTTAAGAGTCCCGTCAGAATTCATCGGTCCAAAACTATCTTTGCGAATGAAAAGTGAACGTTTTGAGGTAACGCTTGTCGGTACTCACGGTTTACTGGTACCCGAAACTATTGCTAAAAGTTTTCTAGACAAAGGGCATAAGCGTGTCAAAATAGAGGCTCATTTTGAAGGAAAGTCTATTTCCTTCCATGGAGCCATTCAGCAATGGAAAGGAAATTACCTCGTAAGTTTTGGAAAGCGCTATCAAAAAGCATTAGGAGTGTTTCCCAACGATTACTTTCAGCTTCAGTTTTTCGAAGATACTTCTAAGTATGGCGTCGACATGCCCGAGGAACTGGAGGCAGTCTTACATAGTGATCCAGAAGCCCACAAAATCTTCGAATCTTTTACGGCTGGCAAAAAGCGAGGGATCATCTATATGATATTGGCTTACAAGACCTCACAAACCAGAATTGACAAGTCCCTACTGGTATGTGCCAATTTAAAAAGAGGAATCAGAAACAATCCTGACCTGATTAAATCATTTTGAATTTAGATTGACTACCCTTTGAATATTATGTAACTTTCGGTCAGAACTATAAACCTAAAGAAAATGAGAAGTGTAAAAATAATTGTTCTGGCGCTTGTTCTGATTAGTGGATATAACTGCAAAGAAGCTAAGAAAGAAGCAAAGGAAGCTGCTGAGGAGATGGAAGAGATAGTCGAAGAAGTAAAGGTAGAAAGCATACAATTTGCTATGGAGCCCAAAAGTGACAGCAACGTAAAAGGAGTAGTTAATTTCACGGAAGAAGACGGCTCCGTTAAAATGGTAGCAACTCTTACGGGACTGACCGAAGGAGAACACGCGATCCATATTCATGAAAAGGCCGATTGTTCTTCTGCAGACGGAAAATCAACAGGAGGGCATTGGAATCCAACTGCCCAACCTCACGGAAAATGGGGAGCAACAGAAGGGTATCACAAAGGTGATATTGGTAATTTCACAGCCGACGCAGAAGGCAACGCTACCGTTGAACATATAACCGATGAATGGTGTTTGGGCTGCGAAGACGACAATAAAAATCTTGTGGGTAAGGCCGTAATTGTGCATCAGGGTGCAGATGACTTCACCTCACAGCCAAGCGGTGCTGCCGGAGCCAGAGTAAGTTGCACCGGAATAATACAATAAGGGTCGGCCAATTCCGTATTCACAATCTTAATAGCATTAACATCCCCCAAAATCTGTTGTTACTATGGACCTGGACGCATTGGTCAGACGCTTCCAAAAGAAGGACATTATTGCCTTTGAAAACCTTTACGAAATGTATTGGGATAACATATGCGGGGTCGTATATACGATTGTGAGCAACAAGAGCCTGGCCGAAGAGATCACTCAAGATGTTTTTGCCAAGGTTTGGAACAATTCTGACAACTACAACCCTTCTAAAGGGCGATTCTTTACTTGGATCCTAAATATTGCCAGAAACGCAGCTATCGATGAAGTGCGTTCAAAATCCTACAAAAATCAAAAAAGAAACCTTTCTGCCAATTACTTCGTAGGTATTTTAGAAGCTCAGGACGATGGCCCGTCTGATGTGGATATAACGGGGCTTAAAAAACTGTTGAACAAACTGACCACAAAATGTATTCAGATCATAAACCTGTTATATTTTAATGGTTATACTCAAAAAGAAGCAGCAGAGGAGTTAGATATCCCCCTGGGGACGGTGAAAACCAGAAATAGAAATTGTATTGCGCAACTAAGGGAGAATATTACTTTAGAATGGACGTAGAAGCCTACATAGCAACAGGGATCCTGGAACTTTATGTTGCCGGTTTACTCACAGAGGAAGAAAACATGGAGGTATATCGGTATGCGAAAGAATATCCGAGGATTAAACTGGAAATTAAAGAAATAGAAGCATCTATTTTGGCACTAAGCGGTACATCAGCACCAAGGATTTCTAGAAGGAAAGGCTTCGATGATCTTAAGGTGCGGATTGGGCAGCGGAAAGATACCACTGTGGTACAATTACCAAAGAAGAAAACAAACTGGGGCGCTTACACAGGTTGGGCGGCGGCAATTTTATTTGGCGCTGGGTTGCTTTATTTCTACTATGAAAATGACCAATTAAAAACCACCATGGAAATCGTTACCAAAGAAAATGATGTACTTGAGCAGCAAATTTTTGAATCCAGGAATTCCTTGGTCAATACCACCGAATTGCTAAATACTATCAGGAACAGAGATCTTAGCATTGTTGCATTAGAAGGCCAGGAAGCGGCACCGGAAGCATTTGCCAAAGTTTATTGGGATCGGGATAATCAAAAAGTGCTGATTGATGCTTTGGGCTTACCAGAACCTCCAGACGGGATGGTGTATCAGGTTTGGTCACTTAAACTATCGCCCCTTACCCCTACCAGCCTTGGATTGTTAGAAAATTTCATGGAAGACGAAAACAAAATTTTTTCGCTTAATAATACCAATGAATCAGAGGCATTCGGAATTACCCTGGAACCTGCTGGAGGAAGTGAAACACCAACCATGGATCAACTTTATACCTTGGGTTCCATCTCCACTTCTTAATGCACTGTAAGGAGAAGTTCTTTCTTAAACGGTTTATGAGATTCCCATTGCCTTTTAGTAACTTGCCATCAAAATGTTTCCTTTAGGACAGGAAGCCCGTAAACCCTCCTATGCGGATGCTCAGAATATTTGCCTACAAGAAATTAATCCTTCTTTTATTTGCTACCCTAACCGCTCTTTCAATAGTCCTCCTGGGAAATCTTAAATTTTCCTTTGATTTCAGTCAATTTTTCCCTGAAGGAGATGAAGATCTGATATTTTATCAGGAGTTTATGACGGATTTCGGATCGGATGATAATTTTCTTTTAGTTGCCGTTGAAAATGAGCGTTCCGTATTTGAGCAAGAGTTCTTAAACCGTTTTCATCAATTCTCCCTGGCAGCAGATAGCCTTCCTGGTGTTCTTAATGCCACATCTCTAACTACCCTCTCCTACCCTTTAAAAACCTCCTTTGGATACACAAAGTTGCCTATCATACATCTCGACCAACCGGACCGGTACCCTGAGGATTGGGAAAGAATCAAAAAAAGTGATTTGTACCTAAATACCATGATAGATGCGCAGGGCACATCTTTGGTGGTCATACTTACTACCAAAAACGAACTGAATTATGAGGAATCCGTTGCCTTACTCGAGGCGGTAGACGTACAATTGAAAAAACACGACCTAACCGAAACTCATATTATTGGTCGAGCTTCATTTTATGAGGCCATAGTGAATATGGAGAAACGAGAGTTTGCCATTACCTCTTTGGCAGCTTTTCTCCTGATTACCATTGTTCTTTTCGTGGTCTATCGCGACTTTAGAATAGTGCTTATATCACTCTGTTCTGTAGTTGTGGGGATTCTTATGTTCATGGGAGTATTGTCTGTAACCGGGCAACAGCTAAATCTTTTATCGCTTTTTTATCCATTACTTCTTGTTATTGTAGGTACTTCAGACGTAATTCATATCATGGACGGCTACCTTAGAGAGGTTAAAAAAGGCGCAACAAAGCAAGAGGCGTTGAGTACCACACTTAACGGAGTAGGTATTTCTACTTTGCTTACCTCTTTAACTACGGCTGCAGGTTTCGCCTCCCTGTTGTTTTCCAAACTGCGCTTTATTAGGGATTTTGGCCTGAATTCAGCTATGGGTGTGCTATTGATGTACCTCACGGTAATTCTTTTCACCAGCTGCCTTCTCTTGTTATTCAACTTTAAAAACAGCGCAAAAAAAGCGTATAAATCCAGGCTTTGGGATAGGCAATTAAGACGTGTCAATACGTTCACAAGAGAACATCCAAGGCTTATCCTGGTGGCGTCCTTCTTCACTCTGATGTTTCTGGCCTATGGCGTAAGCCTCATTAATACCAACTACCAGTTCAGATCCAGTCTTCCTCAGGGAACTAAAATAGCCCAGGACTTCGACTTCTTCCAAAATCGGTATTCCGGCTTTAGGCCCCTTGAGGTTGCTATTCTGACTAAAAAGGATGCTTTGGTAACGGATTTTGAGGTAGCAAAAGAGATAGAGAAAGCCAGTAGTAGAATGCTGAAATCACAGTATATCAAGAGCGTTCAATCTGTTAACATTCTGCATAAAACCCTAAATAAAGCCAATCATCTTAATAAGGAGGAATTCTTCCGTCTACCTGAAACCAAAGAAACTTTTGAAAAATATAGACGTGAATCTCAAAAATATGTAGGAAAACGTCTAAATGCTTTCGTTAGCAACTCTAAAACGAAGGGAAGGATAACTGCCAAGGTACTTGATGTAGGTTCAGATAGCCTTTTAAAATTCTATGCAGATATGGATAAGTTCTTTAAAACAAAGACAGATACCAATCTGGTAGCTTTTAAACTCACCGGAAAAGGACTATTGCTCGATAAGAACTCCGTCTATATTAGAAATAATCTGATTGAAGGCTTATTGTTCGCTTTACTTCTTGTAAGTGCTTTGATGGTAGCGCTATTTAAAAATGTCAAGTTAGTATTTATATCTCTGGTTCCCAACATTTTACCTCTACTATTTGCAGGTGCCTTGCTGGGATATTTGGGCATTTCACTTGAAGCAACCATCTCTATAGTTTTCGCTATTGCCTTTGGGATAGCCGTGGATGACACTATACATTTTCTAGCTAAATACAAACTCTGTATGCAAAAAGGACTTAGCAAGGAAGATGCTCTGAAAAAAACTTTTGAGGAAACAGGTAGGCCTTTGGTGATCACTACTGTTCTTTTATTTTTTGGGTTTTTGGTACTCTTATTTTCTATTCACCAACCCAGTGTAACTATTGGTCTTATGATCAGTACAACACTATTGGCGGCATTAATTTTTGATTTACTGCTTATTCCGGTCTTAATCAGAAAATTGTTGTAGGGCTATATAAAGAGAAATACCGCACAGGTCTCTGCAATACAACTTGAAAGTCTTTAGACTGAGAATTTAGGCATCAATGTAGTCATGTTGCTATAGGCGACGCTTTTTCATCGAATTCTGCAAAGCACGATGGGCGTAATACACCTTAAAAAACAACATGATCATTATTGAAATCCAGAGAAAAAATAAGAAATATTCCATAACGTGGGGGGATATGAATCAAAGTTGGTTAAGATTATTTTCTTCTAAAAATCCTGTAACACTTGGGCGTTTCAGTAGGTCGTTTTTAACATTTGGACGATAAACATACGCATTTCATCTATAAAATCCTACAAAAAAGTTAAAAAAATCACAAATGAAGGGTATTAGAAAGGCTTCATGTTCAAAGAAATGAACACGAAGCCAACCTAAAAACAACAAATCAACAAGCGGTTCCAGCTAGCTTTATAGATCTTGAATTTTGGACGCCTTTACCGGGCCTAATTCGTAGGCTGCTTCTGAAAGTTCCGATCTCAATTCGACGACCTTTGCAGTTATTCCCCCTGCTTTATAGATTTCTGCCGCATAAAGAAGAATTGCAGGCTCGTATGTTTTCCCCAGAATCTGACTTTCAGCAATTTCCATAGCGCTTTCTGTCTGCCCGTCTTTCAGATAAGCGTATGCCAGCAAACCATAAGCTTCAGGAGTAGGTCTGTTTTTAACCTCCTCTTCGGCTAATTGTAGTCCTCTCTTATATTGATGGGGGTGCTCAAGAAATAATTCTGCATTAGGAATATTATACATAATTCCGTATTCAGGATTTTGCACAAGGCTATAATATTTATCCAGACTATCTAATCTATGCTGATCCTCAGCCATATATTCTGCAATTTGAGCCTTCAATAAATAATAATCGGGAGCTTGTAAGGTCTTGGTAACCTCATCCAATATACGCATCGCCTCTTGGGCATTCTTTTCGTAAGAAAAGACTATCCAGGCGATTCCCTTCTTGGCATAGGCATTTTTTGGATCTAATTGCAGCGCCTTCAAATAGTGTTGGTAAGCATCTTTGATTCTCCCTGCATGTCCATAATAGTCAGCGAGATTCGTAAATACCCATAATTGTATTTCTTTGTTTTTGGAAGACAACACTTTCTGCTTAACTCTCTCCATTAACCTTATGGTTGTTTTCAGATCTCCCTTGTAATCGTTCCATTTGGCAAGGCGGATCAAATATCCTGAGTCATACATATTTTTGAAACTCTCCAGGTACCGCTCTGCCTCGTGATAATTGCCTAACTCCATATGTACATCGAACAGCAAGTATTGGGATTCCAATCGTCCACCACCTACATCTAATGCTACATTAGCGTGTTTCAGGGCTTCCTTAAAACGGTGCTGAGAGATGTAGTTTCTTGCCAGGGCCCTATGATAATCAGCTTGCCCGACAGCTGCTATTTTCACTGCTCTTTTAAGGGCTTTCTCCGCCATTTTCAGGTATTTTATCTCAGCTGTATTCTTAAAAAACCGGGTGTATTCATTGGCCACAACACCAAAACTGCTTAGCTGCATACTATCTGGTTTAATTTTAGAATTTCAAAGTTCGAAGTATTTCGTGGTAGTTGAGGGTTCTTTAGAACTTAGATACTTGTTATAATCTGCAATATGGGTTATGCTTTGATCCTTATTTTGGTTACAACCTGCCAGGCCTAGTATCGCCACCAACCGATAAACTAATAATTTCATTTTAGTTGCTTTATGGTTATAGAATATGTTTTAAAAAGGGAGGTCACCAACTGGTTCCTCCCCTAGTCAATCTCCTTTTTCATAGACTATTGTCCTATTCAGGAGCTCCCAGATATGGGAATTCTGTACTAATAGAGGCCGTCAGGTTAACACCGTCTGAGGTCAGTCTTGGTAAATCTGAGATGCCGTCCATATCGGTATCCTGTCCGCTAAATCGATCTCCTTCCATTCCTCCGAAAAATAGGATCAAAGAAATATCAATAACATCATCTTGCGGGGTTCTTCCAGTTAATCCAATCTCATCGCCATCAGGGACTAAAATTCTTCCGTCGCCATCATTATCAGCACCTGGATTAAAATAGGTAGTTGCCACCTCAGGAGCCACTTCCAGCACATCAGCAGCAAGATATCCTGTTAGGGCAGCAGCATCAAGACCGAGAATATTGTTTTCATAGTTCACATCTGCGGGATCTAAACCGAGTAAGTTGGCATAGACGTCATGATAGGCCTCTAGTCTTTCCTCGAACGCCATTTGAAAAGCTGCCGTCATTTGGGAAGGTATCGCTACGTTATGAGCGTCCTTAATGTTCCCATCTGCACTTAAAACTGTATTTACCCCCGGTCTACCCATATAGTCTACTTGAGCATAAGTGCCAGAAAAATCCGGTTCCATCATTCCGCCATCAGTGCACGGGGTACAAGATCCACCACAGTCTATATCCGTTTCATCACCATTCATGATCCCATCTGTACAGCTAGCTATAACTATTGGATTTACACTGTCATCTTCCAGGCTGCATCCCACCAGGGCAAACAAGGCCAGAAGAGATAGGATCATATAATTTCTATTATTCAATTTCATCTTTGTTTTTTTAAAGGTTATTATTGTTTTTTATTGGTGGTTACCCAGGTCTTATACACCGTTATCCCCAGGAAGTTTGTGGCCGTCGGGGTTCCGAGCATGTCATTGGGGACTTCAACCGCAATAGACATGGTATTTGCACCATTAAAAGTGTCTTCGGCTTCATTTGCTTCCTTAAAACCTTCCGGAGCCATTCCGCCTATTACGGCATTGAACTGAAAAAAGTCAAAAAAGAAAGGGTCCTGTCGCGGTCCCGCAAACAGTTTGACTCCATCGGTTGTAGTTTCGACAATTGCTGTAGATCCTGAAATTTCCACCGCTCCAAGGGGAGCATCGATCATTACTTGGCTATCTAGACCAGTTTGTAGTGCAGTCCCCATGAAAAAATACATGGTACCATCCCGGGGAATAGCCTGTATGACCATGTCTTCAATCAAATCTCCGTCAACATCAATATTGATTTCGGTGAGGACATCCTCATCAAAAGTGCCGTATGCCAGATCTGGCAATACATTAGATTGAAGATCCACTACAAAAGTGGTGCTATTGGAACCTTCAACCGGTTCAAAGGCAAAATAGTCCGCAATATCCGCCGTAGTTCCCATAGACCAAGGAGCGTCTATATGATCTGCTGCAACTAAAACACTCCCTATGGCCGCCAGAGCTGTCAACCTGAACATTAGTTTTGTTTTTTTCATCTTTTTAATTTTATTAGATTTTTAGATTTGCTACTACCTACGGAGTACCGTTTGGAGGGTTTGGTTTTAAATGTTAAAGATTCGTTAAACATCCAAAGCCTTCATCCTTCACCTAGCTTTTAAAATGTAGACGAATACGTATATTCCTATATTTTGGGCTATTTTTGATGTTCTAAATTAACTGCCAATGAACCCCTCAGCAACGGGTTGGATAGACAAATTCGGTTCAATTGTCAAAGACAATGAGCAGCGGTACCCAGACTTTAGACAGTTGTATGGCAGTTTAAAACAAACGGGATTTGTCTATGGCATCAATGTGAAGATCCCGAGGTTTATTACCACACAACATAGTTTGTCTCAGGATGAAAAGGCCAAGATAAACCTGCTTACAGGTCTTTACTATGTATATCATTTTAAAAGGCCCGAGGCTGATTTTGAATCATTTCTTAACGCCGTCTTTAATTTTTATAAGGAACTGGGTATTGGAAGTATCTCTTTTCTAAATAAAATACTTACAGGAAAAAAAACCTCTGCTCAGTTAGAGAAATTGATAGATTCCAGAGTTTACCTGGAAGATAATGTGATCAGTAAGACTTTTAATAGCATTATCACCAATTCTCTTTTGTTCGTGGACGTGCTGACCTTCAAAGCCTTCCTTGATGACGGGTCAAAAATTAAGGAGTATGCCCAGAAACTAGAGTACATAGCTATCAACGTAACCTATCATGCACTTCATTCCAAGGAAGAAAATAAAAGTGATAAAAAGCTCTTGCAACTGTTCGAATCTTCATTGACCTTCATCAGTGAGGAGCAACAACAATTTGATGGTTCTTACAGAGATCAACTGTTAAATTATCCCCTGGTATGGGAAAAGCGGTTTTTACTAGACATCGTCTGCCTTACACTATGGGAAGACAAAACCCTGGAGTATCAGGAGTCTGAATTCCTTTACGGGATTGGTACAGATATGGGCTTTAGCCCAAAAGAAATAAGAAGATCTATTGAAGAGATTACAACGTTCTTTGAGAAGAATGCCAAAAAAGCTCCCTTCTTAAATGACAGTAACATGGCCATGCAATTCTATGATAGCATGTCTAGGGTGGTTAATAAACTGATATTAAGAAATAGTAAAAGACTTCAAAAGGAACTGTCTGAAAGTAAAGAGTTAATGAACCTGATTTCCAAATCAACAGTGAAGGACTTAAGTGTAGAGGAAAAGAAAAAGGTACAAAATCAGCTTTTAGATATCTTTAAAAGCATTCCTTCTCTGGCCATTTTCATCTTACCCGGCGGAGCAGTGCTCCTGCCAATTTTTATAAAACTTATTCCTCAGCTGCTACCCTCTTCCTTTGACGACAACAGAATAGAAAAAAAGCAGTGAGCTTCAATTGGATTATCTCCTGCGCTCTAAAGCTTTATGTAATAGTCTTTCACTCTAACCATAACTTAAAATCTCTTACGCGCTCCCTGCTCACAATAATCTCCTGCTCCTTGAAACGATTCAAAATAATTTTAAGTCGAGAATTAGTGTATGAAATAATGTCTTTGATATGGTTTACATTGACATAGAATTTTCTGCTTACCCTAAAAAAGACTTTGGGTTGCAGTTCAGATTCCAGATGTTCAAGGGTGGTATCTAATAAGTAGTTTCTACCATCTGTAGTGGCGGCATAAGTTCCTTTGTTCTCGCTGTAAAAACACTCTATCTCATCGGCATTTATGATCTTTATATGTTGACCCACTCTAGCCGTAAATCTTTTTTTATACTCCCTTTCCAGGGGATTTACAAGAAGTGTTTTGATATCTTCAAAGTCGAGTGCTATTTTTTTTTTAGTTGCCGCCATTTGCTGATATTTTTTTAATGCGGCTTCCAGTTCTTCATCGTCAATAGGCTTAAGCAAATAATCAATACTATTCAATTTAAAAGCCTGAAGCGCGTATTCGTCATAAGCCGTAGTAAATATTATGGCACTATGTACTTCTACATTCTCAAAAATCTCGAAAGACAAACCATCAGACAATTGTATGTCCAGAAAAATTAGATCAGGATGTTCGTTGTTTTGGAACCATCCTATAGACTCTTCCACGGAGTGTAACATGGTTGGTTCAGGAACCTCCAATTCTGCCAATAATCTGGCCAGCCTTCGGGCTGCTGGTTTTTCATCCTCAATAATCAATACATTCATAATTACTTATTTATACTTATCCGCATTATGTTGGTCTTCCTCCATATATTTTTTGATCTGTTCTTCCTCCCAGCTTTTGAGAAAGCTAAACTTGTAGCGATAAACATATATCCCGTGAATAAGAAGTCCAATGCCCCATAATACAGGGGTTAAAATAAAATTTAAGTCTACCCATCTTAAGACAGAATCATCTAATGGTTCACCATTTACGGTGATAAAATTCAGAATCCCGCCGCGTAAGAGTAGTAGCAGTACATTGACGATAATAAATCCTCTAACGTGCTTGAAAAAGCCTTTGAGCTCCTGAACTCTTTTCTTAGCTCTTTCTAGCTTTTGCAGATATTGTTCCTCACTTTCCATCATCTGTATTTTTCAGCTTCTCTTTTGTCCTTTTCTATGTACTTCTGAATCTGTCTTTCTTCCCATTTCTTTCCAAAAAAAGGCATAAGGTTAAAAACATGGGCTGCATGGAACAGCACACCTAATCCCCAAAATATTGCCGTAAAGAAATGACCCCATTGCCAAAAGCTCTCTCCATCATCTAATTTGTGAATGTAGATGTTTACAAGAATGAAAATATTTACGGCAAGATAGACGGCAAAATGAATATAAAAGCCCTTCATTTCCTCAACTCTCTTCTTCGCTCTTTTTAGCTTTTCCTCGTTTTGCGCTCTCATGATCTATTCTATTTGTAAGGTGTTTATCTCTTCTACTCCCAGCGAGTTTTATGGTCTTCATCTTCCATGAACTCCCTGATCTTTCTTTGTTCCCAATCTCTTCCAAAAAATGGATTTAAATTAAAGGTATTTATTGCATGGAAAAGGAGTCCTATTCCCCATCCGAAAGCCGCCCATAGAAACCACATATACCTCCATTCATTAGTCCAATAATTGATCCCGGCCAGCAATGATATTACTAGGATATAGGCAGTTAGATTGCCATAAAATTTCTTGAGCTCTTCTACCCTTTCTTTGGCTTTGAAGTATCTGTTTTCTTTGTTAAGGTCTTGCATGGTTGTTGTTTTAAGTTCCATTGTTCTCAGCTTTAAATTCTATTTCAAAATTCCGAAATCAATGTATTATTCTAAAATTGGAACTTCCGAGTTGTTGTTTAAGATGGATGAATTGTAGAAGTTCTCGCAAAGCAAAAAAACTAAAAGTCGTCCTTCTCCATTAGTTCTCTTATCTTCCTTTCTTCCCATCTTTTCCCCCATAGAGGGTTGTATCCGTAAGCTTCCATGCCATGCATTAAAAGCCCGAATCCCCAGCCCAAAATAGGGAAGATCACCCAGGGAAAATCCGTTGTTCTATAATTTAGAAAGACCAGGAAAGGAATGACAATACAATAGGCCGTCAAGTTTCCGTAAAATCCTTTTATTGCCTCTACCCTTTCCTTCGCTTTTTGATATCTCTTATCAGCTATAAATGATTTTTGGGTTTCCATAACAGATATTTTTTTAGTTAACATAGGGAGGGCCACACTAAAACTAGTATCGGTTTTATCAATGGAGACCTTTCTGACCGAAAGGATGTTATACCGTTGTTGAATATTAACCAACCCAACCCCACTGCTCTTTTTCACCACCTGTTTCTCTTGCAGATTATTGCTCACTGTGAGCATTCCGTCTTTCTCGAATACTTTAATATGTAATGGCCTTGATGCGGTAACCACATTGTGTTTAACAGCATTCTCCAGGAGCAACTGAAGTGACAAAGGCACTATTTTGGCATCCGGATTACTCGATTTCTCGGGAATGTTAAAGATGATACTATCCTCGAAACGCATTTTAAGGAGTTGTACGTAGGTTTTCGCAAATTTCAACTCCTCATCTACCGTAACAAGATCTTTATTTTTTTGCTCCAAAACATATCTGTACACTTTAGACAAGGAGGTGGTGAATTTTTGCGCTTGGTTAGTGTCCTCATCAATTAGGCTGGTTAACACGTTTAGGCTATTGAATAAAAAATGAGGATCTAATTGGTTTTTTAAAGCATCGAACTTAGCAGAGGCAGTTCCAGCGATGATTTTGTGTTTCTTGACCTTCTTCTCTTGTAAAGCCCTATAGAAGTAGAGCGCGTGAAAGAAGATAGAGACGACCATGGTGATCAAAAGGGCGATGACGTAATAAAGGGCCCTTTCACCGGCTATAAATTCCTCCCAACTGGCTCCCTCAAACCCCATTCGTATAAGGATTCTTAGCCAAAGGACACCCAACATGGTAAGTACCACTCCCCCAACTGCGCCGATAAGTATTCTGTATTTCCCGTATTTTTTCCAGACTACCTTATGATTGAGATAGTCGAAAAAAGTACCAATGATCAATGTTAAAACGATGGAATACAGTAAATTATATCCTATACCGGTCCAATAGATATTGTCAAATACAACAGAACCTTTTGACAGGAATTCAATGCCCAGAAAGATCAAAGAGATTATAACCCCTATCAATATCCCGAGCATCAGTGTTTTTACTATATATCTCATCTGAGTCATTTTGCCTTATTCAAATATAGACTACTCCTCTTTGCTGTCTTTGCCATCTTTGCCACAATTCTCGAGCACCATCTGAGCCCTGTCCTGGCCCCAATTTGGATGAAAATCACTTTCAGGCTTAAAATTAGCAAAAAGTTCTATGGCACGTTCAACATCCTTGCAATACGGAGTAATGTCTTTTCCGAAATACCTGGCCGAGCCCATATCCCATTCGGCCTTAGAGAAGACTACCCGGGGATTGTCCGGCGCCAATTCCAAAGCTTTGCTATATAGTACTGCGTTCTTGCCAGACAATTCCATGCCATAGGTAGCTCCGTCATAAGCAATCCAAGCAGTATGGATCATAGCCTGTTGTATCAAGATCTCAGGATTATTAGGAGAGATCCCCTTAGCAAGATCGATAAATTCCTGGGCCTTACCCAGCTGTTGGGTCAATTTGTCCTTGTCTGTTTCGCCAAACGAAATAACAGTGTTTATCTGTGCCACATAATATGAAGGTAGCCAGTTGTCCATTTCAACCGTTGAAATACGTTCAAAAAGATTTGAGGCCTCTACTGTCTTCCCCTCTCCCCATAAAGAAAATGCCTTTTGCATTCCTTTGGTGTACTGATCTTGTGCCATTAGCATTGATCCTGTTAAAAAAACTACTAAAAGAATTAAATTTTTCATTTTATTTAATTTAAGATTATTTGATGAGGCAAAATTGCGATGTTTCGTCAGGCCTTTTAAAAAAAGCCTACCGAGTTGTCAAAATTCAGGAGTGGGTTGTAGTGTTAACTGTATTTTTCAACTTAACTTAGCTCTCGACTTGAGAAATACTGACAAATCCCTTTAAAATTTTATTTCCGTTTGGTCCTATGTTTATACCTCCTAAATACAAAAACGAAAACCTTACAGAGGTCAAGGAGTTTCTAAAAGAGAATGCCTTTGCTATCCTTGTTAATCAGGTAGACGGCAGGCCATGGGCTACTCATATTCCGCTGGAACTTGAGGTTGACGAGCAGGGCAAAGACCTCCTCGTGGGGCATATTGCCAAGGCAAATCCTCAATGGAAGCATTTTGAGGAAGGCAAGGAAGTACTTTGTATTTTTAACGGACCGCACAGCTATGTTTCGTCATCCTGGTATGTCGAAGAAGAAGTACCCACCTGGAACTATGTAGCGGTACATGTTTACGGAAGCCTGGAAGTTCTTGACGAAGAAGCGGTATTGGAATCTCTTCACAGATTGGTTGATAAATATGAGCGGCAGTCAGCCCAACCCCTATCTCTTTACAATCTTTCAGACAAAACCATGAGACAAATAAAAGGCGTTGTTGGTTTTAAAATTATCATCACCGAAATTGAGGCAGCTTACAAACTTTCCCAGGGAAGAGAGCAGGATCATGAGCGTATTATCGGAGCGTTAAAGCAAAGATCTCAAGGGGCCAAAGAGATCGCTTCTCTAATGAAAAAGAAGCAGGAATAGAAGTTTGCAGTTTTCCTCAGATGGTGTGTAACCTGGACATCAGGTACTCTTTGTAAGATCTGCTTACCGGAATCACCTTCCGACCTATCTCAAGATGGCCGTCTGCGACTACGTCTAGTTTGGAAAGATTTACCACATAGGACCTGTGTACCCTTATGAAATGAGCAGGTGGCAGCTCACTTTCAATAGACTTTAACGTACTTACAACTAGTATTTTGTTTTGGTGGGTTACAATATGGCAATAATTTCGGTCTGCTTCTATGTATAAGATATCTTCCAACAACAATTTCAGCATTTGCCCATTATGACGAACAAAGATGCGGTCGTTCATAACAGACATCTCAGCCTGCACGGGGCTTTTTGTTGTATCATTTTTACTTATTTGCTCTGCCACTAAGGCCACTGTTCTTTGGAGATCTACTGGGTTAAAGGGTTTTGAAATAAAGGCATGAGGACGCGTAGACCGGGCATTCATAAAAGTGGTTTCATCGCTATTGGCAGTAAGATAAATTATAGGAACATCAATATATTCCTGAATAGCTTTTACCGTTTCAATCCCGTCTAAAGCCCCCCTAAGGTTAATGTCCATTAAAATAATATCCGGCGTATTAAGTCGGGCATGTTCCAAGGCTTCCTCGCCCCTGGTTTCAATCCCAACGATCTCATATCCCAGATTGGTCAATTGCAAGGATAGATTAGCTGCAATGATCATGTCATCCTCAACAATTAAAATTCTCGTAGCGTTTCCCATAACTAGGCGGCTTTATGATGTTGAAATTCAAAAGAAACAACCGTTCCTTTTTTGGCATTCAGCTGCATCTTGCCATCGAGCTGGCGGGTTAATAATTCAATCAGTTGTGTTCCAAAACCTGTACCCGTCCCCCTTTGTGTTTGCCGCCTTCCTATACCATTATCTCTAACGGTAAGCTGCAAAATATTGTCAATTTCTTTTAAAGAAATGTTGATGATGCCTTTTCGATTTTGGGGAAAGGCATATTTCATAGCATTTGTAAGCAACTCATTGACAATAAGCCCAATAGGGATCGCCATGTCTACATCAAGTTCTAATGGATCCATCTCACAATGGAGCTCTATTCTATCGCCAGCCCCGTAGGAATTTATCAGGTAGTTTCCGAGGTTTACAAAGTAATCCTTCATTTCTATGGCCGCCAGACTTTTGCCCTGATATAGTTTTTGGTGAATCATACTCATGCTTTGTACTCGCTGTCGGCTTTTCTGAATGGATTCCGTAATATCTGTGTCGTTAATCTGAGCCGATTGGAGGGATAGGAGGCTGGAAACTATTTCCAGATTATTCTTTACCCTATGATGGATCTCTTTAAGTAAAAATTCTTTCTCTTCGTTCTGTTTTTGGAGCTGTTTATTTTTTCTGACGTTGCCCTGAATGGCCTTATAGGCCAGGAAAAGTAACATGGCCAATAAGCCCGCAATAATGATTATAAATTTCTGTGTAGTTTTTTGTTTAAGGATCTGGCTTTCCTGTAATTGAATTGTTCCGTCTTTTTGGGCAACGTCAAATTCTGTTTGAAGCAGTGAAATGCGATGATCTGCCTCCGCGGTAAAGACGCTGTTCTTTAGTTTGTCATACTCCCCGAAAGCCTGATAAGCCTCCTGGTATTGGTGATTTCCGGCATAGGCTTTCCCCAAGGTCTCATAGGCCATGCTCAAATAGAACTTATCTCCAAAATCTTCGGTTGCAGTAGTAATACAATTGGTCAGACTTTCAATGGCGCTAAGGTATTTTCCCTGAAGGTTTTGAAGCTTTCCAATGGAAAGCTGGGAGCGCATTATCATAAAATCATTCTCCAATAATTCTGCATATTTCAAGGCATTTTGCCCCGCTATTTCGGCCTCATCAAATCTATTGAGATACGCATACAGATCGACCAGGGAAATATAGACGTCACTCAAGTTGTTATAAAAGCCATAGCGTTCTCCAATTGCTATAGAATGCTGATAGTATCTCAGGGCCTCTTCGTAATTTTTAAGCTCCAGATAATTATTTCCGACGACGTATAACGTAAAATCATAATCGAGATCGCTCAAGTTCCTTTCTTCAAAATATTCAATGGACTTAAGTCCATATTCCAAACCTTTTTTGAATTTAGATTGCTTCCAAAACAAATTGCTAAGATCACTATAAGCAAGTGCCAGGGCCTTAGTGTCATTAAGTTGTTTGCCCAGTTTCAAAGATTCTAGTGCATAGTCAGCGGCTCTTCCCAAAAGGCCCCTCCGTTCATATACATATCCCAGCTGGGTATTTAAAAAGGGAAGATCTTCTTTGATTACCTTTTGCTTGGCACTTTCCAAGACGCTTTGAGCGCTATCCAATTTTTCCATGCGCAACAGAATGGCTCCTGCTGTTATCTGAAATCTTCCTTCCCAAAGGGTGTTCTGACTTTTGCTCGTAAGTGCAAGACCTTCATGGGTGTATTCCATGGCCTTATTGAGGTTCCTGGTATGCCAATAGTAGGCCAAATCATTCAGAATAGAGAATTTCAGATCTTCTTTCCGGGCGCTGAGATAGGCAAGCTCAAGGGTGTCTAAATAGGAAATTCCGAAATTATCGGTTTGCACAAAAACTTTGCTGTAAGGGTTTTCTCTGTTGAAGTCGACAATCTGAGAACTAAGCATCCTGTAATTCCCCAGAAGAATTACTAGGACTAATAGGGCTCTCCATAAAGTGTTGCTCATTTCTGGTTGATTCTCATCCGGGGGAAACGAGTAATGTTAAATATACAACTTTTAGTGCAAATAGAGTTAGATAACCAAAACAGGCCGTTCGGACAAAATTCAGTGCCGTTCATCCTTAGCCCTTTTCAAAACTCCCTTAAAATCATTTGTTTAGAGCTAATCTCTTAAGATAATATCCCCCTAACGTCTGAAACACTATATTATGAAGGTAGGTTCATTGGTGGTATTGATGGTGATATTCTTCTCCTTTTCCTGTAGGGACCATAAAGGCGGGAAAAATGGTGATTTAGCCATGCACTCCTATGAACAGCTTCTAAAAGAAAATTTTCACAGCTTTATTGAGCACGCATGGAACAAGGCCAATATGGATAGCCTAAGAAATGTTCTGGACGAGAATTATACCAAGCATCTTAACGGGATCCAGATTGTCGACAACCTGAATGAGATGGAAGCTAATATGCATGTTTACTTCCAGGGATTTCCGGACGGA
Organism: Flavobacteriaceae bacterium; assembly: GCA_040830565.1. Lineage (GTDB taxonomy): Bacteria > Bacteroidota > Bacteroidia > Flavobacteriales > Flavobacteriaceae > JAFMPW01. Next base: position 24,875 of record JBFOMC010000212.1, read on the forward strand.
AAAGTGGCCATTGAGAATATGAAGATCAGCAACAATAATCTCTTTGTACAATGGGTGTATCGTGGAACAAACACCGGAATTTTCGGCGAATTTCCACCGACGGGAAAGAAGGTTATGGTGGGCGGACATACGACCATTCAATTCAATTCGGCAGGAAAAATGATCAAAGAAGATGTCTATTTCAATGAATTGGAGCTTTTACAGCAGTTGGGCTATACCCTAAATCCGCCTGTGTTAGAATGAGAGGTAGCAGTAGGCAGTAAGCAGTAAGCAGTAAGCAGTAAGCAGTAAGCAGTAAGCAGTAAGC
>JBFOMC010000213.1:0-8499 GCA_040830565.1 Flavobacteriaceae bacterium
CAAAAAAGATAGGGCTCTTTTTTTATTAGGTAAAACCTTGTTTTGCCTATCCCGACCATAGGGAAGGGATCTCGTTCCAAGAGCACTGCTAGCGAAACTAAGTTTTGAAGAGGGCTTGACCGAATTCAAAACTACTAAGTTGAGCCTATCCCGACCATAGAGAAGGGATCACGCCCATGTACGCAGCCTATTCACAATACTTCGTTTTACCTATCCCGAGTAGAGCGAAGGGATCTCGTCCAATTTGTACCAATTTAAAAACTCTGTTTTGCCTGTCCCGGATGGAGGAAAGGGACTTCCATCTCAATCGCAAAGAATTAAGAGCTTTAGGCATTATTTTGTAATTTTATTTTCACCGATATCTACAATCTATGTTAAACACAGAGCAACTAAACTCTTATAAAAAAGATGGTTTTTTAATCCTCAGAAATCTTTTTGATAAAGAGGAAATTGAGCTACTCAAAACTGCCGCATTAAAGGACAAGGAGCTGGATCGCCGTTCCTATGGCAGGGACGACGGAGAAGGAGGAAATGTCAGACTTAGTATTTGGAACCATCCCGGAGAAAATATCTATGGTCTTTTCGCCCGAAGTAAGCGAATTGTTGATGTCGCTGAAGCGCTGCTTGAGGGAGAAGTATACCACTATCATTCTAAGATGATCTTGAAAGATGCCAAAGTTGGAGGTGCCTGGACCTGGCATCAGGATTATGGTTACTGGTATCATTTCGGTCTTTTGCAGCCTCTGCTGACCAGCGTTACGATAGCAGTGGACAAAGCCACCAAAGAAAATGGGTGCCTTCAGGTACTAAAAGGGTCTCAAGCCATTGGGAGAGTAGATCATACGCTTACCGGAGACCAGGCCGGCGCGGATATGGAACGGGTCAACGTTGCTAAGACTAAATTCCCTTTAGTTTATTGTGAAATGGATCCTGGAGATGCCATGTTTTTTGATTGTAATATTTTGCACCGTTCAGATCAAAACCACTCTGAGCACTCCAGATGGTCTCTTATTTGCTGTTATAACGCTGCCCGTAATAGCCCATACAAAGAGGGGCAGCATGCCAGTTACACACTTCTAGAAAAAGTTAACAATGACGCCATTAAGCTTTCCTCGGCTAAAGGTTTTGATGGGGATACCGAAGCTGATTGGTTAAGTCCGGATAGGGATCGGACTATAGAAAAATTTAAATCCTAGGAGCTTATCCTCTGAATTACCTCCCCTGTTTTCTTGTCTTTTAGAATAAGTTTTATATCCTTATTCGGCAGTACTTCTTCTTTGATAAGATAGAACTGGTCGTCATAAGAAGTATATTCTATTTGATAACTATCCGCATCCTCCCCTCGCCAATCTTCCAGGATTACAGTTTCCCAAGCTTTAGTTTCGGCAGATTTGTAAGCTGCATCCAAAATAGCGTTCACCACGTAACCGTCATAAAAAGTCTCTAAGGGATCGCGCTTTTCTTCAATCGCATTAAACATATCTGTAAACATATGAGAGTATCCCAGTTCATGAGCCTCATCCCCTACCGGAAACAGCCAGCCCTTATTGGTTTCAGCTTTTTCAGCCACATAACTTTCTCCCTGGCCGCTGGTAAACATTTCAAAACCTGTTCTCAAAAAACTATTGACCCATATGGTTCCTTCCGTTCCCATAACTTCATCTCTTAGATCCATCCCTCCTCTAAAAGCCCAACTAACCTCAAACTGTCCGATAGCTCCGTTTGCGTATTTTACAAGTCCGATAGCATGGTCTTCCGCTTCAATGGGATGTACCTGGGTATCAGCCCAGCACATAACCTCAAGAGGTTTTACATGCTTACCGATAAAATTCCTGCTAATCTCCACACAATGACAGCCCAGATCTATAATGGCTCCACCACCAGATTTTTCTTTATCCCAAAACCAATCGCTATGTGGCCCCGGATGTGTTTCTCTGGACTTAGCCCACAATACTCTTCCAATACTACCCCTTTGAATACTTTCCATAGATTTTAAAAACTTTGGAGTGTAACACAGATCCTCCAGATAGCCGCCAAAAATACCGGCTTCCTCAACCAGGTCAAGCATCCGCTTTGCCTCTTTGGCTGTTCGTCCAAGGGGCTTAGTACAAATGACATCTTTTTTAGCCTCGGCACACAAGCCCACCACCGTTTCATGCAGATCGTTAGATAATGCTATCAGCACTACATCCACCTCCTCCCTGTTTATAGCCTCTTCCATCGTATTGGTATGGTGAGGTAAATTATAGTCTTCAGCAAAGCGTTTTGCATTTTTAAGGTCTCTGGAATACACGGTAACTATGCAGTCCTTTCTTCGTTGTGAGTGGAGGGACTCCGCATAAAACCGAGCTATAAATCCGGAGCCTAACATGGCTATATTCATGATGGCAGTTTTGGATGTAAGACAGAAGTTTTACATCAATTCTATCAAATTTAAACATTTGATTTGCAAATTCACTTTAAAAACAAAACCTTTAAAGGAACAATAAAAATCAGCACCATGGCTTCTAAAATAACCTCTTTAAAATTGCCATTAAATATTTTGTTTATTGCCCTTGCCCTCTTATGCTCTATAGTAGGTTGTGGTGAAAAAAAGGAAGAGAAAAAGGTGGAGGAGCAATTCAAAACCTCCAATGCCGAAAGCGATTTTGAACAGATATTCAATGGGAATTCCCTTGATGGCTGGGAGGGAGACAGCACCTACTGGCGCGTAGAAAATGGCAATTTGGTAGGCGAAATAACCCCGGAGACTGTGCTTAAGCACAATACATTTATTATTTGGAATGAGAAGCAACTTGAGGATTTTGAGCTAAAGTTAGAGTTCAGGATCTCCGAAAACGGGAATAGCGGTATTAATTACAGGAGCGACCGGTTGGACACCATTCCATATGCACTTCGTGGCTATCAGGCAGACATTGACGGGAAGCACAGGTATACAGGCCAAAATTATGAGGAACGTAAACGAACCACCCTTGCTTACCGTGGGGAAGTGGCAATTATCAATAGTCAGAGCGAAGGAGACCTTGGAGGGAATGTTAAAAATAATGCCTGGCAAAGTAGGGAGATCAGCGGATCTTTAGGACATATTGATTCTTTAAAGACCAGAATTAATGAGGGCTGGAACGAATGTCATCTGGTTATCAATGGGAATAGGTTAAAGCATTATGTTAATGGAGTACTTATGAGTGATGTTACTGATAATGATACTATAAATCGAAGTGCTTCCGGCCTGCTAGGAATGCAGGTACATGTTGGCCCACCAATGAAAGTGGAGTATAGGAATATTAAACTGAAGCAGTTGTAAGCTGTCTGCGAAACCGGCATCAGCTGAATTTAAGGGTACTTAAGCCTTATCTAAGGTCCGACTTTAAACGATCATTAGTTTACTGCAAGGAAGTTTCAGTTATAGGCCTTATCTTGAAACTGGGGAGGGGTGGGTATTACCCCGGAAGTTCATGGTGTTATGGGATTTAGGAATTAGGAGTTAGGAGTTAGAAAATTACGTTTTGTGTCTTTTGCTATTTGATCACCAGGCTCTGCCAACTACTCCCCATACTGATTATGGCCGACTGCTACTACGGACCGCCGACTGATCATTTTTCTCCTTCCGTTTCAACAATCTGCTGCTTGTCTTCATTTCCGCATAGCGGGGGTCTGGGATATAATCTTGCTTTTGCATTTTAATGACCTCTATACTCAAAAACCCAAATTCACTTACCACTTTCCCATAAAATCTATAAATACCTCTACCTCTAAAATAATATTTAGCAGCTACAGGTGGGAAGAGTACCGTATCAAAGACCTCTCCTTGCTGATCTACCATAGTGGCAAAGTGCATCCGTTTCCCATGATGCGTATCCGTATTTTTTACGGTCACCATATAGCCATAAATATCTATATGTTTGTTTAAATATTTTCCCAGGTCCCTACTCCCGTTGATGTTCGCAGGAGGGGTGGCCAACAAGTCGAAAGGACTGCAAAGCGGAAAACCTAACAATTCCAATTGGGTAAAAGCCATCTCCAAATCTGTAGTATGCAGTTTGGGGATCTCAAATTCTTTATGGGTGGGAGGAAATAATTTAGGATGATCTATAATATTTCCCTTAGAAAGGAAGAGATGGGCTTGCCACAACAATTCGTGTTTATTGATTCCGGTAAAGCGAAAAGCATCCATCCTAATTAGGATACTTGCTTGTTCTATGGAAATGACCACCCTGTCTAGGAAGTCTTCCAAAGCATGAAACGGACCATGCTGATATCTTTCTTTTAGGATGCGTTCCATCACTCTTTGCTCTAACTCTTTGAGATACATAAATCCCAGGTAGATTTCCTTACCGTAAATACAATTCACAGCCACACTTTTATTGATGCAAGGAGCATGTATAGTGGCTCCCATCATTCTGGCTTCGTGTACATAAAACTCGGATCGGTAGAAGCCGCCTCCATTATTAAGTACTGCAACCATATATTCCAGGGGATAATAAGCCCTTAAAAAAAGGCTCTGATAACTCTCTACGGCATAAGAAGCAGAATGCCCTTTAGCAAAAGCATAACCCGCAAAGCTGGCTACCTGGTGCCAAATCTCGTCTATCAATTTTTGATCATAGCCTTTTTTTCGGCAATTATCGGCGAATTTTTCCCTTACTTTCTGGAATTCTTCCCGGGAACGAAATTTTCCACTCATTCCCCTTCTGAGCACATCGGCCTCTCCCAAGGTAAGGTCGGCAAAATAGTGAGCTACCTTTATGACATCTTCCTGATATACCATTACCCCGTAGGTGTCTGGCATAATATCTAACATTACGGGATGGGCTTTTTCCTCTGCCCTTCCTTTATTTCGATGCCGAAGAATGTATTCCCGCATCATTCCACTTTTAGCCACTCCGGGTCTGATGATAGAACTAGCAGCTACCAGGCCCAGATAGTTATCAACTTCTAATTTTTTCAATAACATCCGCATAGCAGGTGATTCTACATAAAAGCAACCCATGCATTGTGCGGTTTTTATAAGGTTGTTAATTCTGGGATCCTCTTTAAATTGTTTGATGTTGTGAATGTCTATTGTTGAAAAATCCTCCGGCCTGTTGTGTTCCAGAATCTGTAAGGTCTCCTTAATCTTTGCCAAGCCACGTTGTCCCAGAATATCGAACTTATACAGGCCTACATCTTCGGCTATAACCATATCGAACATCGTAGTAGCAAAACCTTTTGGAGGCAGATGTGTAGCAGAAAAGTAATGGATGGGTTTCTCTGCTATCAGAATACCTCCTGCATGAATGCTGAGGTAATTAGGCATATTCTTTATAAGACGGCCATACTTTAATACAAGTTGTGAAACCTCATCGAGCTTTGAAAGCTGATAACGTCCTTCAGACAAGAAATCGATTTCCGCCTTGGGAAGTCCGAATACCTTTCCCAACTCCCGTATTACGCCTCTTTCTTTAAACGTAACATAGGTGCCTAAAAGAGCTACATGTTCAAAGCGTTCAAAAATATAACGGGTCATTTCTTCCCGGTCCTTCCAGGAAAAATCAATGTCGAAGTCGGGCGGATTAGCCCTGTAAAGATTAATAAAGCGTTCAAAGTAAAGATCGAGCTCTATGGGGTCCACATCGGTGATCCTAAGCAGGTAGGCAACAATACTGTTGGCTCCACTACCTCTTCCCACATAATAAAATCCACATTTTCTGGCATAAGAAACAATATCCCAATTAATAAGGAAATAGGACACAAAACCTTTTTCTTTGATAAGTGCCAGCTCTTTTTGGAGTCGCGCATGAATGCGATCTCCGCCATCAGGATATCTATAGGGCAAGCCTTCATAGCACAGGCGTTCTATCATGTCTTCATCTTCTGCTTTTGTTTGATTGTACGACTGTAAATTCTGGGGTTTCCGTTCTTTTGAAAAATCGAAATGGATAGAGCAGGAATTTATGAGCAGTTCCGTATTTTCCAGAATAAAAGGGTATTCTGAAAAGGCTGTTGCCAGGTTTCGGATAGGAAACATTTTTTCTTCTTCAGTGGCTTGCTCATCTAAAGGAAGCTTACTCAACAATACATTATTATCAATAGCTCTAAGAAGACGGTGCGCATTAAAATCGCGCTTATTCCTAAAGGTTACGGGTTGTAGGACCACAAGCTTGTCTTGCTGTTCCTTCAATCTGGAAAAGGGTAGCCTTCTGAGATCTACGACAGAGACCCCGATAAATTCATGTTTTGCAAATCTGGTCCGATCACTCCTTACTACTTTTTCAAAAGGATATATTACATAGGCATTTTCAAAACGAGGAGCTTTTGATGGCAGTTCTCTTTCATTGTGCAAATGCTCAGACAAAAAGGCATTCAGTTCCTGATATCCTTTGTTGTTTTTAGCAATTCCTACAAAACAAGGATCTACTCCATTCCTAAAATCGATCCCTAAAATAGGAGTGATATCATATTCGGGGGCTTTACGTACAAAGTTAAGGGCAGCAGAAGTGTTGTTGATATCTGTAAGTACAAGGCGGGTAACCTGGTTCTCTTGCGCCAATTGCAGGAGCTCCAGTTCCGAGAAGGTACCGTAGCGAAGACTGTAATATGTGTGGCAATTGAGATACATGTATAAATTCCAAATCCCAAATTCCAAATCCCAAATTTCAATTTGGGTTCAGATCCTTTTAATTCTCTTCATTTTCAGCTCCCCTCTTGTGATGAAGAGGGGAATGAATTCTCCGCCAGTTGGCGGAGAAAAAAGGGGAGTTTTGATTTTGCAAACCCCTCCGCTCCGCCAACAGGCGGATCACCTCCCCTTAACTAAGGGGAGGAGCTGTACTTTTATTAGTTTTTGACAATTCATTTACTGCTACTGCCTATTGTTTCCGGTGTGCAAGCACAATGGGTGGCTGTCCGTTAAAGGGATTGTGCATTCTTCCAATAGTTTTTGCGCCCATGCCAGAAGCTCTTAATACACTTTTATCTCCATAGCGTTCTCTGATAGTATCCATAGCTGCATACAGATTTAAGGCCTCCTCGGTATCCTCAAACATGTCTATCTGATAATTTCCGGGTACTAGATGACTAAAACGTATTCCTACCAGGCGAACCAGCAATCTTCTATTGTACAAGGCCTTGAACAATTCCAAAATTTTAGGGATCAGAATATGATCGGCGCTGGTATAGGGAATGCGCATTTGCTTGGAATAAGTATTAAAATCCGAGTAGCGGATCTTTACGGCAATACAGGCAGTAAGCTTTTCTCCTCTCCGTAACTGAAAGGCCAGGTTTTCTGCCATAGCAATTAGAATACCTTTTAGTTTTAGTACATCTATAGTATCTCTATCAAAGGTGCGCTCATTAGAAATAGATTTGCGTTCACAGAATGGAATTACCGGAGTATTATCTACCCCATTGGCTCTTTTCCAAATTACCCTTCCGTTTTTCCCCAAAACCCGTTGCATAAGATCTACCGGCATTTCCTGTACCGTTTGTACTTTTCTGAGGCCCAGGTTCCTAAGTGTCTGATAGGTTTTATCCCCTACCATGGGAATTTTTTTAATAGAGAGCGGCGCCAAAAAAGGTTTTTCATACCCAAAATCTACTTTTAGCTGGTTGTTGGGTTTGGCTTCATTGGTGGCGACCTTAGAAACCACTTTATTTACAGACAAGCCAAAAGAGATGGGTAAGCCTGTCTCTTTAATGATCTTTCGTCTGAGTTCCGAGGCATAGTGATAGCAGCCAAAAAAACGATCCATCCCAGAGAGGTCTGCATAGAACTCATCAATGCTCGATTTTTCAAATAGCGGTACTTGCCCCTTGATAATCTCGGTAACTACATCGGAGTGCTTGCTGTATGTACCTGCATTCCCTTTAATAGTTATGGCCTCAGGGCAGAGTTCCCGTGCCATCTTCATAGGCATTCCGGAATGTATACCAAAACCCCGGGTTTCGTAGCTGCAAGCGGCTACAACCCCTCTGTCACTCAATCCTCCCACAAGAATGGGTTTATTGCGTAACCGGCTATCTAGCAAGCGCTCTACAGACACAAAAAAAGTGTCCAGATCTAAATGTAGTATGGTTTTCTGCATCGCTATTCAAACGAATAGCTAATATATGGAAATATTCCAAAAAATAGGAAATATTCCATATTTAATATTAAAAAAACATCCGCCAATTGACGGATGCTTTTCATATTCATTTCATATTAAAATACTGTCTACGTAAAAGAGCGGTTTAATTTAAAAAAGTATATAGGAATATCATCGCAAGCGTAACATAACAAATGATCCGTATTCTCACATAATCAATAACCAATCCTTCACTCAGTCTTTTAAAACTTTCCAAAATAGAATCCATAACGTTTTGTTTTAGTAATTCCATTCGCAAAGCAAGTTATAGAGCCTACCAGCCACAGTCTGCCGGCAAGGCATCAAGGGTATTGGGGTGCTTAGTCAAATGCAAACCCGGTAGCAATCCTAAACACTAACGCATAGGCTGCCAAAAAAAGGAGTGCAAAGCTAAACC
>JBFOMC010000214.1:0-7597 GCA_040830565.1 Flavobacteriaceae bacterium
AATCTCAGAGTTTGTCTGGCCAGGTGATGAAGTTATTGTTTTTAAACCGGCTTATGACTGCTACGAACCGGCAATAATCTCTAATGGAGGAAATCCGGTTTTCATGCAAATGAAAGGAAAAGAGTTTAGAATTGATTGGGAAGAGTTTAAGGCAAAATTGAATGATCGGACCAGAATGGTTGTCATCAACTCTCCACACAATCCAAGCGGGAAGGTTTTTTCTAAAGAAGATATGCTAGAGTTACAGCGCTGTCTGGAAAACACCAATATCTTGCTTTTAAGCGATGAGGCCTATGAACATATTACTTTTGATGGGATTCCTCATGAAAGTGTTGCGAAATATCCCGGCCTTGCATCAAGGAGCTTTCTATGCGCTTCCTTTGGTAAAACATTTCACAGCACGGGTTGGAAAATGGGGTATTGTGCGGCACCTGGGCACTTAATGAAAGAATTTCAAAAAATTCATGAGTTCAATGTGTTTTGCGTAAACCACCCTATGCAAAGGGCGTTGGCTACTTATTTGAAGCATCCGGAGCACTATGAATCCCTGGGAACTTTTTTTCAGAAAAAGCGCGACTTATTTCTTAATGCCATTTCCCCTTCAAGGTTTAGTTATATTCCCTCACAAGGCACCTACTTTCAATTGTTGGATTACTCCGCTATAAGTTCAGAAAGCGACGTAGAACTCGCCAAGAGATTAACAATAGAAAAAGGCCTGGCCAGTATCCCCATCTCGGCATTTAACCTGGAAGGTGAAGACAATAATCAACTGCGCTTCTGTTTTGCAAAGACAGATGAAACCCTTCTCAGCGCGGCAGAAATCTTAAACGGTATTTAATCTACTGGCAGTACCGGAATATCGCTATAGTTCGGCACGTAATTTTTCCCGTTCACAATTGCACTGATATCTTTTTCCAAAGAGGTTACCGGAAACTCGATAATTCTATTGACTTCCTTGCCATTTTTGAAGAAGATAAAGGTGGGGACTTTTACAATATTTAATCCCTTCTCTTCCCCGGTAGGGCTTTTTTTATAGTTTGGCTTTATGTAATCTACAGCCACCATGGTGAGTTGATCCATAGGAAAATTTGCCGCCCTTAAGATCTTGTATAACCTAGGCACTTCTCGCTTGCTATCCCCGCACCATGTGCCCATAAAAGCCTTTATGGTATATGCCTCTAAAGTTCCTGATACAGCTTTTATAGTGCTATTATCTACCTTGTAATGATCATATTGAGTATTGAACCAGTTTGCAAAAGAGGCGCTTCTGAGGCCTTGTTCATCAATAATCCCCAAAAGCTTTTCTCTCCCATTGGCATCAGTTACTCTTAAATTACGCTCTTGCGTAAAGGCGCTAAAAATGCCAATTCCGAGAAGAAATATGAGTAAAAAGTACTTTTTTAAATACATCATGGCTTTTAAGTTTCTCTAAAACTATCCTGACCATGGCATGTAAAGCAAAAAACATATTCGTACCGCCTCCTTGTTTATATCAGTGACCCCTATGGCTTTACTAAAGGTGTTTTAAGGCTGTAACTGTCGTTCGTACCGCCGAACTTTAATTTGATACAGCTTTTTTGAACAAGCTGCGCTTTTTTGGTACTTTTCTGTTTTTTATGGCCAATGAAGATTGTGAGCACTAATGTTTCGCGGATATTGATACACCTGCTTTTCTGGGCGTTATTTGTCTTTGTCTCCCTCTTTGTGTTTTCGGATTACTATTGGGCGGCAAATCCGTTTCTACAGTATTTTGCTATTTTGCTGGCTATTGTTTATATAAACAATGAACTATTACTGCCCTTTTTCATAAAAAGAAAAATCTATCTTCCTTACGCTCTGTTAATAGGGTTCGTTGCTGTGGTGGCTACCCAACTTTATTGTAATTATTTGGCCCAATGCGGATGTTCTTTGATGAAGTGTTTATCAGATTATCTATGGCAAACATTGGTGCCGATCGTCTTCTTTTCTTTTGTATGGCTTTTGTTCAGATTTCTTAAGAATCAGGAGGAGATAGAACAGATCAAAAAGGAGAACACCCTGATGGAACTGCAATACCTGAAGTCTCAAATAAATCCCCATGTATTATTTAATAACCTCAATACTATTTACTCCTATGCCTTGGAAAAACCGGAGCAAGTTCCGGATTTAATTTTGATGCTTTCAGATAATCTGAAGCATGTATTATATGAAAGCAATGTTCACAAAGTAGCATTGGAAAAGGAACTCGATTATATAGGTAATTACATCGCCTTTCAAAAAATACGCTCAGAAAATATTAAGGAAGTCGAATATGTTTTAAATGGAGATTATGCATCATACTCCATAGCGCCTTTGCTACTCATTACTTTAATTGAGAATGCTTTTAAGCACAGTGCTCCAAAGAGTACCGTGGTGATAAACATAAGTATACAAGATGGGATTCTGGACTGCATCTGCATCAACAGCGTCAAGGAAGCAGAAAGGGATATGGGCCACCCACCCATAGGGCTCGAGAATCTTAAAAAGCGCCTTGAGCTACTTTACAAAAATAAATATCGTTTAACCTTAAAATCTGAAGAAAAGTTCACCGCTCACCTAAAGCTCGATCTGTCATGAAATGCATTATAATAGAAGACGAAATTCCCGCTCAGAAATTGGTTCAGCGCTACATTTCAAAGCTGCCGGAGTTACACTTGGTTGCTTCCTTTCAATCCGCTTTGGAGGCTAATAGCTTTTTAAAGAACAAAGAAATTGATCTGGTATTTTTAGATATAAACCTCCCTGATATCTCGGGCATTCAATACATAAGAACCTTGACAAATCCTCCTGGAATTATCATGACCACGGCCTATCCGGAACATGCGGCAGAAAGTTTTGAATTAGATACCATCTATGATTATTTGGTAAAACCTTTTTCTTTTGAACGATTTTTAAAGGCAATAAATAAGGTAAAAAGAACTAACGGTTATGCAAAGGAGCTGGATCAAGAGGAAGAGGAAAGCTCAATTTTTGTCAATATAGACAAAACCTTATACAAAGTGGCCTTGAGGAACATCATATATATTAAGTCGGACAGGAATTACATAACTCTGGCAACCACAGAAGGTAAATACACTTTCATTGATTCCCTGAAGAATTGGTTGGTAAAGCTACCTAAGACCGACTTTATACAAGTACATAAATCCTATATTGTGAGTTGCGCTAAAATTGACAAATTGGTGGGAAATGTTTTGTTTCTAAATGAAGAGCGTATCCCTATTGGCAGAACCTACAAAACCGAACTCAGAAAAAGTCTGCGTCTTTAATTTCCTCCGAGTGAGGCATTGATCATTTTCATAAACTCTCCTATTTTGGAAGGTTCTAACCACCTGGTAACCACCACTAGATCGTTGGCCTTGTCTATTACAATAAAATTGCCACCAAAACCTGCGGCGTAGTAAATATCTTCAGAAAGTCCTTGCCAATGGCGGTTTCCTTTTTTGTTTAACCACCACATATAGCCGTAATTCGGGTTTGGAACGGAGGGGGTGATGGCTTCCTCTATCCATTTTTCGCTAATAATTTGATCTGATTTCCATTTGCCGTTATTTAAAAACAGTAAGCCAAAGCGAGCCAGGTCTTCTGCACTAATAAAGATGCCGGCTCCCGAGTGTCCTCCTCCGGTTACGGATTTCATTTGAATCCCATCTATTTCGGTCCACGCATTTTTATAGCCATGCCATCTCCAGGTAGTTGAGGCGCCTATTTTGTCCATTAATTCCTCTTTTAAAACCATTGGAAGGGGTTTGCGCCAAACATGGGTTAAGGCATAGGCCAGGACATTTACTCTTACATCATTGTACTCCATTACTGTACCTGGTTCATTAAGTTTGCGAAACTTCCAGTCGTCTACATCACCCTCTCTGGGAGGTCTGTCTGCCCAATCCTTTCCTCCCCATAGCTCACCAGACCAATCAGAATTCTGCTGTAATAAGTGTTGCCAGGTAATTTTACTGTTATGGGCACCTCCAAAGGTTCCATCCCAGACATAAGAATCTACCTTTTCATTGGTATTGGCAATAAGTTCTTGGTCTAATGCAAGGCCGGCTACAGTAGACAAAAAGCTTTTAGTTACACTAAAGGTCATGTCGACACGTTTGATATCTCCCCATTTCTGAATTAGATATCCCTCTTTAAGGATCATGCCGGCAGGGCCTCCCCTTTTTTTCGTCGGCCCCAAAATTTCGTGATAGGGTTCACGTTCGAATCCCTTTAGAATTGCAATACGTAGATCTCTTGGACCAGAGTATTCGTTGTTTTCAGCAAAGGCTACTGCCTTACCTAACTTTTCAGCATCTATTTTATAACTAGAAGGAGTTTTAGTTTCCCAAGTGACATTTCTTTCCGGGAAGTAATAAGATGTTTGTGTCATGGCCGGACAAATCCAGAAAAGCAAAAGAATTGTCCACAGTACATTTTTCTTCATTTCCATAATTTAAGCATCCAAGGTAGCCAAATCTAATCGCATAAGCCAATCTATCTGCTTATCCTTGCCGACATAGTAAGGATGGGTTCCAAATTTTGTAAAACCGTGTTTTTGATAGAACCGAATTGCGGCCAAATTGTGCTCCCAAACGCCCAGCCATAGAAATTCTTTCTTAGCAATTCTGGCTTTTTCGATGATTTCTCGTATCATCCAGTGACCAATCTTTTTTCCTTGATGTTCCTTGACCACATAAATACGCTCCAATTCAACACTTTCATTTCCTTTCAGCTCAGTTTGAGCTTCATTTTCATTGAGCTTAAAATAACCCACGATGTCAGTTTTAAGCTTAACAAAGTAGAATTGGCTATCGGCATTTAATAATTGTTCCTCAAAGGCTTCATTGGTGAAGGCCGTGTTGATATAGTCTTTGAAGTCTTTCGGGTTGTTTTGTGTTTCAAAAGCATCAACGAAGGTTCTCCTTGCAAAATTGGTCAGGTCGGTCAAATGGTCCAGGGAACAGCGCTCTAGGTAAAGTTTCATAACACTAAATTACTTCCTAAAGCGCTAAAAATAAAAAAGCAGCCTTGGGGAGACTGCTTTTGTTTTGTTTACAAAGAAAATCCTATAGCATAAAAAGTTTTCTTGTTAGCCTTAAAAGGCCGCTGTAAAAGTCGTTTCGGTACACCTGCACTTCTTCTTCGGCAGGCATGTGGTTCACTTGGGTATCCATAGTTTTGTAGGTTAAGGGCTAGTCCCGATAACTATCGGGAGGGGTCTAACATTGTATTACGATGTAAATATACAATGAAAGCCCATGTCGACTAAATTATTGTTGTGAAGCCTAACAATCCTGTGGTGAAAAAAATAAAAGGTCAATTTCTTCGATAAACTGCAGCTTTAGCGCCTTAAAGTACCATTTCCGGAATGTCTCCTTCAATAAGGAGTTCTCCTTCAGTGGCCTCTTTTATCTGATCTATACTTACACCGGGGGCACGTTCCAATAATTTAAAGCCTTCAGGGGTAATTTCCATTACGGCGAGATTGGTGACCACCTTTTTAACACATCTGACTCCCGTTAGGGGCAGACTGCATTCTTTTAACAATTTTGAAGCCCCGGCCCTATTAGTATGCATCATTGCTACAATGATATTCTTTGCAGAGGCTACAAGATCCATTGCCCCACCCATTCCTTTGACCATTTTCCCTGGTATTTTCCAATTGGCAATATCGCCCTTCTCAGAAACCTCCATAGCACCCAATATAGTTAGGTGAACATGTTGTCCCCTGATCATTCCAAAACTGGTAGCAGAGTCAAAGAAAGAGGCTCCGGGCAAGGTAGTAATCGTTTGTTTACCAGCGTTTATGATATCTGCATCTTCTTCCCCCTCAAATGGAAAGGGGCCCATCCCCAATACTCCATTTTCACTTTGGAATTCGACGTTTATATCGTCTCTTACAAAGTTGGCCACTAAGGTGGGAATACCAATCCCCAGGTTTACATAGTAGCCATCTTGTACCTCTTGAGCAATTCTTTTTGCTATCCCGTTTTTATCTAACATCTATCTAATTTGCTGATTTGTCAATTCTTTGATTTGAAAATTATCTCTTCTTACTTGCTGAAATGATCTTCAAATATCCTAATCTCGGCTTCTTACAGTTCGTTGTTCAATCCTTTTCTCATAGTGCGCTCCCTGGAAAATGCGCTGTACAAAAATTCCCGGGACATGTATAGCATTAGGGTCTAATGCGCCGGCCGGAAGTAATTCTTCCACCTCAGCTACTGTGATCTTTGCAGCTCCACACATGCTGGGATTAAAATTCCTTGCAGTTCCTTTAAAGATCAAATTCCCCGCTTCATCTCCCTTCCAGGCTTTTACAAAAGAAAAGTCTGCTTCAAAAGCTTTTTCTAACACATACATTTTTCCATTAAATTCTCTGGTCTCCTTTCCTTCAGCTACCTCTGTTCCAAAACCGGCAGGAGTATAGAAAGCAGGAAATCCGGCTTGGGCTGCTCGGCATTTTTCAGCAAGGGTACCCTGAGGGGTAAGTTCAACATCTAATTCGCCGCTTAACATCTGTCTTTCAAACTCATCGTTTTCCCCCACATAAGAGGATATCATCTTTTTTATTTGGTGTTGCTGTAAAAGCAATCCCAGTCCAAAGTCATCCACTCCGGCATTGTTGCTGATACAGGTAATGTCCTTTATCCCCAATCTTACTAGCTCTGCAATGGCATTTTCCGGAATTCCACAAAGCCCAAAACCGCCTAACATAAAAGTCATTCCGTTTTGTACGCCCTGGAGCGCCTCTTGTACGTTATCTACTGTTTTTTTAATCATAGTTCTCGCTAAAATATATTGGCATATCTGCTGTATTGCCGGTCCTACTAAAATACAGTATTAAATAAAAAATCCCGCTCAAATGGCGGGATAAATTGCAATATTTCAAAGCTGTTTTTTCCTGGGTGAAGTTAGAAATCCAAATCTTCTAAATCATCATCCAGGTCGCTGTCTTTTTGTATTTCCTCAATGATCTTAGTGCAGTCAACATTGATGGATAGATCCTCTGGTTCTGGAAACTCCCCTGTCGATATTCCTAAATCCTCATTGGCATAATTCTTCCTCATATATAATCCCCAAATTGGGAGTGCCATTGAGGCTCCTTGTCCGTAGGTTAGGGTTCTAAAGTGTGTAGCCCTGTCTTCACCCCCTACCCAGACTCCTGTAACCAGGTTTGGGACCATACCCATGAACCAACCGTCACTTTGGTTTTGAGTAGTTCCGGTTTTTCCCGCAATTGGGTTAGTAAATTCATAGGGATAACCAGTAATAATTTCCTTGTATTCTGTTGCATTCTTTTTGTAAGTATGCCTTAGACGTGTTCCAGAACCTCCCTCTGTAACACCTTCCATAAGGTTGACCATGGCGTAGGCTACATCCTTGCTCAGCACATCCTTTGTTTCCGGGACATATTCATAAAGCACTGTGCCATTTTTATCTTCAATCCTCGTTACGGTTACCGGCTTTACATATACCCCCTGATTTGCAAAAGTACCATAGGCTCCTACCATTTCATAGACATTGAATTCCGGAGTCCCCAGGGCTATCGCCGGCACCTCCAGGATATCTCTTGTTAATCCAATGTTCTTAACTA
>JBFOMC010000215.1:0-4788 GCA_040830565.1 Flavobacteriaceae bacterium
TAACCGCCACAGCATCATATAGCTTGCTAATACTGGCAAGTTTATATATTGCTTTAGGGTTGGCAGGAATCTTAGATTCTCGATTGTGCCAGCCGGAAGCCAAATGTTGAGCAGGTTTACCAGCTTTATCTACATACACAATGACCCCTACAAATCCATGGTCTATAGCTTCGTTTAACTGTTCTTGAACCGTATCAGGTAAGGGTAAGATCCATGCCTTTACCAAGATCCAGGGGACAAAGAATAGGGAGGTTATGGTACCTACGAGTAATACGATTCTGAGAATTAGTTTTTTTTTGTTCTTAGGCTTAGGCATTTAGCTGCTTTTAAGTTTTACCATTCAATTTATTTTATTTGCGGCTCCTCACTATCTATTTCCTTTTAAGAATCCTTAGGTTCTCAATTGATGTGGGAGACTAAGACAACTTTCTAAAAAGGCAAGGCAGTGGCGATGACCGATTACGTTCTCTTAAGATACTTTATAATAATACCTATCTGTCCCAGGTGATATGCATCGTGCTGCGTCATCCCATTCAACAACCAATTATAGGTATAGTATCCCTTAAAGTCAGTATCATAGTATTGCTCTGCAAGGAAGTCGTCATTTTTATTTCGGAGTAAGGCTATTAAATCGGACAAACTTTCGTCATATGAGGCTTTGAGGGTATCCCAGCCGATAGCTTTGAGTTTGTCATTTGTTAGCCAGTTTTCTTCACAATCATCTGTTTTACTTCCTTCGCCTGTCTTGATTTTCAGAATGGCTTCTTCTCTCCAAAAAGTGAGGTGCGAAATGATTTCAGCAACACTATGCATATCCTCAAGGGGCCTTTTAAAGTACTCGCCTTGATCTACCAAATTCAACTTTCTGCTAAATGTGCTCCCGATCCATGGCTTACCATAATGGATCTCCCCTAATTGTTGAATAATGTTCTTAACTGTATTGTTCATTTGGCTGTCAAGGTGTTTGGATAAGCATCAGTAACTTTTTAGTATTTCTGTCGTTTTCTCAACTTTGATTTCACCCTGTGTTGGAATCATATTTTGCCAAACCCAGTTGTAATGTGCTATCACCTGTTCCGCAGTTAAATGTGGTCTTGCTGCCGTCGTATGCCCGTCTGCCACCACAGTTATATTGTAGTTCTTACTTAGTGCAGATTGAATTGTCGAGGCAACGCAGAAATCAGTGGCGCAACCCGTGATAAATAATTCATTGACCTTTAGCGCTTCTAATTTGATCTGAAGCTCAGAATTGTAAAAGACATCATTTGCATATTTGTCAACGCTTAGATCACTAGCCGCCACTACCAAATCGTCTAAATTTTCCCAATCCCAGGCATTTTTTTCAAAAGCGCCTGTTCCGGTTCCATCATGTTGTATGTAAATCACGGGATGATTTAATTCGCGAAATAATTCGGCAAGCTCATTAATTCTTTTCACCACCCCGACAGTATCAAATCTGGGAGTATCCGGGGTAAAGGAGCCTTTTTGCATGTCAATAACCAATAAGGCTTTTCTATACTTCATGGAAATCAAAAAGGGGTAATTATAAAGTTTACCAACTGCTTTTATGAGGAATAAAGTTAAGCATTTAATACTTGCTGCTTTTAGGAAAAGGTATTTTTGGGATGGCCGATGATTGTTGAGCGATTTTTTAAGCTACCAACTTCTAAACGGGAGGGATTGGATATTTGGATTAAAGCTAAAGAAGGCCTTCGGAATAATCCAAAGGCCTTTTTTAATTATTGGCAAATGACATCTGCAAACTGTTACTGGGACCTGTCTGCCGAATTCATTCTCCCAAAAACGGATACCTGTAGTCCTCGGGAGTCACAAATGTTTCTTTAATCAATCTTGGAGACACCCATCGCAGCAAATTCTGTGCGGAACCTGCTTTATCATTCGTTCCGCTGGCTCTTGCTCCGCCGAATGGCTGCTGCCCTACAACAGCGCCCGTTGGCTTATCATTAATATAGAAATTCCCTGCACAGTTTTCAAGGGCTTTGGTCGCCTCATCTATGGCATATCTGTCAGTAGCTAATACCGCCCCTGTAAGCGCATATTCTGAGGTGTTGTCAACGAGTTCAAGGGTCTTGCTCCAATCCTTATCTTCATAGACATACACTGTCACCACAGGTCCAAATAACTCTGTTTCCATAGTGGTGTATTTAGGATCTGTGGTCACGATTACAGTGGGTTCAATGAAATACCCTTTGCTCTTATCGTATCCTCCCCCTGCAACAATCTCGGCCTCTTTATCAGCTTTAGCCTGGTCTATGTATTTGGCGAGTTTGTCAAAGGAGCCTTCATGGATCACTGCGGTAATAAAGTTGCCCATGTCTTCCGGACTTCCAGGGGCTTGCATAGAATCTAAATCTTTCTTCACCAATTCCAGAATATTGTCGGAAGTAGATTTTGGCAAGTAAACCCTTGAGGCTGCGCTGCATTTTTGTCCTTGAAATTCAAACGCTCCTCTGGTGATGGCAGTGGCCACCTGCTGAGGTTTTGCAGTTGGGTGGGCTACAATAAAATCTTTTCCCCCGGTTTCACCCACAATCCTGGGGTAGGTTTTATAGGTATGAATGTTGTTTCCAATTTGCTTCCAAAGTTCTTTAAAGACATAGGTGGAACCTGTAAAGTGTATCCCGGCAAAATCCGGGCTCGCTAATACTGTTTCGGTGATCATGACAGGATCTCCGTAAACGACATTGATTACGCCGTCTGGCACCCCTGCTTCCTTAAAGACGTCTACGATCACTTTGGCAGAAAAGATCTGACTGTCGCTGGGTTTCCATACTACAACATTCCCCATCATGGCAGCACTGGCCGGGAGGTTGCCTGCGATGGCAGTAAAGTTAAAAGGGGTAACGGCATAGACAAAGCCCTCCAAAGGTCTGTATTCCACTCGGTTCCAAAGTCCGTCTGCAGACTCAGGTTGTTCTTCGTAGATATTGGACATAAATTCTACGTTGAACCGTAGAAAATCTATGAATTCACAGGCCGAGTCTATCTCCGCCTGATGTATGGTTTTGGACTGAGCAATCATGGTTGCCGCGTTAATTTTTGCTCTGTATGGGCCTGCTAAAAGATCTGCAGCCTTTAAGAAGATGGCAGCACGTTGCTCCCAGGTCAGCGATGCCCAGCTTTTTCTCGCTTCTAAGCAATTCTCAATTGCAGCTGTAACGTGCTCTTTGTTAGCGGTATGGTAGTGCCCCACTATGTGTTTATGATCATGAGGAGGAGACATGGGTTTGGTATTCCCCGTTTCTATTTCTTCTGCTCCAATGTATAACGGTACTTCTGTCTTACCGTTGTAATATGCTTTGTATTGTTCTAGTACTGCAGCCCGCTCTGGAGTACCCGGAGCGTAACTTTTTATCGGTTCATTTACGGCCGTTGGGACCTGAAAAAACCCTTTACCCATCTCAATTTGTTTTAGAATTTTAGTCCGGCAAAGATACGGAAATTTGAGGTGATTATGCTAAACCAAAAAAGACAGCTCGTCCTTAAGAATTCTGCTCTGAAGAGCATTAGGAATCCGGTCAATGATGCCTAGTCTGCAAGCACGGGATTGCTTCGTCGTCGCCCTGGACTCCTGCTATGAATGATAACTAAGGGATAGGCGGAATTATTAATTATTCATTACTAATTATTTAAATGAATGGGAGTTGCAGTGAATATGTATAGTATTGCAGATCATTTTTAAATGAAATGGCAACTTATAACACTTTTAGGGAGTTGGACTGCTGGGAAAAGTGCAGAATTCTTAGAAAGTGGATAGACACTTTAGTGAAAACAGAACGGCTGTATAGGGATTTTGATATGAGTCAAAACCTTATAAGGGCGGCTAGGTCTACAACCAGGAATATTGCCGAAGGATTTGGGAGGTTTCATTTCAAAGAAAACATACAATATTGCAGAATTAGTCGAGGGTCTTTATTCGAAATCGAAGATGACCTTATCACATGCTTTGATGAGAAAAAAATCAACAGATCTCAACTAAATGAAGGACTTCAATTACTTAAAATGGCAGTGTATTCCCTAAATGGATATATAAAGTACCTGAAGCACTCAGCTTCTCGATAAATTAATAATGAATAATCAAATAATGAGCAATTCCTTTTAATTCAGCGCGAAGGGAGCGCTAAATTTAAACGTGGGTACGTACACACGGAATTTCTCGGTTGATGAAAAATTAACCATATTATAATGGCCCTTCATGGCGCCAATAGGAGATGCCAATAAACATCCGGAACTGTAAGTATGCGACTCACCAGGTCTGATTACCGGTTTTTTACCAATAACGCCTTCGCCGTCCAAGACCTCAAAATCATTAAGAGAATCATAAATTTCCCAATGCCTTGAAGTAAGTTGCACAGAATCTTTGCTCTGGTTTTCTATAGTAATGGTATAGCCAAAAGCAAAATGCATTTTATAGTTCTTGAAGAAAGTGCCTTCAAAACTTGTGTCAACAGAAATCTTTATGCCCTTAGTAACTTGTGTGATCATTGGTTTGGTACTAATTTGATGAAAACGCCTCCGATTTTCAAAACAATGGATTCAACGCTTGCTAAAATAAAAAAAAATGTTCTAAGAATCACGTATTTTAATACAGTTTTAAACCAAGGCCTATCCCAATCTTTTTATCTCAATTTTCTGAGATTATTTATCGACCATAGAATTCACCTCATTGGCGGCCCTTATTTCAATAGGATCCTTTAAAAAACTAACAATGAGCAAGATAAAGAATAGAGACTGATTCTAAAAACAATAGGTCAGATTCTCGGTATA
>JBFOMC010000216.1:0-7739 GCA_040830565.1 Flavobacteriaceae bacterium
CCGCCCCAGTTTATAGTTCCCCCTGGTCTTACGGTAAATCTCTTATCTATCACCCCACCAAACTTGTAGTTGTACTCTCCGGTAACCACAACAAAGTCGCCAAACATATTGAATTTTCCATTGGTGTTGATCTCAATTAATAGAATCCCCTCCCCTGTACCTTTTAAGGAGCTTCCTGTCTTTTGATCAACAACGATTTCAACCTCGGCATCCGGGGTTATGTCCAGGTCGAATTGCATCTCTAAACCTTCATAATCCTTGAGCGTACGCTGCAGCTCAATAGATTCTATTTCGTCTTTTTCTATAAAGTTGATGAACGAATAATCTCCCACCGAGGCCACATCACTAATTGGGATCTTAAGAGAAGTACCCCTGGCTGTCGAACCGTCAAAGGTGATGGTTAAAGCATTGGTGGGACCAAAAATCCTTCCTGTCCCATTCACAAAACCGGTACCGTAATAAAGGATCTCTTCTTCAAAAGGGGTGTTAAGTATTAAGAATCGATCATTGTTGGTGTCCAGATCCAGGTCCAGGCTCCAATCATCAAAGAACGCATGCTTAATAGTACCATCGAGGGTAGCCTTGGTTCTCATGGCATTATCCGTAAGTCTAACGCGTTGAAAATCAAAAGTCTGATTAAACAGCCGCACCACAGAATTGGGCGCAAAATCATAATTCACGTTCAGATACGGAATGGCCAAACCTGCATTATCGAGGGTTAGTAATCCGCTGATATCCGGATTCTTGATATTCCCATTAATTTGAGCTATACCGTTTAGGTCACCTCTTATTTCGGTTATGACACCCTCTCCTAAAGGACTAAAAGGTTCCAGATTAAAATCCTTAAAATCTGCGCTTAACTCCGCATTCTGAACATTGTCTTTGTTAGTGACCTTCCCACTAACACTAAACTTTTCCTTCTCATTTTCCCGAATATTTGCATTCAACCGGAATTCCGTCAGATCCCTATTTCCAAAAATTCCAACCGAAAGTTGTCCCAGGTCTATTCCGTTTATTCCAAAGTCGGCGATATCAAGATTACATGTCGGTAAGTATATATCATCTCTTTGCCTAAGATTAAGGACTCCATTAATCTCCCCGCTAAGTTTAAGGCTATCGATTGCCGGAGTTATTTTGTTCAAAGAAACGATCTTAAACTGCAGCTCCAAATCTTTGTAAGTAGAGTCTGCCAATTGTCCGCGGAGCAAAATTTCTTCACGATTCTCATTGTTCATGACAATTTCTTCGATCTGAATGCTGTCTAAAGTGCTATTTAAAATAACCTTATTCTGTCTGTTGCCTTCCTTGTTCAGCACCCAGGTATTGCCTTTAAAACTAACATCAGAGGTTTTTAAGCCTATTACCGATTTATTCTCGTCATTAAAAGTATGATAGAAATTGAGGTTATAACTGTCATTGTATTCACTTCCTCCCTTAAACTCTGTTCTAAAGAACAAGGTGTCTTTCAGGGTGGTGTTTATCAGATTAAAGTCCTTTACGTCATAATAAATGGTTGATACGTCATCTACGGATACGAAGGTATTGAAGAGAGGGTTCTTATTGTCTATTTTGACGTCAATATTATTCAGGACATTGCCAAAGGCAGCAATGTTGGGCGACTTAAAATTGAGCTTAAAGTCTCCCTCATCTGCAATAATATTGCCCCTAATAAAGGTATTTGGCCCAAAGTCGACTTCCGGAAAAAACACATCCACAATTTTGTTGTAGATACTGAAATTAAAGGCCAATTCTTGTCCGGCCGAGATTTCAAAAGGTTTGTAGTTGGTATAAATGCTACCAATGGAGTTTCTTACCAGTCTCCCCAGTTCTTTTACCTTAAATTTTCCCTTCATATAACCCGTAATAATGTCGGGAGAATTAATATCAATGGTTCTTAAAGAGTCTGCATCAAAGGAGGAAGTGATTTTAAAATCATCAAAATAATAGTCCTGATTTGCATTCTTAAAACTGGTTTTGGTGAATTTGATATCACCCACAATATTGTCCAGGGTGTTCCCTGTAATATCCATGTTTACGTCTCCCTTGAAAATAGAGACGCTGTCTTTGATGAAATTGAGTTTCTTTAAATCGGCATAATCTACGGAAGCAATGAAATTGAATGTATTCCTTGCACTTCCAAAATCTGCCAATCCCTTAAAATTAAATTTAAGGTTAGGATCATTACTTACCAGAGTACCGTCAAAAAGCTGATCTTTTAGCACTCCGGATACCTTAACATCCTGATACTCATAATTATTAAAATTGACCTTATAGATGTCTCCAATAACTTCCGTATTAAGACTCTCTTTAACCCATCCTTTCCCTTCAACATTAACATCGAGTGAGGTCTTCCCCAATTGTCTATTCCCTAAAAATTCTCCCAGATCAAATTCGATCAAAGAAACGAATCCCTTGTAATTGGCATTATCGATATTATTGATGTCGGTCATATTCAGGTCAGCATAGCTGCTACCAATTGCGCTGTTGATGTTAACCCTGGCATCTATTGAGGTATCCGTGATATAGGCATCACCTCTGACGGTGAATTGCCCTAGTTTTTGAGAGGAAGAGGGTAACGTGCCTAGAATATTGGGAAGTAAGGATCTCAGTTGGTAATAACTGGTGGTAATATTTTTAATGTCGGCATCTAAACTAAAAAGACTATCCTTACTAAAGAGGTTCTTAAAATTGAAATCGCCACGAATCCCAGTATTTTCCGACTGCAAAAATAATTGCTCTACATTGAGGTCGTTTAAAACTCCTTTCACCTCCGACGAAAAGGTTACTTCCTTTTCCTTTCCGAACTGATCGTAAAGCATATTCACCTCATCAAAAGCCACGGTGGATTCTGTGAAGGTGGCAGTCAGGTTTACTTTGTTGAGAAAATCCCTGAAGTCCTCTCTGTTGTAGTCAAATACCAGATTCCCCTGAAGCAATGATTGCGGAGTCTTAATATTAAGGGAGTCAAACCGCATCTGTTGCTTGGTGTACTTAAATGAGGTTGCCAGTTTGTCTAAATCTATGCCTCTTTTACTTCTTAAAGAAAGGGCATCTATATTGGTGATTACCTCAGGACCAATGATCTCAAAATCGCTTGCCGCGATATTTAGATTTCTAAAGTTAAGTGTCTCCTGTGTTTCCAGGTTTTCATCAATAAGCCTGAATTTGCTATCACTGATTTCTACATCAGAAGAACTAAAATAAAAGGGAGGAGTACCAGGATCTCTTGGTTTTCCATCATCAAGTTTATCGATAAAAAATCCGAGATTAGTGTCGTTTTCCCCAGCGTAGGTCTTCAATTTAAAATCGAGCTCTTCTATTTCGATATCCCCAAATTCCAGGCTCCCTTCTATAAGGTTTCTCATACTGAGAATAGAGGTAGTAAGCTCTTTAATGTGAAAGAGGGTGTCTTTTCTGTGATCTTCAATGTAGATTCCTCTTAGCGAGGTATCCCAGGAAATCAATGAAATCCTTAAACGATCTATATTAATATCGGTGCCGAATTGCTCATTAATAGATTCCGTAGCGTATTTCGCAAATCTGGTTTGAACAGCGGGAAGCGATAAAATAAAAGTCCCAAAAACGCAGATTAGCAACAGCGCCAACAGCGTTCTTATCAATATTTTTCTCAGTTTTTTGATAGGGCTTTATGTTTTACCTTTGTACAACCAATTTTTGTTCCAAACCTCTGTGGAAAATCAAAAAATTTACATCCTCGCCATAGAATCTTCTTGTGACGACACCTCTGCCGCAGTTATGTGCAATAACAAAAAACTCAGCAACGTGGTTGCAACACAGAAGATTCACGAGGAATATGGAGGGGTTGTACCTGAACTTGCCTCCAGAGCTCACCAGCAAAATATTGTCCCTGTGGTGCACCAAGCCTTAGCTAAGGCAAATATCGATAAAAAACTAGTATCTGCCATAGCCTTTACTCGTGGACCAGGTCTTCTTGGGTCCCTTTTGGTGGGCACATCATTCGCGAAGTCTCTTGCACTGGGATTACAAGTACCACTAATTGAGGTAAACCATATGCAGGCCCATATTCTGGCACATTTTATAGAGGAAGAGGACAGCAAGATGCCAAGTTTTCCTTTTTTGGCGTGTACCATTAGTGGGGGTCACACTCAAATTGTTTTGGTTAAGAACTATTTTGAAATGGAGATTTTAGGGGAAACCTTGGACGACGCTATTGGAGAAGCATTTGACAAGAGCGCCAAATTACTTGGTTTACCTTACCCTGGCGGACCACTGATTGACAAGCACGCCCAAAATGGAGATCCCTTAAAGTTCCAATTCCCTAAGCCTAAAGTGGAAGGCTTAAATTTCAGTTTTAGCGGACTAAAAACAAGCATCAAATATTTCCTTGAAAGGCAAAACAAGGAGAATTCCAATTTCGTAAATGAGCAGTTGAATCATATTTGCGCATCCATTCAGCACACTATTGTTGAAATCCTGATGGAAAAGCTAAAAAAGGCCGTTAAACAAACAGGAATAAAACAAGTGGCTATCGGAGGCGGGGTCTCTGCTAATTCAGGAATAAGAGGGGCTCTGAGGCAGGCGGAGAAAGACCTGGGTTGGACCACCTATATTCCGAAATTTGAGTACTGTACAGATAATGCCGCCATGATAGGGATAGTAGGATATTTAAAATACCTTGAAGGCGATTTCGCAGCCCAGGAAGTAAGCGCAAGAGCCCGATACTTAATTGGGAAAGAAGTTTAAGATAAAGAGGCCAAGTGATTAAAGACTTCAGTTAAGCATGTGAACTTAGTCTTTAACCCGAAAAGAAACATTGACCTATGCACCACTTAAAAGCATTTTTCAGAAATCCGGGGCGCTACCTCGCCGGAATCTATTTTACACTCTTTAAAAAGACTTTTAAAAAGAATGGTCTCACTATCCATATCCCTTTCCACTTGACAGATATTCCTTTCAGGGGCAGATTTGTTCAGGGGAAATATGAAAAGGAAGAAGCTACTCATCTCTCCAATTATCTTTCTCCAAATGACAAGGTTCTTGAACTCGGCTCCTGTCTTGGCTATGTTTCCTGCCTTACCAACAAGCTCCTAAGTAATCAGGACCAACATGTAGTCTTAGAAGCAAATCCAAATCTGATCCCTTGGATCCAGAAAAATAAAGAGGAGAACAACTGCCATTTTAAAATAGAGCACTGTATTATCTCTAAGGATAAACAAAACGAATTTTATATCCACGACCTGATTGTCGGCGGCAGCACCAAGCGCCCTACCAAGCACAAAATAGAGGTAGTCGGAACTTCTTTTTCTGCCCTTGCCGAAAAACACGGTATTGATTTTAACACCCTTATAATGGACATTGAAGGGGGCGAATTAGACCTGTTCAGGGAACATGGTGAAGAGGTAGCCAGTTTTCGAAAGATCTTTTATGAGGTCCATCCTTTTGCCAATATCCTCAGTAATGAGGAGGCTCTGGAATGTGAAACTATCCTTACCCGTCTGGGCTTTGAGCTTTTGCTAAGAGATGGCAATTTTCAAATTTGGGAGCAGAACCCTGATAATTCCTAAGCTGAAAAATTTTATTTTTAGCAAAATATTTATCAAATATCCCCTAATATGCAGCTCTTTTATAATCCCCGTTTAGACGGCAGTGCAACCCAATTTTCATTTGATCAAGAAGAAAGCAAACACATTGTAAAGGTGTTGCGCAGGAAGGAAGGGAATGAACTACATATTACCAATGGCAAAGGCTCCCTATTTAAAGCGGTCATTATAGATGCTGATCCTAAAAGATGTAAGGCACAAATTCAGGAAACCGAGAAGCATCACGAAAAGATGCATAGCTTGCACATGGCGGTGGCACCAACCAAAATGAACGATAGGTTTGAATGGTTTCTTGAGAAGGCTACCGAGATCGGGGTTAACGAAATTACCCCGATAATTTGCGAAAGAGCAGAAAGAAAGGTCATTAAACCCCAACGGCTTGAGAAAGTGATACAAACTGCAATGAAGCAATCTTTGAGAACCTATCTGCCAAAATTGAATCCGGCTATTTCTTATACAGATTTTCTTGCACAGCAACATCAGGGCCTTTTATTCATTGCACATTGCGAAAAAGAAGAAAAAGCAGAATTAAAGCGGCGGGTGGCGGCGGATAAAGACATCACTATATTAATCGGGCCTGAAGGGGATTTTTCAAAAGCTGAGATCCAGCAAGCCTATGACAAGGGATTTGTACCCGTTTCTTTGGGAGAAGCCCGGTTACGTACAGAAACTGCCGCTATTGTG
Organism: Flavobacteriaceae bacterium; assembly: GCA_040830565.1. GTDB lineage: Bacteria > Bacteroidota > Bacteroidia > Flavobacteriales > Flavobacteriaceae > JAFMPW01. The sequence continues at coordinate 6,267 of JBFOMC010000216.1, forward strand.
GCCTGTGCAACAGTAAATCTTATCAATACCATTTGAGTACATCTTTAGCCAAAAAAATCCGCACCCCCTCGACTAGCAGTCAAAAAAATGCGGATAACTAACAACAACAAATCTTTGAATTATATCACAATGTTGCTTTTGCAGCTCCAGTGATATCATAATTATCATTTTCAATTAACAGTACCAATGCTACTTTTTCATTGGCTCTTATATGTTTTGGTATCTCAATAGTCATACTACCCTGAGGAGATTCGAGCGTTTCTATGCGCTCAAAAACCACAATATTGCTATTGATCAAAGTTCTATTTCTATTTTCACCTCTTTTGACCTGAGTACTGCGTTCATCCAAAACCAAAACCGCCTTTACGTTCTTATTACTTATATCTCCCGAAACCTTATAACCTAAGTTGATTTTACCTCCAACTCTCTTAACGCTCTTCAAGCTCACCGCGTTCATTGCCGGTAACTTCTTATAAGTGGCTATTTTAGAAAGTAACTTTGATTTGTTAGAACCTACGAAGTGTTCCCGTCCGTTGACCACCATCTGTGGCGTATAATTACTCCTGCTCCTGAACTTTTGGTTATACAGCTGCTGTTTTTTTGAATACTGCGGAGCGCTAAAGGGATCTTCCCAACCGATGTAATTCCAGTAGTCTACATGGTAAGAAAGTGTAATGACTTCCTCTTTAGAGTTCTGTTTCACCTCGTTTAGTAAGAGGTCTGCAGCCGGGCAGCTAGAGCAGCCCTGGGAGGTAAAAAGTTCTAGTACCACTATGGGATCATAATCCCCTTCATAAGGCAATTCTGGCTTCAATTCGCTCTGCTTTGAAGGATCTTTGACAAATGCGGTTACCCCGATAACGCATAAAACTAATGCCGGTATAAATATTTTTTTCAACACGATTATTATTACATTTGAAATTAGTTAATGGGTCGGCATTTTATGAAACTACTTACCGCATTCTTACTTTTTTTTTGCCTCGCGTCTTTGCAGGCACAGGAAATTGCTATTTTGAAATACAGCGGTGGTGGCGATTGGTATTCAAACCCTACGGCCCTTCCTAATCTCATACAATTTTGCAATCAACATATAGGTACTGAGATTGATCCTAAACCCCAAACTGTGGAGGTGGGAAGCAGCACCATTTTTCAGTATCCCTTTTTGCACATGACGGGCCATGGAAATGTTTTCTTTTCGCAGGAAGAAGCTGATAACCTAAGAACCTATTTACTGTCGGGCGGTTTTCTTCATGTCGATGACAACTACGGCTTGGCACCCTATCTGCGAAAGGAACTGGTGAAAGTATTCCCGAATAAGGAACTGGTAGAACTCAGCGCAGATCACCCCATATTTGATCAGCAATACAAGTTCCCTCAGGGGCTTCCAAAGATCCATGAGCACGACGGAAAAAGGCCGCAAGCTTTTGGGATATTTCATGAGAACAGGCTATTGCTTTTATTCACTTTTGAAAG
>JBFOMC010000217.1:0-24442 GCA_040830565.1 Flavobacteriaceae bacterium
CCCACATGCACCTGCTCCTTGGGAAAGTTAATTTCATCTCCTCTCGTTAACTGCCAGGCATCTACAGTGTATCCTTTTTGTTGCCGCTCATACATGGTAGCCGTAAGCACTCTTGAAGCTTCCGGGAAGTTATATTGATTTCTCAGGTGTCTATAAGACTTTACCGCCCAACGCGAGCCGTTTTGGGTTCTTATCCTGTTTTCAATAATAGACAAATAATGCTCAGCATCTTTAGGTGAAATATTCATTTTGTATAGTCCACGGAAGGCCATTGGCAGAAAATGATCGAGTAACAAATCATGACTCGATATCAAGGTGTTGTCCCAATAGAATTGAGCAGCCATTCCGTACCTTGCTGCGTTAAAAAAGTTGCTTTTTGCATCTTTGAAATCCATTTTTTCATGAATGTTGTCAAACTGAGCTGGCCTTCCCATCATAATGCCAACCCAAAGCATCATATTTGCAATTTCATCTTCAGTACTGGGTCCTGAGGGGAGGTAACGGTTTTCAATCCTCAAATGAGGAATACCTTCTGCGACTCCATAGCAAAGGCGATTCCACTTATATACTGTCCCATTGTGAAGATTGAGAGCTCTCAATTTTGGAGTTGTTCCCTTTTGTAATTCCTCTAAACTGTCTGTGTCAAAATCTGTTGTTATAAGACTTCTAAACCGCACAATGGAGTCCTTATAAAAATCTGCAGCAGATCCTGTTGCCCAGGCGTTGCCAAAACCAACCCTTGGTTCTCTTTCGTCCAGGACAAAGGAACTTGCCCTGGTATCTACGCTCTGGGTAAAAAGAGCAATCCTTGTTTCCTCCCAAAGCTCTCGGCCCATAAGCAGAGGAGAATTGGTGCAAATTGAGAGTACGGGTCCGGCAATGGCCTGCGCCCAATTGTAGGTGTCTCTGAACTCCGCCGGGTCTATTTGTAAATGTAATTGAAAGCTAGTATTGCAGCCTTCGAACATGATAGAATCGTGATGTAAGTTTATCTCATCGACCCCTTTTATGTGAAGTTCTATATCGTCTCTTCTTACATTTTTAATTGCTTCATTTAAGAGCTTATACCTTTTTAGTCCCGTCATGTAATCCAGGCCCAGAAACTTATTTCGAAGGCTTGGAAGAATTCCTGTTAGGACCACCTTGTTGTTTCTTAGGGCAGCCGCTTTCTCAGCCTTTTTTAATAGCTCTTCTAACTCCTCGTGCAATACCGAAAAGCAATCGTCTTTAAGCTCCAAAGGATCCAGATTGATTTCCAGGTTATAAAGCGTCAATTCTGAGGTGAAGTGCTCGTCGTTCAGGCTTTTCAATATCTCCATGGCCTGGTCTGATGGTTCCCACTGCTCATTTACAAGACAAAATTCCTGTTCTGCTCCAATATGAACAGGTGTCTTTTGAAACCTATCTTGTTCCAGCATTCGCTCCAACGCGGCAATGTCCGAAATGAGGTTCTTGATATATGAAGTTTTGTCCGAGCTTTTAGCTAATCTCTTTACTGAAAGTTCTCCCATAATACAATTGTTTCTCTGGCATATAAGCCTTGAAATTTCATGCTATTAAAGTAGTGCCATTTAGGACGCAGGACTATGACAATTATCATATTAACATCAGCATGCTTTAATTTGCTAATTTTAGCAGCTAATGGACCTTAGATTCCCAAAAAAGGAAAGATTAAAGAGCAAAAAGCAGATCGAACAGCTTTTCAAGGAGGGAAATTCCATTTCTGCCTTTCCTCTAAAACTCATTTACAAAAAGACTCCGGAGACTTCTGAAGTTAAGGTACAGGCAGCCGTAAGTGTGCCAAAAAAGAACTTCAAAAGTGCTGTTAAAAGAAACAGGATTAAAAGATTAATGCGGGAGAGCTATCGTCTTAACAAACACCGGATTTTTAACAACATGGAGGGAAATTTTGCGTTTCTATTTTTATACCTTGGCAAGGAAATACCTGAATACACCGCGGTAGAAAGATGTATGCTAAACATATTTAATAAACTGGTAAAAGAAGAGTCAAATGCGAAAATTACTGAGTAAAAAGGTAATCATTCCTGTTTTTGCGATGGTTTTTTTAGTTGCTGCAAGTAGCTTTAAAAGCGATTTTTTTGAAATAGCAAAGCAAATTGAAATATTCACAACGCTTTTTAAGGAGCTAAACATGAATTATGTAGATGAGACCAATCCGGCTGAATTAATGGATACCGCCATCAAAAATATGCTTGAAGACCTCGATCCTTATACCAAGTTTCTAAATGAACAGGATGTAGAGGCGTACAAAATAAATAATGCCGGAGAATACTCCGGTATTGGGGCACAGGTAAGGTCTTATAGAGATAGAATTCTCATTGTTGAACCATACAAGGACTATCCGGCGGATAAAGCAGGACTGAAAGCCGGAGATGAAATAATTAAAATTGGAGATATTACCATTGCAGACTTTAAGGACGATTCCGGAGAACTTCTTAAAGGTGCCAATAACACGGAAGTTACCGTTACATATAAAAGACAGGGTCAGGTAAAGACTGCTACCATAAAAAGAGAAGCCATTGAAGTAGATGCGGTGCCGTATTACAATATGGTCGACGAAAATACGGGTTATATTGTTCTGGCCAAGTTTAATGCCAAAGCATCATCACAAACCAAGGCAGCACTAAACGATCTTAAAGGAAAAGGTGCAACCAATATTATCCTCGATCTCAGAAATAATCCGGGCGGATTACTATCAGAGGCCATAAACGTAACCAACATATTTGTTCCGAAGGGAGAACTAATTGTAACTACAAAGTCTAAGGTTAAGAAATTCAACAGAGAGTACAAGACCAAACATCAACCTATAGATAAGGAAATTCCTTTGGTCGTTCTAGTCAACGGCAGTAGCGCTTCTGCTAGCGAAATAGTTTCTGGGAGCTTACAGGATCTTGATAGGGCAGTCATCGTCGGGGCTAGAAGTTTTGGTAAAGGCCTTGTACAAAGACCGCTTAGGCTTACCTACGGAACTCAATTAAAAGTTACCATTTCAAGATATTATACAGCATCGGGTAGGTGTATTCAGTCTCTAGACTACTGGAATAGAGACGAGCAGGGGAATGCCGTGCGAAACACACAGTTTAACGACTTTACGACCCGTAATGGAAGAAAGGTCCAGGACGGCGGCGGGGTAATGCCAGATATTGAGGTTGCTGCGGTAAAAACCAATGCCCTGACCAGAGCCTTGTTACATAACCATGTGATCTTTGATTTTGCAACCAGCTACCACTATCAAAATAAAATGGAAAAAGTATCCGATTTTAATTTCTCTAATACTGATTTTTCCAATTTTAAAAGCTTTGTTGCCAACAGTGACTTTAATTTTGAGACTAAGGCAGAAAAAGCTTTAAGAGAAGCTATGGCTGGGGAAGATAAAGATATCTTTGGGCCTTCTGTAGAAGGCAGCTATAAAGATCTTTTAAACAAAATAGGTCAAAGCAAAATAGCGGCTTTGGATACCTATGAAATGCAGCTTAAAAAGAATCTTGAAGATGAGATCATAAAACGATATTTCTATAGAGAAGGTCTCTATGATTACTACTTGAGCAGTGATGAGGCCATACTGACTGCTACCGAGTTGTTAGGGAATGCCTCAAAATATGAGGCTATCTTAAAGTAGTTCGTTTGCGGTAATCCGAGAATTAGTTAATGTGCCACAAATAAAATCCTCTATTGCCGAACCCGTCTGGAATGCAAAAGCCCAGTTGGGCGAAGGGCCAGTCTGGGATCCTCAAAGACAAATGCTTTTCTGGGTCGATATTGAAGGCTGTAAATTGCACAGCCATCAGCCTGAAACCATAAGCAATCAGGAGTGGAGTTTTAACGAAATGGTCGGTGCTGCCGTACCCACCACGGATGGCTTCATGCTTCTTGCCATGGAATCTGGTTTGGCTAGGTTCTCCCCTGAAAGCGGAGAGCTTCTATACCTAAATGTTCTAGAAAACTCCAACCCTAAAATCCGCTTTAATGATGGAAAATGTGATCCTGTAGGGAATTTTTGGATTGGGACCATGCATAAAGAGTTTCTGCCCGAAAGTGGTAATCTATATAAAGTTGATCCTGATTATAATACCAGCCCGGAGATTGAGAAAACCACCATCTCAAATGGTATGGCCTGGTCTACCGACCATAGATTTTTTTATTATATAGACACCCCATCCTATAAAGTGGTGAGCTTTGATTATAACCAAAGCTATGCAAGTATTTCGAACAAAAAAGTCCTTTTTAGGATTCCTAAATCTTTTGGGGCTCCCGATGGAATGACTATCGACAATGATGGTATGCTATGGATCGCCCATTGGGGTGGAAGTTGCGTTAGACGTTGGAATCCTCAAAATGGAAAGGTCCTTCAAGAAGTGATCGTTGACGCTCCCCACGTTACCTCATGTTGTTTTGGTGGGAAAGATTTTAATAAGTTGTATATTACAACTGCAAGAAGTGGTCTTGATTCGGAAAGACTAGGAGCTTCTCCTTTGAGTGGAGCGCTTTTTTGCGTGACAACTCAGACAACCGGCCCGCCAGCCTTCGCTTTTAAAGTTAAAAAATAGAGTCTTCACAAATGCAGCAGAAAGTAGCTATAGTTACCGGTGCGGGGACCGGGATCGGGTATGCCATTGCAGAAAAACTATTAGCGCGGGGTTCCAGGGTTGTGCTGAATGATCTTAACAAGGAACTGGCCGAAAAAGCTGCAGCTACTTTAAATGGGAACGGAGCCGAGAATTGCCTTGCTTTTGCAGGAGATGCGGGGGATATAGAAGTTATCAATGCGCTGATCAAATTTACTCTTGAACATTTCGGCAGTATTCATTATGTAATTCCTAATGCAGGTATTACCGTGTTTGGTGATTTTTTTAAGTTTACACCGGAAGATTTTGAGCGTGTTATCAATTTAAATCTACGCGGAGCCTTTTTCTTGGTTCAAAAGGCCGCCGCCGTTATGAAAGATCAAGGCGTCAGTGGCAGCATCGTGTTAATGTCTTCCATCACCGGGATAAAAAGTTATCCCTCCCTGGCCGCTTATTCTATGACCAAAGCCGCCCTACGTATGTTGGCTCGAAGTCTTGTTCTGGCCTTGGGTCCATATCAGATAACGGTAAATGCCATTGCACCGGGGGCTACCCTTACCGAACGCACAGCTCTTGAAGAACCAGATTACGAGGGGGCTTGGGGCAAGCTCCTGCCATCGGGAAACGTGGGATATCCTGAGGATATGGCAAATGCCTGTATTTTTCTTTTGTCTGAAGAGGCGACTCACATTAATGGTCAAACGCTGGTTGTGGATGGTGGTTGGACGGCCATTGGCAGGTATCCCGGCGATTTGGAATAAATAGCAAATAGTATTAATACCAACCTTGCAACAATGGTATCACATAATCTAGGGCTGTGAAATTCATCTACCTCATAAGTGTCTTATTGATTATTTCCTGTGCGGATTCTGAGAGGAAGCCTCAGGATGCTTCTTCAAAAGATGTGGTTTCTGGCCAAAAGCCTAAGCCTTCCCTCATCGTCTTAGGAACCATTCAGGATGCAGGTTCGCCCCATATTGCTTGTAAAAAAGATTGCTGCAAGCTTCTTTTTCAACAGCCAGATAAGCAAAGAAAAGTAGTTTCTCTAGGAGTAGTAGACCCACAGTACAACAAGTATTTTTTATTTGAAGCAACTCCAGATATCAGTGAGCAACTAAAAATTTTAAAAAATGCTGGCAAATCTTCCAAAGAACTTCCTGATGGCATATTACTTACTCATGCTCATATTGGGCATTATACCGGTTTGATGTACCTCGGCAAAGAGGCGACCAATGCCAGTAAAGTGCCTGTTTATGTCATGCCTAAAATGAAACAGTTCCTAGAAACCAACGGCCCATGGGGTCAATTGGTTTCGGATGAGAATATTCTATTAAAAGGCCTGGAGCAAAAGGTTCCGGTAAAGCTAACTCCAAATATTACAATAGTCCCATTTAGAGTACCACACAGGGATGAATATTCCGAAACGGTTGGATACAAAATCGAAGGTCCGGATACTTCCGTACTATTTATTCCCGATATTGATAAATGGGAAAAGTGGGATGAGAGTATTATAACAGCTATCGCCTCTGTTGATCTCGCTTTTATCGATGCCTCCTTTTACGATGCCGAAGAAATCAATAATCGTGATATTACTCAAATACCTCATCCTTTTGTTATTGAAAGTATGCAACTATTCCAAAACCTTTCCGAAACAGAAAAGTCTAAGGTACATTTCATCCATCTTAATCATACCAACCCATTAATAAACCCTCAAAGCCCACAGACCAAGGCGGTCTTGGAAAGCGGCTTTAAAATTGCCCGGTTTCAACAGCTTTTCAAGCTATGAGAACATGCAGGAAGAACTAAAACTTCAAATAGCTACAGTATTAGGTACGGGAATTACCGGGGCGACCCCCTTGGCAGGAGGAGATATTTCCACAGCCTATTTGCTACAAACTAAAATGGAGCGTTTCTTTTGTAAGGTCCATTTTGCAGATCATGCACTCTCTATGTTCCTGGCCGAAAAAGATGGGCTGGAGACCATCTCCAGATCAGAAACCTTGCGAGCGCCCAAGGTGGTTTATTGTGGGCCTTTAGAAAAAGGAGCCTGCTTATTGTTGGAATTTATTCCTCCCGGGCCTGCTTCATCAGCAGCGATGGAAGTCCTGGGTCGAAAACTGGCAGCCATGCATCTGAAAAGTTCTGAGAAATTTGGCTTCTCATCTAATAATTTCATTGGAAGTTTACCACAATTGAACAACGAGCACAACCACTGGCTTAGTTTTTACATGCAAGAGAGGTTGCTTCCCCAACTTGGGATGGCCAGAAACCGAGGTCTGCTTTCAAAAGAAGAAATCCCAGATGAAGCTGTAGTGGAGGCCGTTTTAGGAAATTGCTTTCAAGAAATCTCCGCTTCCTTGCTACATGGAGATCTTTGGAGTGGAAACTATCTCATTTCGGCCCAGGGAGAACCATATTTGATTGATCCTGCCGTGTACTACGGGCACTCGGAGGTAGATTTAGCAATGTCAAGGCTTTTTGGAGGGTTCGACTCCACATTTTACAGTGCTTATGAAGAAGTTATTCCCAGGGCTCCGGGTTATGAAAAACGTCAGGATATATATCAGCTGTATTATCTGTTGGTGCACTTAAATTTGTTTGGAAGATCGTACTACAGTGCCGTTTCTGGTATCTTAAGGAAGCACTTCGGCTAGCAAATGAATTGTTGAGGTTACTTTTGTTTTTATACTTTTAAAAAGAATTCCAAAAACTGTCCTATGTTTCGAAAAATGCTTCCTCTTTCCACTCTTGCTTTTGTCCTACTTGTTTTAGTACAATGCAGCCCGGATTCCGCTAATGTAGCAGACACTAAATATAGATCCTGGTCTTCATACCTGGGAGGGCCCGATAGAAATCACTTTTCAAGGCTTTCTGAAATTACCCCGGAAAATGTTGATCAACTTAAAGTAGCCTGGAGCTACTCGGCAGACGACTACGGCCAAATGCAGATGAATCCAATTGTTGCCGACACCATATTATATGGCGTAACTGCGGCACTAAGGGTTGTAGCACTTCATGCGGCCACCGGAAAAGAACTTTGGCAATTTGGAGACTCCGTTAAAGTATGGCACTCCACCAGCCGAGGGGTCTCATATTGGGAAAAAGGAGATGATAAGCGAATTCTGTGTACCAGAGGATCAGACTTGTTTGCTTTAAACGCCATTACCGGAGAGCCCATTAGCAGTTTTGGAGAAAATGGAAAAGTAGATATGCGTTCTGGAATGCCTGAAAATGCCAAAAGTAAATTTGTAATCTCAAATACTCCAGGAACTATTTACAAAGATCTTATTGTAATGCCTTTGCGTCTTTCTGAGGGAGCGGGAGCACCTCCAGGAGATATCATAGCATTCAATGTGGTGACTGGTGAAGTAGAATGGGTGTTTCATACCATTCCGGAAAAAGGGGAAGAGGGTTCACATACCTGGGGAGATGAAGATATTCGAAACAGCAATATCGTAGGGGCGGCTAACAACTGGGCGGGTATGGCTGTTGATGAAGAAGCCGGAATTGTCTATGTGCCCACAGGCTCGGCTGCTCCTGATTTTTATGGGGGATTTAGGAAGGGCACCAATCTTTACGCCAACTGTCTGCTGGCTTTAGACGCCAATACCGGTAAAAGATTATGGCATTTTCAATTTACCCATCACGACGTTTGGGATAGGGACCCTCCTGCACCGCCTAATCTTATTACGGTTGAACATAAAGGGGAAAAAGTTCCGGCTGTTGCCCAGGTGACGAAACAAGGTTATGTGTTCTTATTCCATCGGCTGACCGGAGAGCCCTTGTTTGAAATAGAAGAACGCCCAGTTCCAACTTCCACCCTGGAAGGTGAAGAAGTTTGGGCTACCCAACCATTTCCTACAAAACCGAAACCTTTTGCCAGACAATCTACGGAGCTAACAGAGGATGATATAAGCGAATATGCCGAAAATAAAGAGGAACTGTTAGAAATATTAAGGACTTCGGATAAGAGGATCTATGCCCCTCCCAGTTTGGAACCGGTGCTTCTTTTTCCTGGATACGATGGGGCTGCAGAATGGGGAGGAGCAGGTGCTGATCCGGAAAATGGGGTGCTATATGTGAATAGCCAGGAGATGCCTCGGATGCTCAGAATGGGTGTTTCTAAAGATGAATTTGCCGGTTTGCCCCTAGGCGAAGGAGTCTACAAAAAAAATTGTGTCACTTGCCATCAGGCCGATAGGAAAGGCCTTGAATCTAGTGGATTTCCATCTCTGGTAGACTTACAACTTAGAAAAGAGAAGGCCGAAGTTATAGACATCATAAAACAGGGCAAAGGCATGATGACAGGGTTTCCAAATATTCCAAAAGATGAAATGGACGCGCTTTTGCGCTATTTGTTCGATGAAGAAATTCAACACAGTGTCGCCGAAGACACCCAAAAATCACTTGCTGCACAAGTACCTTATTTCCACGCCGGATATGACAAATTCTTAGACAGCAATGGCTTGCCTGCTATATCACCTCCCTGGGGGACCTTACACGCCATAGATCTGAATTCAGGGGAATACATCTGGTCTATTCCTTTCGGAGAAACCCCAGAGTTGCTAGAGAAAGGAATAAAAGGTACAGGTACAGAAAACTATGGAGGACCAGTGATCACAGAAAATGGCCTGTTGTTAATTGGCGCTACGAGAGATGGTTATTTCCGGGCATATAACAGACATAACGGAAAATTACTTTGGGAATACAAGTTGCCTGCTGCTGCTTTTGCTACTCCTGCAATGTATGAGGTAGACGGCAAGCAATACATTGCTATAGCCTGCGGAGGAGAAAAATTAGGGACGGAGAAGGGTAATCAAATTATAGCTTTTGCGCTGGACTAATTCTTCCAAAAAGTAAATAATAAAACAGAGAATATACTTTTATGATCCAGTTGATATCCAGAGCAACTTCTTTTAAAGAGCGAATAGCGCTTATTTCTGATGGTAGATCTCTTTCCTATAGTGAACTTCTAAAGGCTTCTGCAACTGTTGCCTCCAATCTTTTAAACAACCAAAAAGATCTCAACGAATCTCGGATCGCATTTTTGGTGCCTCCCTCTTTTGAATATACCGCTGTACAGTGGGGAATATGGCGCGCGGGTGGGATCGCCGTTCCACTATGTGTATTACATCCTCTTCCCTCTATTGAGTATGTACTAGAAAATACTGGTGCAAACACCGTTATAGCGCATGCCGATTTTAAGGAATTTTTAGAGCCGCTGCAGGAGAAATTAGAAGTATCCGTGGTTTCTCTAGATAAGTTTCTGGAAACCTCAACTATAACACTTCCAGATATTGCCATGCATAGGAGAGCCATGATCTTGTATACCAGTGGCACAACCAGCAAACCGAAGGGTGTGGTAAGCACCCATGCCAATATTGAGGCTCAGATTACAACCTTAGTCAATGCATGGGCCTGGGAAAAAGACGATGCTATTCTTAATGTTTTACCTCTACATCACGTGCATGGAATTATCAATGTAATGAGCTGTGCACTTTGGGTGGGGGCTTCATGTGAGTTTCATTCGAAATTTGAGGCAGAAAAAGTTTGGGAGGTTATAGCTTCCGGGAGACTAAGCTTATTTATGGCAGTTCCTACCATATATTATAAATTAATCACTTATTGGGAAGGCTGTGAGGAAGAGCAACGGCTTAGCCTCTCCGAAGCCGCCTCTAAATTACGCCTGATGGTCTCTGGTTCCGCCGCATTACCTGTTCCGGTCTTGGAAAAATGGCGAAAGATCACCGGTCAAACTTTATTAGAACGTTATGGTATGACCGAAATAGGCATGGGGCTTTCAAATGCATATGATGGAGAAAGGCGTCCCGGCCATGTTGGATTGCCTTTACCTGGGGTTGAGCTAAGGTTAGTTGGCCAGGATAATAAAGAAGTTCTCCCCGGAGAAGAAGGAGAAATTCAGGTAAAAGGGCCGAGCGTCTTTAAGGAATACTGGCAAAACAAAGAGGCAACAAAAAATGCATTTACGGAAGACGGTTGGTTCATTACAGGAGATATTGCCAAGTTGCATAACGGGCTTTATAAAATTTTGGGAAGAGACAGTGTAGATATTATAAAATCCGGGGGATATAAAATTTCGGCCTTGGAAATTGAGGATGTACTAAGAAATTTTGATGTTGTGGATGATTGCGCCGTTGTTGGAGTTCCAAATGAGGAGTATGGAGAAGTCGTTGCTGCCTGCCTTATTTCCAAACAGAGCAATGTAGATTTTGATGCAATAAGCCAGCGTCTTAAAGAAGTGTTGCCGGCTTACAAAGTTCCGCGGATCTTTATACAGCGCAATGCCCTGCCTAGAAACGTTTTAGGCAAAGTCACCAAAAATGAGTTAATCCCTTTTTTTAATACTAATGTATCTCCTGATAAAGCTTAATTAAACTATATGGACCCTCTAACGCTCTTTCCCTATGTTGGAATTTTGGTGTTGGTTATAATCAACGCAATTCTAGTTCTAAAAAGAAAAATCACTGTAGATAAAACCGATCATAATCCTGGCCATTGAGTATGGATTATCTTAAGGAACATTATGTTACCCTCCTCTTAACCGCATTATACGTGGGAGGGTGTTTGTATATCGGCTGGTATTTTAAGAAAAAAGCTTCCAGGGGTATAGAAGGATATTATCTCGCAAAGAGAGAAATTACCGGCTGGGTAATTTCTCTTGCTTTCTTCTCTACTTCGGCAAGTACTAATACCTATATAGGACAAGCCGGTAAATCTTTTCAATATGGATTGTCCTGGGCTTGGATGGGATTCATCTGGACCCTATTTTGTATTATTTCATGGCAGTTGTTGGGACCCAGAATGCGCGTACAAACTGCGAGATTAAAATCCTTTACCATTCCGGATTATTTTCATCTCAGATACAAGAGTAATCTTGCCAGAAGCATAAGAGTGCTTTCTGCTTTTATAATCCTTTTCGCAACCCTTTGGTATATGATCGGAATAGCTAAAGGTTGCGCACATGTTCTCAGTTCTGTATTGGATATTCCTTACGAATACGGATCCTTTGCCATAATTTCCATTACCTGTGCCTATACCATTTGGGGAGGTATGTACAGCGTGCTGTGGACCGATGCAGTGCAGGGTATTATAATGTTCGGAGTAGCCATCTTGATGTTAGCTTTACCTTTTATTTATGTAGGTGGTCCAGATAACTTAATAGACATTATTAGCAATACAGATCATATAACCAAAGATGGTAAACCTATGGGTTCCGGCTTGGTGGCCTTTGGAGAGTTGGTATCCTTTTTATACATCTTGGGGATCGGATTAGCTATCGGAATGAAGCAAGTTTCGGAACCCAAAAATCTTATTCGATTTTATTCCATAGACAATAGCAAAAGCATGCGCTTTGCGATGATCTGGACTCCGGTGTTTTTAGGTATTTCCCTTATTTGTGTCATGGGTTTAGGCGCTTTGGTCCATGGCATGGCCTCTGCCGAAGAGGCTGCATACCTGGTGAATAATACGGATGAAGTCATCGGATTCATGTTAGATAAGTTTGATAATAAATTGGTAAGTGGTATCTGCGTGGCCGGACTTTTTGCTGCGGGAATGTCTTCACTTGCTTCAGTAATCATCATTATAGGAACGGCTTTCGTCAAAGATATTTGGCATGTTGTTAAGCCTATGGCCGAGACCAAGATCATACCGAGGACAAAATGGTTTATGGCCTTATATTGCCTGCTGGTTTATATTCTAACGCTCTATCCTTTAGCCGGGATCGTAGAACTTACGGCCTTTGCCGGAGCAGTTTTTGCCGCTAGTTTTTTTCCAGCCATCTTTGGAGGCCTTTACTTAAGGTGGGGCACAGATGTTGGAGCTATGGCTTCTATGCTCGTAGGCATGTTAACCAATGTTGTCTGGCGTTTTGTTTTTCGTTTTAACTATGATGGTTTAGAAGATATACACGAAATAATCCCAGCATGTGTCATGGCGCTTTTCACTTATGTTGTTGCAAGTTTGTTGAGTGGCAAAAGAAAACCCGATGAAGAACATCTCACCAAGGTCTTTAGGTAAAAGAAGCTTCTAAAATAGCTATTGATCAAAATATGGTTAGCCTCTAACCATTTTAATATGAGGAATCCCGTCTTCCAGATACTCAGCCCCTCTTGCTACAAAGCCGAGATCTTTATAGAATTTTTTGAGGTAGGTCTGGGCAGATAAGGCCATCGTTTCTGTTTTAAACTTTTCACGAATGGCCTGGACCGACGCTTGCAGAATTTCTTTACCATACCCAAAAGCGCGGTAATTTTGTTTCACTACCACTCTTCCAATACTGGCTTTCTCAAAATAATCCCCGGCAGCGAACAGCCTGGTATAAGCAACTACTTCTCCCTTTTTAAGACCCAGCACATGTAGTGCTTTCTGATCTTTCCCATCCAGGTCCTGATAAACACAATCTTGTTCCACCACAAAAACCGCAGATCTTAGTTGTAGCACTTCATAGAGCTCATCAATTGACAGTTCGCTAAAGGTTTTCACTACTATCTGCATCTTCTAATCTTGAACAATTACTTTTTTACTATCGCATTTACCGTATTCCGGTTGAATATTGACATGATTGATTCCAAAATTATGATAAACTTCTTCCTCTATCTGCTCTAATATCACATCAAACTGCGATAAGCTAATGTCATTGTCAAAATCAATATGGGCCTCAAGATGTACTTCTTCTTCGTTTAGTTGCCAAATATGAACATGGTGTACATTCTTTATTTCATCGATCTTGCTGATCGCATCCACAATTTTTTGGACTTCGATGGTATCTGGGGTAAAAAGCATTAGTACTCTGGTAGAAGCCCTTAACAGATCATAGCCCATATAGACAAGGTATATCGCAATTAGTACTGTCAACAAAGGGTCTATCCAATACAATTCGTAAAATTTCATAAGTATCCCTCCTATCAGTACCGCTATCGAGGCCATCATATCAGTTAGTAAATGCAGATAGGCCGACTTCATATTCATATTAGAATCAGCATCTTTTTTTAATAGAAGTACACTAAATCCATTAGCCAAAATACCTAAAAGTGATAACCAGATAACCAGATCAGATGCTATTTCCTGGGGCTCCATAAAACGCTCAATAGCCTCTTTAATAAGGATAATAGCAACGATAATCAGTGTTGAAGAATTAACAAAGGCAGCTATGATCTCTGCTCTCTTGTAACCGAAAGTTTTATTATTAGATGCTTCCTTTTTAGCCAACCTTGTGGCCAAATAACTCACAAGTAGGGATAGCACATCACTGAAGTTATGCAGGGCGTCTGAAAGTAATGCTAAACTTCCGGAGATAAGCCCGCCAATAACTTGTGCAAGCGTGATAAGGACATTGAGCAGTATAGAAATAATGAGATTACGTCCTTTTAGGTCGTGATGATGGTGACCATGGCTGTGATTATGTGAGTGAGAATGTGCCATTGACCTCTATAAAACACTATAGTTTATCTAATACACCTATTTCTTGTATCTACCTACTAGCTGCAAAAAAAAATCAAAATTCAGACACACGGAATTTTTTCTACCCGTCTTTCGTGTCTACCACCGGCAAATGGTGTATTTAGGAAAGTTTGCACCATCTCCAGCGCCTGGGGTAGTGCAATAAATCTCGCGGGTAAGCTTAAAATATTAGCGTCATTGTGCTCTCTTGCAAGAGCAACAATTTCTTTGTTCCAACAAAGCGCAGCTCTCACCTTTTGATGTTTATTTGCCGTCATTGAAGCCCCATTACCACTTCCACAGATAATTATACCAACATCTGCCGTTCCCTTCTCAACAGCATCGGCAACCGGATGTATAAAATCCGGATAATCAACACTATCTGTTCCGTCGGTACCAAAGTTTTTTATTTCAACACTCATAGATTTTAACAGACCTATGACTGCCAATTTGTATTCTGTCCCGGCATGATCATTTCCAATGGCTATTTTCATTTTTTAAGTGTTAATGGTTATCCAAAGATACGAATACACACGACATATTAATCATTAAGGCTTATCAACAAAACAAAATTTATCAATTTCTTAGGATTCTCTAAATTAGCGGTTTATGGTTTTAGGCGTTTGTTAATAGTCTGGGTATAAAATATCATTACAATTTTTTGAGGTCTCTTGATAAATCTACCTTACTAAACCCAACCTTAAAACCAAAACGAACTTTCAAAAAATTAGCAAAAAGATATTAAGTTGATTTCACTATCAGCTGACAATCTCGTGATTTTTTTTTATCAAAAAAATCTGTTCATATCAGTTATAAAGATAGGTTGATAAAAAGTCTAATTGTCTCATCTTAAAGACAAAATAGAAAAAGTCAATTGTCGATAAACTTTCATTCTTGTTAAAAGCAAATTACTCCCAAAATTTTTATCAAGATTATCAACACCCTATAATAAGCATCAGAATTATTAATTATTAAAAAGAAAAAAAGAATAAGTTATAAATAGTGTTAATAAGAATTGTTTGCAGACTGCTAATGAGATAGGTTATCGCTGAGTGCAGTGGATTATAATTTGTAATTTGCGCCTCAAAGAATGTTTAATGTCAAAGAAGAAAAAGAGAATTAAGAGTCAGAGAAAAAACGAAATTACAAAAGGAATATTTACCGTTCTTGAAGAACAACCTAAGAAACAATTCAACTATAAACAAATAGCTTCCAGGCTTAATATCCGTGATACAGCGGGACGAAACTTACTTATAAAACGCTTGGGCCAATTAAAAGCGAAAAATCGGATTTTAGAGGAAAGCAAAGGGAAGTATAAGGCTATTTCTAGCAAAAATCACGGTGTAGGTAAAATAGAGATTACAGCACGAGGTAACGCTTATGTACTACTGGAAGATCACACCGAAGATGTATTTATTTCCTATAATAGATTGAATAAGGCTTTTGATGGAGATATTGTTGAAATCGCCATTTTCAATAAGCGCAATGCCAAAAAACCAGAGGGTGAAGTAATCCGTGTGGTAGAGCGCAAGAAGAAAGCGTTTGTAGGTATTTTAGAGCTTCAAAAAACTTTCGGATTTGTTAAGCCGACTGATTTTAAAATGTATACGGATATTTTTGTTCCTATCGAAAAAATCGGTAAGGCTAAAAATGGAGAGAAGGTAGTAGTGGAAATATCGGAATGGCCTGAAAATGCAGATTCTCCCTATGGCCAAATAGTAGAAATCTTAGGAAAGCCGGGAGAACACAATACGGAAATCCATTCCATTCTGGCCGAGTATGGACTCCCTTATGAATTTCCTTTGGAAGTTGAGCATTTTGCTAATAAAATGGATACTTCAATTAAAACGGAGGAGATTGCTAAAAGGAGAGACATGCGAGATACGCTTACCTTCACTATAGATCCGAAAGATGCCAAAGATTTTGATGATGCGCTTTCTTTCAAAATCCTACCCAATAGCAATTATGAAATAGGGATCCATATTGCAGATGTGTCTCACTATGTTATCCCTAATACCATATTAGACGATGAGGCCTACGAAAGGGCAACTTCGGTCTATTTGGTAGACCGGGTTGTACCCATGTTACCCGAAGTCTTGTCGAACAATGCCTGTTCACTGAGGCCGAATGAAGAAAAGTATACCTTTTCAGCGGTTTTCGAACTGGATAAGAGCGCAGCGATTAAAAAGCAATGGTATGGCCGCACTGTCATAAACTCTAATGAGCGTTTTGCCTACGAGGAAGCTCAACATATTATTGAAAGTAAGCAGAAAAAGATTCCTGAAAATATCTCGATCAGGGGAACGGCTTACGAGGTTTCTGATGACATTGTTGACGCTACATTGAGTTTGAACAGGTTGGCTAAAATTATGAGAGCCGAAAGAATGCAGGAAGGGGCAATTTCTTTTGATAAGGTGGAGGTTAAATTTCAGCTCAATGAAAAGGATGAACCGGAAAGTGTCTATTTTAAGGAGGCCAAGGATGCTAACAAGCTCATTGAAGAGTTTATGCTATTGGCGAATAAAAAGGTAGCGGAGTTTATTGGAAAACAGCAGCCTATAAAAACCTTTGTTTACAGAATTCATGATGAACCTGATGAAGAGAAATTAATGGCTCTAAACGGGATTATTTCCCGTTTTGGACATAAGATCAACTTCAAGAACAAAAAGTCGATCAGCGAGTCTTTAAACCAGCTCCTTGAGGATGTGAAAGGCCAAAAAGAACAGAATTTAGTGGATACCCTTGCGATCAGAAGTATGAGCAAGGCCATTTATACTACGGATAACATTGGCCACTATGGTTTGGCATTCGATTATTATACGCATTTTACTTCACCTATCAGAAGATATCCGGATGTAATGGTACATAGACTTTTGCAGCATTATTTGGATAAAGGGAAATCTCCGAAGGCGGAGATCTATGAAGAAAAATGTAAACATTCTTCAGACATGGAAAACCTCGCCGCCAATGCGGAACGAGACTCTATAAAGTATATGCAGATCAGATTTATGCAAGACCACCTTGATACCGAGTTTATCGGAGTAATATCCGGGGTTACGGAGTGGGGAATTTATGTTGAAGTAATTGAGAACAAATGTGAAGGTATGGTGCGTATTAGGGATATAAAGGATGATTATTATACCTTTGATGAAAGACAATACGCTATTGTGGGTGAACGTACTGGTAAGGTTTATCAATTAGGAGACGAGGTACGCGTAATGGTAAAGGATACTGATTTAATAAAAAGACATCTGGATTTTAGCTTGTTAGGGAGGGCAAAACCCAGGGAGTGATTCCGGGGCGGAATTTGTTAAAAGCAGCGGGGCAGAATCTAAAAACTAAACACGATGAAACACGTATTATTGTTGCTGACCTTGTTCACGGGCTTGCAAATGATATGGTCTCAGGATGAAAAACGGAGCCTGGATCTGGAAAAATTTACCCAGGTAAAGGCATTTGACGGAATATCGGTCAATTTAATCAGATCCAACGACAACAGGGCGGTTATTACGGGAGCAAATACTAAGAAAGTTGCCATTGTAAATAATTCAGGAGTGCTAAAAATCCGCATGAACATAGACAAATTGTTTAGCGGATACAGGACATTTGTCGACTTATATTATACTGAAGATCTGGTGGTTATAGACGTTAATGAAGACGCCAGGATCAGTTCTGAAGAAACCCTTGAACAGGATGTATTGGAAGTAAAAGCTCAGGAAGGAGGAGAAATTGTTATTAAAGCACGGGTAGAGCAAATGTTGATTAAATCTGTTACTGGCGGAATCATATCTGCTACAGGCTCTTCGGATAATCAGGACGTTGCTATAAATACCGGAGGCGTATACGAAGGGAAAGATTTCAAAACCAAATTTACCACGGTGAATGTCAACGCAGGATCTACCGCAGAGATCTTTGCTACCGACTATGTGAAGGCAACGGTTAAAGCTGGGGGTGAAGTATTGGTTTTTGGGGATCCATCTAAGATGGATGAAAAGACGGTTTTCGGGGGCAAAATAAAACGGATGTAAGCGATTAAAAAACACCCATGCTAGAAGATATACAGGCGGCTATTCCACTGGGCTTTTTGTTAAGCTTTATGATAGGGCCTGTTTTTTTTGTGCTATTGGAAACCAGCGCAACCAAAGGTTTCAGGGCAGGATTATTCTTTGACCTCGGGGTAATTATCGCGGATATTATCTTCTTAGTTGTTGCCTATTTCAGTAGTTTTCAACTCTTAGAAAACCTTAGCAACCAACCCGGTTTGTATGTTTTTGGCGGAGTTATTTTGGTGGTTTATGGCATCACCACTTTTTTCAAAGGAGATGTTAAGGCCAAAGAAACCGGGTT
This sequence comes from Flavobacteriaceae bacterium, assembly GCA_040830565.1. Classification (GTDB taxonomy): domain Bacteria; phylum Bacteroidota; class Bacteroidia; order Flavobacteriales; family Flavobacteriaceae; genus JAFMPW01. The sequence continues at coordinate 18,396 of JBFOMC010000217.1, forward strand.
AAAAACAAGACAAGGAGACTATTTGAGCCTTTTTGTAAAGGGCTTTCTTCTGAATTTTATCAATATAGGCGTTCTGGTTTTTTGGCTGGGGGTCATAATCATTGTGGGGCCAAGCTTAGACAACGAACCTAATAGGATCGTAGTTTTCTTTTCCTCCATGCTGGGAGCCTACCTGATTACGGATATATTTAAAATACTTCTGGCCAAACAATTGCGAAAAAAACTGACCAGTAAGAGAATCTTTCTTGTAAAAAAAGGATTGGGAGTGGTACTAGTGATTTGTGGCTTGGTACTAATCATTAAAGGATTTTTACCGAAAGACAAATTTGATATACAAGACGGCATAGACCGTATTGAAAAGATAAGAGAATAAATAGCAATCTTTTAAATTCCGGCAGAACGACGAGATTACTTCGCTACGCTCGTAATGACGTACTTCTTGCTATTTATTCTCTTTTTAGAGGCATCGAGCGGATTCGAACCGCTGTACAAGCTTTTGCAGAGCTGTGCCTAGCCACTCGGCCACGATGCCATTAAGGAGAGGGCAAAGGTACTATTTTTTCCTACTTTGAAAAAGAATGTTAGCCTCTCTTTTTACTAAGAACCAAGGAAACTGATTCTACATCTCCTCCTATTGGAGGATTTAATTTTGATACTGCAACCTTTGCCTTTGTCACTTGGTCTATTTCGGAAAAAATACGATCAATAATACGTTTGCCCACATGTTCCAAGAGCTTGGATCGTATAAGCATTTCTTCTTTTACAATGGCATTGATATGGACGTAGTCTACCGTGTCCTCTAAATTATCGGACTGTGAAGCTCTTTCCAGATCCGCTGAAACTTCAACATCTACCCGATAGTCACTCCCAATAACGCTTTCTTCCTGTAGACAACCGTGATATGCAAAGAGCCGGATGTTATTGACCAGAACCTTCCCCATGTTTTACAAGTTTATACAAACATAGTTGAAACTTGTAAAAGAACCGTCCTTTGTCTTTTAAGGGCAATATGAATTCTTATTTCTTTTTTAGTACGTACAACGACAATTACTAAGCCCCTGGAAAAGATCTACCCCGAGGGTTACTACATGTGTACCTGTACTGTACCCCAGGATTTCATTGAGAATGATCTGATAAGAATAGCCAAAATAGAAATTACTTTTCTTAAGGCCTATTATGGGAGCAATATAGAGAGGATCACCAATTTGATCGTTCAAAAACCTATAAGTAACACCGGCATAGTAGTAGTCCTCAAAATCGTACCATCTAAATTTGGTGTTGAGGTCTGTTACAGAACGACCATCACTTTCGAACCATTGGAAAAATACAGAAGGTTCAACTTCCAACTTGCTATTTTTATTTTTGGTGTATCGGTATCCTGTATATACGTAGTAATTTCTAAGTCGGTTAGGCTCAAATACCGGATTAAACCTGGTGAGGTCCTTGTTTATCAGGTTAGAGGCATTGACACTGAAATAGAATTTGTCTTTTCTATACAGCACGCCTACATCAAAGTTATGGTTTGTGGTAGCTCTGTCATCAGTTACATTTGGATCCGGACTATCAAAATTCTCAATATCTATTCTGAACTGGTTAAAGTTGTAAGAAAGTCCGAAAGACAGGAACTCATCATCATATCTGTCCAGGGTCAAGTGGTGTGCAAACGAAACTCGAGCACCTCTTTGCTTTGTTTCTCCGTTGCTATCGTTGTACAAAAGCATTCCCAGGCCCGATTTATTTCCAATTCTGGCATCGGCTGCGAGGGACTGGGTGTCCGGGGCGTCTTTTATCCCAACCCATTGGGTTAGTCCGTTGACCCTTATTTTTATGTGGTCTCCGATTCCTGCATAGGTGGGTGACATCACAAAAGGGTTGTCGGCCAGATATTGCGAAAGCTGAGGAAGGGTCAGTTCCTGAGCATTTGAGGCAAGCGCGCCCAGCAACATCATCAAGATAAAAAGTCTATTGCGCATAATTCTGTAGGTTAAGTTCATTATCTGTATAGGGTAAAATGTCCAACAAACTCTCTGTCATCATCGGCACCTCTGAGCTTGATTACGTACCAGTAATCTCCGGTTGGGAGCTCACTGTTTTGGTAGATTCCATCCCATCCCGGATCACCGTACCCCATTCTATAGACCTCTCTACCATAACGGTCAAATATGATGGTTAGTATTTCAGGGAATATTTCCGTATTTCTGGGCGTCCAGAAGTCATTTTGACCATCTCCGTCAGGGGTAAAGAAATTGGGGATTTCTATGTCGATGAATTCCATGAATATGTCGGCTGTAGCCTCACATCCATTGGCATCTACTACCCTAACGGTGTAGGTGTCTGTTCTTCTTATATAATATATTGGATTGTCTCCATTGTCGTCGTCATCAAAGTAGAAGGTATAAGGAGCTAAACCTCCAGCAGCAATAGCTGTGATCTCATTGATGTTGTTCTGCTCCAGAGTTAGTGTTAAAGGCTCAAAACTTTGAATAGTAAAGTCGTGAGTCTGCACACAACCGTTGGCATGCGAAATAGCGATGTAATGATCTCCTGCGGTCATATTACTGAAGTCCGGAGTAAGCTGCATATCTGCCGGATCTGTAGAATCTAGCGCATACATCACATTAGCTGCAACTGATGGATCCTCCAGGGTTACTGTAATACTATTCATAGGAGTATCGCCATCACAGGTATAAACTGGCTCCACAGTAGCATTTAGATTTACTCCGGGATCTATGGTAACTATCACATTGGTTTCACAATCCTGGGCATCTCTTACAAAGATGGCATAAGTTCCAGCTGCGAGATCTGTAAAGGAAGTCTGTCCTGCAACAAAATCGGCATCTGCATTAGAGTTAAAAGCAGTTCTATATGGCGCTGTCCCTCCAGTAATGACCAGATCTACCGTACCATCAGCGCTACCGGCACAAACTTCTGGCTGAGCGGTAAAGGTTACATCAATAGGGGCTGGTTCAATAATTGTAAACTGGAATGGAATAAAGCATCCGTTTTCATCCTGAGCGATCACATCGTACACGCCAGGATCAAGATCTGTAAATACATTTTCAGTATCAAATTGATTTAAGTTTGGTGTAATGGCATATAATATCGTGCCTGTTCCACCAGAAACTTCTACAGTAATAGTACCGTCGGCCTGTCCTGCACAGGTAACATCTGTGAATTCTTGTCTGTCTATTTGCAGAGGTACCGGCTCTGTGATGATAATTTCCGGTGTAACTTCAATACAGTCCATGCTGGTTACCCTGATATAGTAACTTCCTACCCCAAGGTTATTGAACTCTCCACTAGGCTGCGGACCTCCAATAAGGTTGGTCAGGGCCGCGTCTGTAAATAGTTCATAGGAGTAGTTTCCTAGACCTCCGGAGGCATCCGCAATAATAGTTGCCGTAGCCTCACCGGTACAATTAATAATGGCGGCACTATCGTCAATAGCTATAGCCAAAGGCACAATGGCATCAACATCAACCTGATTTGAGATGGTTGATTCACAACCAAACGAATCTCTTACATAGTATTGATATACTCCGTCGGTTACGGTAAACACATGGGTGTTTCCTCCAGCCATTGGTGTGTACACTACATTATCTGTGCTCCACTCGTAGGGTCCTGTACCTCCGGTGGCAGTCAATTCAATCTCTGCAGGGTTGGTACAGCTCAACGGAGTTAATTGTATCAAGGAACTGCTGACATCCGTAGGTTCTGAAATGGTAACCTGAATAGTTTCCACATCACAACTCCAGCTATCTGAAACAGTGATGCTGTATATTCCGGCTCCAATATTGTTGAATACAGGACTTATTTGTCCTCCACTGCTAAAGTCGATTACCGTTCCGGTAGGGTCATAGTAGTTTAAGGAATATTGATATGTTCCTTCACCTCCAACAACATTTATGGCAGTAATTGTAGCGTTGGTATCCCCGTAACACACTAAAGTTGTCGGAGTCGCATCAATATCTGCGGTAATGGATGTAGGCTGTACCAGATTTTCTACATCGTTAAGGACACAACCATTCGCATCTGTTATAACTATGGTAAAGTTGCCGGCAGAAAGCCCGGTGAATACCTGGCTGGTTACGCCGTTTGCATTGTAGACCTGTGTAGTGGTAGTATTGGTCAAGACGATATCATAAGGAGCATAACCCCCGCTAGGGTCTACCAAAATCTCTCCCTGATCATTAGTACAGGTTACATTCGCTACTTCATTTACTGTCGCAATGAGCGGCATATCCGGAGATACAATGGTAATTATATTTGAATCTTCAACACATAGCGGAGCGGCGGTTTCCGTAATCCTTACAAAGTAGTTGCCGCCAGAAAGTCCAGAGATCGTAAATGGATTTGTGGCTGTATTGCCCACTCCGGTGATACCGGTAGTAACCGCAGAACTGTCGAAAACTTCGTAAGAATAAGCTCCTGTATAGCCACTAACATTGATCTCCAATTCCCCGTTCGTATCGCCAAAACAAGTCACCGGCATAGTAGCCGTAGCAACCACGTCAATTAGATCATAAGGAGCAATAGTATAGGTTGCGGTATCTACATAACAACCTGTAGCCGTATCAGTTACCCTAAAGGTATATGAACCAACAGCAGTAAGATCGAATGTGGCGGTTGTGTTCGTAGGTGTTGCCGTTAGGGCACCATCAGGATTGCCTATTGGCAGCAACTCGTAAGTATACACATTAGCCGGATTTCCGTCATCTGTAACGGTTATTAACACCTCTTCAGGGTTTACACAAGAGATAGCCACGTTTTGTGTAACAACAGCCGTAAACACATTTAAAGGATCTATCACAACAGCGTCTGTGGTAGAACAACCATTGGCATCGGTAACATAGACAGTGATATTCTGAGTAGCACCATTGTCTACAATTTCGAAGGTATTAGAGGTCTGGAAGTTAATATTATCTATACTATACAGATAAGGTGCAGTACCAGAACCAACAGGAACGGTTGCCGTAATAGTAGAGGTATTTACAGTATTATCCGGATTACAGTCAAATGCAGTTGCAGCAGCTGTTACCGAAAGTACCGTTGGCTCATTTACGATTACAACTTCACGCAAGACGCAATTTCTGTCAGACACCGCTTCAACCTGGTAGGTTGCGGCAGCCAAGCCTGTAAATATTGGACTGCTCTGAGGCCCTGTGATGATCAAACCACCGGCGTCATACAGGTTATAGGTATAAATTGGATTGTCATTAACACCTGGTGCTGTCGGCGCCAGATTGACCGTTATGCTTCCATCGCTAAGGCCGTTACAAGATACATCTACTATCGTATGTGGATCAAATGTAACAGGTGTCGGAGCGTCTAGAACAACATCGATAGTTTCAGTACACACAGGAGTAGTGGTATCCAAATCGGTTACCACAAAGGTATATGTGCCAGCCTGGTCTAAGGCCGTGAACACACCTGTTGTGTTTGAAACAGAGGTAATTAGATCCGGGAAAGTTACGGTAAAGTCAAGGTTTCCGGATCCTCCGTTTACTGTTATGGTGATCTCCCCGTCTGGTGTAGAACCACATTCTAATGGTTTAACCACTGTACTGGTAAGCGTCATTTCTTCATACAACACTTCTGGCCCTATAGTTACGGAACAAGACCATTGGTCTGTGATAAGCACCTCATAAGAACCGGCTCCCAGTCCTGAGAATACGGTAGAAGTCTGTGGTGCTCCAAAAGGCACAGTATTTCTTATCAACTGATAAGTATAGTTACTACCCTGACCTCCGGTCGTTCCAACAACCTCCAGTTCGCCCTGTAGGTTTGTACAATTTTCGGCATTTATCTGAAGGGTTGCCGTAATAGGAGCAGGATCTGCCAGTACGATTCCGTTTTGGATCATTTGCTCACATCCGGCGCTATCGATCACCCATGCCTCATAGGTACCGGGGGCGAGAGATGCGAATTGGGGTCCAGCTACATAGTCTCCGGGCCCTGTTGGAGCTACAGTTCCTACATAGTACTGGTATCCACCCCATCCACCGAGGACGTCAATGATTTCAATAATTCCGTCATTACCCACACAA
>JBFOMC010000218.1:0-3458 GCA_040830565.1 Flavobacteriaceae bacterium
AGAAGATGCTGATCTTATTAGCGTACTTTACCTTAATAAAAAAATCTACCGCTAAAAACCCAAAAAGCAATAACATTGGATATATTGCCGGATACATCTTAAAAGCCTCAATAAAGTCGCCTTTGAGTAAGAACACCACAGATCTCTGAAGGCCACAACCAGGACAGTCCATGCCGAATAATTGCTTGCTCATACACGGAAGCATGTAGTCTTCAATGACCAGAAAGATAGTGGCTAATCGCATTTTGGTTAGGGTGAATTCTGTAACCGAAAAATACTATTATTTTTGAGGAATGAAAACAAAACGCGGTATTTATTTTCTCCTGATTATCCTGGGTGCATTGATAATGGGTGTTGGTGAAAACTGGATGAGAAAAGAATACGCATTAAGCATAGGTATTATCCTACTCATGTTCGGTATTTATAAAACCTCCCAGAGCTGGACTGAGAACAATAAACGTTAAACAATTATCAATAAACAATTTGAAATAGGAGATAGGGTTGAGGCCATAGACGACACTACCAAAGGAAGGGTCGTAAAAATTACTGATGGCACCATTGTAATCGAAACCGAAGATGGGTTTCAAATGATCTATGCAGCTGAGGATTTGCTTAAATTAAGTGGTACTTCAGAAATTCAGGTTTCTAATTTTCAGGCAGCTCGTGCCAAATCTGCCAAGGAAACCCCTAAGAAGAAGGTGAAGGTGGTAAAACCAAAAGAACGTAATGCCCCGAAGATGGAGGTAGATCTTCACATTCATCATCTGGTTCCTTCTACCAGGAATATGAGTAATTTCGATATGCTTAACACTCAGCTCGAAACGGCAAAAAGGCAACTAGATTTCGCTATTCGCAAACGGATCCAAAAGGTGGTATTTATTCATGGAGTGGGAGAAGGTGTCCTTAAAGAGGAACTGCACTATCTTTTTAAAAAGTACGACAACCTCAGTTACTATGATGCAGATTATCAAAAATACGGCTTAGGCGCCACCGAAGTGTACATCTACCAAAACCCGTAAGGCGGTTATTCCTGAGTGCTTATAGTGCCGAAATCGTTTATACTGAGATCTGTGATGCGTTCTCCCTTAGAGTTTATTAAAGAAATTCCACTAAATTCAATAGTATGATCATACATGGTGGTGTCTGTCTGGTTCTGAACTGTAGTGATAAAGACCGTACCTCCCTGGGCTGATATTTCCTCCAGGACCGTAGGTGTGGTAGGAGGTATTTCGTCGCAGAAATAGCCTCTGGAGACATTGTCAGAAAAGGTTCTGTAGGTTATTTGGGACTGGCCCGGAACCGTACTCTCAATCTGTCCGTCGGAAGCCTCATTTTTAAGCACTCCGCTCTGCAGCTCCAATATCAAAGCCTCTGTAGTATTGAGTTTAAAGAAAACTGTGCTGCTCGTAGTAGTCTCCGTTTCGCAGAAATCGAGACTCGCGCTGTCAAAATCTATGGTTTCAATCTGAAGGTCGCCATCGTCACAAGAGATTAGGAGGCTAAAGGTCAGCAAAGCTAGGAGTACTCTCATGCCTCAAAGTTACATGATTATAGTGCGATTTTCCTAGCCATTTGTTCCAATTTTGGAAGAAATTAACTTTATTTCCACTATTTTTGGCCGATGACTAAATCGATATAGTTCCGATGCAAAAAGTATACCTGGACAATGCCGCAACTACGCCGGTAAGGGAAGAAGTTCTGGGGCCAATGCAAGATGCCTTAGCCAATTGTTTTGGCAATCCGTCTTCTACTCATGGCTTTGGACGCTCCGCGAAAACAGCTATTGAGCAGGCGCGTAAAACAGTTGCCAAAACCCTAAATGCCCATCCGTCAGAAATCATTTTTACTTCCGGCGGCACGGAAGCTGATAATATGATCTTGCGTTGTGCGGTTAGGGACCTGGGAGTTACCACCATCATCACCTCTAAAATTGAGCATCATGCAGTCCTGCATACGGCAGAAGAGCTCGAGAAAGAATACGGGACACAATTACTTTTTGTTGATCTGGATGAATTTGGTAATCCGGTCTTGGAACATCTCGAAGAATTACTCAACGGTGAAGGTATAAAGCTTGTGAGCCTTATGCACATAAACAATGAGATTGGTAACAAGATAGATATCGCTGAGATTTGCAGGCTCTGCAAAGAAAAGGGAGCACTAATCCATTCGGATACGGTGCAATCTATAGGCCATTTTAGTTGGGATGTACAGGAAGTGCCTATAGACTTTATGACAGCCGCAGCACACAAGTTTCACGGTCCAAAGGGGGTAGGCTTTGCATTTTTAAGAAAAAATTCTGGCCTAAAACCTTTCATCTTCGGAGGTTCTCAGGAGCGGGGATTTAGGGCTGGGACAGAGCCTTTCCATAACATTGTTGGCCTGGAAGCCGCTTTAAAAGCCGCTTATGAAAATTTAGAGGAAGAGCACGCGTATGTGGCCGGACTCAAGGCTTATTTTATTGACCAAATCGGGAAAGCATTACCAGGAATAAAATTCAACGGCCATTCCGGAAATATGGAAATGAGCACTTATACTTTGGTGAACGTTTGCCTTCCCTTTGATCAGAACAAAGCGTTGATGCTACTCTTTCATTTAGATTTGAAAGGTATAGCGTGTTCCAAAGGAAGCGCATGTCAGTCAGGGAGTAATAAAGGTTCGCATGTATTGACAGAATTGCTTAACGATGAGGATTTGGCTAAACCTTCATTGAGGTTTTCTTTTTCAAAGTATAATACGAAGGAAGAATTGGATTATGTAGTGGACGTTCTAAAGGAATTTGCGGCTACTTAGCTCTTCGTTTATTTCGTTGGCGTTCTTTGTCGTACGGAAATCTTCTGGTTACTTTCTTCATCATTTTATCAATGAGATCATCCGTATTTTTTCCTGATTTCTTATTGATCTTGTTCTCATACTTCCATAACAGTTTTCCCGTATTACCATCACTGATCTTGATCCCGATACGGCCGTAATCCGCATCGCCAAGAATATAGTCGATAAAACTAAACTCGGCCGGAATACCTTTTGACAGCAGAATGTTAAGATCCAGATTACCACTTATGATACCATCCACATTTAAGATCTTGCTCAATTGCTTGATGGTATAGGTGTCAATATTAGAATAGTCAATGTTGTTCTGGGCCAGGATTGCGTTGGTGTTATCAATATTCTGAAACTCCACAGAAAACTTTTTCCGCTTTTTCCCACGACCAAAAAAGGTCTCTAAAGCATCTTGTACTGCGTGTCCTTCTTTCTCCTCCAGGGCGTCTAACTCTTTTCCGGTAACTTCCTCATCCAGGTCTAGATGGGTAAAAAATGGAATAATCGCCAGGATTTTATGATTCGCACTTAACTCATCAAATCGGCTGCTCTCATAGACATTTTTCTGTGAAACCGCCGAGCTAACTAAGAATAAGGCGGCAAGGACCATTAGTGTTCTCATGATAGGCTCAATTAAAATC
>JBFOMC010000219.1:0-11692 GCA_040830565.1 Flavobacteriaceae bacterium
TATCTATAATAAGGATCTGGGCACCCAGATCTCCTAGTTTTTTGGAAAGGAAAATGCCCGAAAAGCCCCCGCCTATAATGACAATTCGAGGTTTTTGGGTCTTGGGTAAATTCATTAATTATTTTAATACAAAATTAATGAATCTGCCAGGGATAACCGCCTATTTTAGGAAAGTATAACAGAAGAACTTCAAAGTGTGGTCACCTATTTTTATCAATGTGAACTCTCCTGCATTATACGCCATAATTCTTCGGGTAGATCTAGCTTAGTTTGAAGCTCCTGGTCATCCTCTTTTTGCCTATCAAACAAGACCAAAACAGCCTTACTCATTAGATCCTTGTCTGAATTCAAAGTGAGGCTTTCTTTCAAAATTTGGAGTTCACTACCTTTTGCCAACTTCTTTAAGGCTAGCAAACCAAACAGATCGTTAGGAGAGTAGGTATCTTTATGCTTAAGACTATAATCTGCTACTTGCTTTAGCATTTGATTCGCTAAATTTCCCTGCCCTGTTTTTTCATAAGCAATGCCGAGGAGATAGTCCTGTAAACGACTATCCACATCATAAGGTTGGCCTACTCCTAAATTTTCGGGCCATTCCTTAGATGCCTCCAGCAGTTTTACCGCCTCATTATAGTTGCCCTTCGACATTTTTTCATGAGCTAAAAATATGTGGGCATGATCATAGATCTGTTTGCTTTCAGAGGCGTGCTCAAAAGGCAATATGTTGATCTTCCTCAGAACATCTATACACTCCGCATAGTTATCGACCTGTAAGGCGGCTTTGGCATGGCTCAACCCAATATTGTAGTTGTCACCAAATTTTTTATATGCCTTTTTACTGAGTTGATATGCTGCATCAGCTCGTGCGCTACTCAAATTAAACTGAATATATTCTTCCCATAATTTCCAATCCTTATTATTTAAATCGAGTGCCTTTTGATAATCTTTTTGTCTTGTATCATACGACTCCTTATCGAGGTACTTTGCTCTAAACCGGTAAAAAACCTCAGAGTCTGGTTCCACTCCCAGCGCGAGCAGGGCCTTTTCTCCTTCGGACCTTAATCCTACGGCCAATTTGTTCAATGCGGCATAATATTTTGTTTTCCAGTTGGGCCGCTCTTCTTGTGCCCATTGTAGTGCCTTGAGCGTTTCCCTCCTGTAAGGAAGCACAAAATTGATAGGGGTATCTTCAATCTCTGACAGCAGTGCCTGGCTGGCCTCTACTTCTTTATTTTTTAGTAAAAATGCACGCCATAATTTGAGCTTGGTAGCTCCGGGAAAGCGTTCTAAGAGACGTAACATATCCTCTTCCCTCCCGAGCTTATAGTAAAACAAGGCCGCCTCCAAAGCTGTTTCTGAAGAGAATTCGTTGTTAATCCCGGCAAACCCGGTATTACCTGAATTCAAGTAAGACTCCGCCAGCACAATATGATTTAAAGGATCTAGAGTTTGTATTTTACTCTTGAGAGCTCTGAAACCACTTTGATCATCATTGATTCTACTCAATATCAACAAAAGTTGATGAGCATTACCGTTGTACCCATTATATATCAAAGCCTTTTTAGCGTAGCTTTCTGCAGCCTTATAATCTTTCATTTGGGTGTAGATTTCGGCCATTTGGGCATAAGCGGCTGATCTGTATTTCATATCTCTGGCTGCCCATCCCAGCGATTCCAGGGCATTGATATGATCTTTCATGGCTGCGTAGCTTATCCCTGCCAAATAGTTGGCTTCAACGTCGTAGGTATCCATTTTAAGCGCATTATTTGAATAAGCAACCGCCTTTTGATAATTAGTGCGCCTATATTCCAATTCGGCCAACTTTGTCCAGGCCTGCTGATTTGAAGGATCTAGCTTTGCCAGTTTTGCCAAGGCTTCGTAAGCCTTGTCATATTCTCTATATTTCATGGCCTCCCAACCCTCATTAAACAATTGTTGAGTCTCAGAAACTTCTAAAGCCGGATTTTGATGAAAGGGCCTTTTGATCAGTGTTTTTTCAGGAATATTGCTATAGTACAAATTACCGTTCCCTAAATTCACTTCGAGCGTATCTGCAGAACTAGCTCTAATTTCTTTAGAATATACTTCCATGGGCTTTAAGTTCAAGGCTTCAGAAAATACCTCAGTCCCATTCACCCTTATCATTAGGTCCTGAGCAATGTTTTGTAAGGCATTAAACCCGACAATTGCCTTATTCCCATCGTATTCAACGTTTAGTACGCCGTACTCATTTGCTGCTTCCATACCTCCAATAGCTTTGATAGGAAACCATAGCTCGCGCCAGCGATCCATGACATAAGGCCCAAAATTGGCTTGAGAGATAGGATTTACAGCTCCCGGGAAATACTGATTAAACAACCTGCCAGCCTGAAACTCTATATACTGACCATCGGTATCTGTGAGCAAATCTTCCCAAATTCCTCCGGATCTTGACAGAGCCCAAAGCCATAGCTTTTGCCCCGGCATCTCCTCATAGGGCGACCAATGTCCAAAGCCAAAATTTCTATTGTGGTAGTATCCTCCAAAAAAATCTTTGTAATCACCAACAATATGGTAAGATTTTGAGGGCCCGAAGTTGTTGTTCTTATAAAAAGCCAGATTGCGATTTTTGCTATCTACCGGCCAGGGCAGGGCATCGCCGTTGTGTTTTAAATACTCGTCGCCCGGGATGAAAAATTCCAGATCCTCTGTGGCCACTGCTGCCGCAGTCATCCAGTTGTAGTAAGCCTGGTTTACCGGAGTTGGGTTATACCAGGAGGCATTTGTTTCAAAAAAGGCCTTGTCCTTTTCAATTTTTATCTCTACCTGCCATAAGGTTCTGGAGGGCAGATCAAGATTCCCAACGATACAGCTTACACTACCATCGGCATTTTCTCTGGTGGTATAATCTACAGGGGTGGCGGTTGAAGGATGATGCCCAATAATACCAAAATTAAATTCTATGCCCCCCGAAGTCCACGGACCTCTCATGGCTATATTCCTAAATTTTACCACTTCGTTTTTATAGAGAAACTCTTCTCCAGTCGACTTTTCAATGGCCCCCCATACTTTTCCTCCTATTTCTGGCAAGACAAACACTTTTATGAAGTCGTTCTCCAGGGTCACCACTGTCCACTCCTTTTTTTCAGACTCATGGCGATAACTCTCAAATTTGTAATAAGGGTATATTTTGGGATTATCTTTTAATATCGGAACAGGATTAGGATCCTCAAAGGAGTAGGTATTCAAAGAAAGTTTTTCTTCTGAAATCTTTGCAGATTGAGCCCATACGCCAATCCCGTTAAAAATTATTAGTAGGAAAACATAGATGGTTGCCCTGGTTCTCATTTTATTCTAATTAGAGTTTATTTGATAGACTTGTAAAGCCGCATTGTTCTGAGTAAAAAGAAGATGTTCTGTACCATCACCTAAAGAAACCGGCGCAATATCTCTTACTTCGCCGTTGAGTTGTAGTCCACTGTCCGCGTTATTCACGACATTAAATTTCCCATTGCCTTCTCCTAGCAGGAGTATCCCCTTAGAGGCATCATATCTTCCGTATTTTACCCGGGTACCAAAAAAGTTTCCGGCTGCCAGGACATCCGCATTGCCATCCGAATTAAAATCGCGAACGAGCATACCGTACAATGGTGCAAACTGCGCCTCTTCGGGTAAGGAGCTAATCTTGAATTTTCCATTGCCCAAATTCTCCATATAACTGCTCCCTAGCATAGACGCCTCTAACTTGCGAGCGTCGGCCAATTGTTCTTCCCCGAAAATGTCCGTGATCTTTTGGCCGGCGTAGTCTGAGTAGTTCACGTATCTCGATTTAAGACCGCTTAACTGCCCTACCAAATCGTCCTTCGAAAAAACTGGAAAACTCTCTCCCATAACATAGGAGCACAAAATAGGATCCTGAGATCCGTTACCATCAAAATCTTTTACATACAAGCTTAGAGGTTCTTTTGGCGATGCCTTTAATTGGGAATTATGTCCAAAATTTCCCAGTACATAGTCCAGATCCCCATCATTATCAAAATCCCCTGAAGCCAAAGCGTTCCACCACCCATAAGAATTTGAAATGCCAGAATCTTCCGTTATTTCCAAAAGCTTAGTCCCAATATTCCTGAAGAGCTTTATATTCATCCATTCCCCGGCAAGGATCAAATCTAATTGATCGTCTCCGTCAAAATCTGTCCAAAGCGCATCAGTTACCATTCCCGGATTAAGAAGTTCAGCATTATAGTCAGCGGTGGCATCTGTGAATTTCCCATTTCCATCGTTCTCCAAGACATAACTTCGTGGGGCATTTGGATAAAGACCCGGTTCTAGCCTCCCTCCCACAAATAGATCTGTATCTCCATCTTTATCAAAATCCCCGGCGGTAACACAAGAACCGCTTGTTTTCATTTCGGGAAGTACCCCAGGTGTCTTCCTGAAAATTCCATTACCGGTGTTGGTATACAATCGGTCTTGTAGTTCCTCATCCTTCGGATTAAAATCTGCTCCGCCGCTAACTACATACAGATCATAATCTCCATCGCCATCAGCGTCAAAAAAAACTGCATCCAAGTCCTCCGAAGCGGCATCAGCCAAGAGTACTTCCTGGTTGCTTTCAATGAACCTTCCCTTTTTAGATTGCATAAATATGGCTCCCGGACTTCCCTTAGCACCTCCTACAAAAACATCTTCAAGACCATCTTTGTTAACATCTGCAACAGCAAGTTTTGGACCCTGAGTAGACAATAGATGCGGCAACAATTGTTCTCTCTTAAAATCGATAAAATTGTTCTCAAGGTGAACAAATGTCAGTAGGCTATCTCCACTGATATCTGTAAAATAAGCCTGCCTTGGTTTAGGGCCAACTATAATATCTTCTCGTGCCTGTTTTTGTTCAATAATCAGGGTTTGATCTGCAGCTACCCCTTTTAGTATCTGCAATCTACCATCGGGCCATTTTACCTTTACGATTTCTATCTCTGTTTGAGCTCCAAGTCCAAACACCAGGGGATAGCTCATGGATGACTGATAGCCCCTCGAGGGCATTAGCTCCTGGATCATTTCTTGACCTTCAATAACAACTTCCACTCTAGCACCAATACCGTAAGTGTTCTCATTATCACCTCTGAGTTTGATTTTTAAAAAGTGATTTTGAGTGAGCAAGTCCGTATTGTTTCGATAGACAAAGGGCTCCTGTTCGATATTGTTGACTACGAGGTCCATATCTCCGTCATTATCTAAATCTGCATAAGCAGCACCATTAGAAAGCGATTTCTGATTTAATCCCCAGAGGTCATTTACCTTATCAAAAGACAGACTTCCCGTATTCCTGTAGGTGTAATTTTCCACAACGGTAGAGGGCATTTTTTCTAGTAGCTGCATGATGGCAGTCCGATTACCAGTCTTGTTTTCATTTAATTTCTCCTGTACTGCGTAGTTCATGAAATCCATATTGGTATAGTCTCTTTTATATCCGTTGGTGATAAAAAGATCCTTATACCCATCATTATCGAGATCGGTAAAAAGAGAGGCCCAGCTCCAATCTGTATTAGATACTCCCGCCAACTGCCCTATTTCGGAAAACGAGCTACCCTTATTGTTCAACTGCAGCATGTTGCGCATACTTTGGTTGTAAAAACCAGATTTTACCAGAAGACTGTATTTGTCATAGTTGTCTGGTCCTGAGACCATTTTCTGGCGATAGTTGTCCTCGGGTAGCATGTCCAGGGTCATGATGTCTGTATAACCATCATTATTAAAATCGGCGATATCAGATCCCATAGAAAACAGGGAGGTGTGCCCAATAAAGGCTTCCAAACTTTCTGTAAAGGTGCCGTCTTGATTGTTGATATAGAGATAATCTTGTTCGTTATAATCGTTGGAGACATAAATATCTGGCCAGGTATCGTTGTTTAAATCAGAAATAGCAATGCCAAGTCCAAAGCCCAGAACATTAGATATTAGTCCGGCAGCATCACTGACGTCAGTAAACTTGCCATCATTGTTCTGGTAGAGCTTATCCGAATAAGCCGAATTTTTTCTATTTTTCAGTTGGGGCGTAATCTGGCCGAAGCCGGCATATTCCTGAGTGGAATGATTCAAAACATACAGATCTAAATCCCCGTCCTTATCATAATCAAAGAAAGCTCCCTGGGTAGAATACCCTGAGTCTGCAACCCCGTATTCGGCACCTTTCTCAGTAAAAGTGAGGTCTCCATTATTGATGAACAAGAGATTCTTTCTTTTTTGAGGATCTTTTGCAGCCGACCTGCAGACGTAGATATCAAGAAGGCCATCTGCGTTTACATCGGCCATGGTAGTGCCCGTATTCCATAAACCGTCTGCAAATACTCCTGCCTTTTCGGCTATTTCCTCAAACTCCCAATTCCCCTGATTGATATAGAGCCGACTCCCCACCATGTTACCGGTAAAATAGATGTCTACCAAACCGTCATTATTGAGATCTCCCACCGAAACTCCACCACCATTATAGAGATACCCGTATTCCAAAACATTGAACTGCTCAGTTTCTTTAAGTAAGTTCTTGAAACCTATCCCGGTATCGTCCGGATCCGTTAAGGTAAAGAGTTTCTTTTCTTGTTCTTTGGTACAAGAAATTAGGTTACATAGCACTGCAACCGTAAGTACTATTACAGACGTTTTGTTCATCATTAAGCCCAATTTAACTGGCTGGCGAAGGAATTGAAGGAAACAAAAAATACCAATAAAAATTATTGGTATTTTTTGCTATTCAAATTAAGGGGAACCTATTTTTTATCCCACCAAACTTTGGTGTTGTTTTTATCACCTCCAGACATCTCCGGCAAGGCGATTGCCGCTTGCACAGCTTCACCGTTGGTGTCAAATTCACTGGTCACATAAACCATTCTCCTCATGATCTCATTTACTCCAACGTCTGGGTTTTGAGATTCTATTCTGGCATATTGCTTAGGATATCCCGTTCTTCTAAGTTCTGCCCATGCTTCCCAACCGTTTGGATAGATAGCCAGCCACTTTTGAGTGATAATCTGCTCTAATTGGGTTTCAGCATCGGCACCAAAGGCAACCGGAATATCGGTAACCGGACCTGATCCAGCCTCAAACTCAACAGGAACAGCCGTACTGGCAATATAAGCATCAATAGCGGCTCCGTCTGCAGCTGTTTTTTGGGTCATTGAAGCTCTTATCCCATCCTCATAAAGACTTTGAGCGGTTCCACCCATATTCCAACCCTCCAGTGCACCTTCAGCTCTAAGGAAGAACATCTCGGCCGCGTTCATAAGTTCAATAGGTGGATTGGAACCTCCTCGCGCTACATCAATAAATTTGGTAGCAACGTCTGAATGTCCCGCATTCTTGCTGGTCTCTAAGGCCACTCTTGTTTGACCATTTTGTAAGCCTTCATAATCACTACCATCAGCGTCCGAATCTCCGTCAAGAGCGGGTGCAAAGTACTCCGGCATACGTGGATCTCCATACCCTTCGAGGATACTTTCCATAGTAGCGCTCATTCTAAATTCACCCCAATCTGTAATGGTCTCTAGCGGGTTTCTGTTTATGTCGTCCGTTTCAACAAAGGCATTGTCGGCATTGTCTTCTATCACTCCTGCCGCAACTGCTTTCTCCGCTTCAGCTTGTGCCTTGCCTGGATCTACATATTTTATTCTTAAAGCCAAACGAAGTCTTAAACTATTTGCAAATCTTAACCACTTTGCAGCGTCTCCACCGTACATTCTGTCACTTCCTGCATAAGAAGATCCGCCTGTGTTTGCATTTAATTTTGCAACAGCATCGTCGAGGGTAGTAAAGAAATCTGCGTACATAGACTCCTGAGAATCATAAGGAACACTTAATTCCCCATTACCAAATGCCGAATAAGGAACAGGGCCCCAGTAATCTGTAATTCTATGATAGGCATGTACCCGTAAGATCTTTGCCATTGCGTTTCCTACATCGTTCCCATTAGCTTCCGAAAGATCTTCAACTAACTTTATTTGGGGTGCTGCCTGTCCGTAGAAGGAACCCCAGGCTAAGTCTGCCCATCGTCCTACCTGGACATAACGGTCAGAATCAAATCCTGCTGCTGTCGTAGCAAAATATTGTGCCCATATATCGGAGAATAAATTTTGTGAAATCTGGAATCTCCAGTGCAGGCCATTCACCGAGACGTATTGGGCTTGAGCAAATGCCTGACCCTGCAATACCTGGCTTTCTTCTAATGCCCCAATATCGAGGGCCAGTGGATCTGTGTTCAGATCCTCAAATCCTTCTGTACATCCAAATAGCAATGCTCCTAGAGCTATACTGAATGCAATTTTTGTTAATACTTTTTTCATGTTTTTTTCTTTAAAGTTACAATTTTTTTAAAATCCTACTTTTAGGTTCAAGCCCAAACTTCTGGTAGCCGGAGGGGCAAAAGATTCAAAACCATCTGCCCTAATAACCGATTGTGCATCGCCGTCTACTCCACCCACAACTTCAGGATCTACAGTAGCCTTGTTAGATATGAAAAAGAGATTTCTTCCTACAATGGATATTTTAGCATGTTTTAAAGGTGTCTTGCTTATTATCGACTGGGGAAACGAATATCCCAGTGTAATTTCCCTCATTCTGATATTGGAGGCATCCTCGGCAAAAACTTCACCTGCCGGAGAGTTTCTTCCACCTATCTGTCCCCAGAAAGCTTCTGCTGTGACCTGAGTGGTGTTTGGAGTACCATCGGCATTCACCACATCCAGTTCAGGAAAGATGTTCTGACCAAATACCAGGGTACCATCTCTTCCTTGTAATGTTCTGGTTAAGGCCCCGTCCGATGCAAGTATCGCATTAGTAAAGGAACCAATAATACCTCCCTGACGAATATCAATCAAGAAACCAAGGTTAAAGTTCTTATATGACAGTTCATTATAGATTCCTCCTAACCAATCGGGGTTAAAGTTTCCAAGTAATACAGACTGACCGATAGTTACCTGAGGTAAACCATCTGCTGTAACTAGCACCTGGCCCTGGGCA
Organism: Flavobacteriaceae bacterium; assembly: GCA_040830565.1. Classification (GTDB taxonomy): domain Bacteria; phylum Bacteroidota; class Bacteroidia; order Flavobacteriales; family Flavobacteriaceae; genus JAFMPW01. The sequence continues at coordinate 8,992 of JBFOMC010000219.1, forward strand.
TTTCTTTCAAATCCTCTGGAATACACATTCCCCCAAGGCTCACCTACATTCAATTCAAACCTTCTAAAGAAATCACCTCCATAGCTAAGGGTCTGTAATCCTTCTGCAAGCTCCAATACTTCACTGTCGTTCTTAGTAAAGTTCAAAGTCATGTTCCAGTTAAAGTCGGCCGTTCTGATCGGATTTGCAGTCAAAATGATCTCAACTCCTTTGTTCTGAACGTCTGCCCCGTTAATGAACCTGGTAGCTACCCCTGAACCTTGCGGCACCTGCTGACCAAATAATTGGTCTATACTATTGGTTTTGTAGTAGCTAAAGTCTATTCCCAGTCTGCTGTCAAGGAAACGCGCATCAAAACCAAACTCGAGAGATTTAGTACGCTCTGGTTTTAAATCCGGGTTGGGTAACTGAGTCCCTAACTGAATAAATCCTCCAGGTTGTAAGCTGGCAATCCTGGACAATTGGAAAGGTGCTGTATCATTACCCACCTCTGCATAAGAACCTCTCAACTTAAGATAAGAGATCCAATCTGGTAAAGTGGTCAAATCTGAGATTACCCCACTAAGACCAAATGAGTAATAGTCGAAACGGTTGTTATCTACAGGTAAGGTTGAACTCCAATCACTACGATAATTGAGATCTAAGAATACCGCATCCCTGTAAGCCACTTGACCCAAACCGTACAAGGAATTTACTTTTCTTCTAAATAGATCCTGACTAGCCGTGAGGTTCTGAGCATTACTGATCGCGAAAATGTTGGCCGCATTTAGCCCTCCATTATTGGTCCTTACGAATTTGCTGTTTGCTTGCCTGTGGTTTCCGCCTAAGCTTACGTTGAAGGCAAATTCTTCATTAAGTGTTTTATTGTAGCTAAGAAGGAAATCTGAGTTCCATTCTAAGTTGGTACTATTTAAGGTTACGTAGTTACCATTATCTGCTATGATATAAGAGTCATTGTGCAGTCTGTCTTCCCTGGTGGTATCTCCTTGGTCTACCGCCGTTCTTACCAATAAATTAAGATCATCCGTAAAGTTATAGGTAAGGGATACATAACCCAGGACTCTATTTGTGATAATATCCTTGAGGTTTTTATTGATAGTCCAATACGGATTGGCGCCTCCATTATTTCCTGGATCCCAATAGTTTTGTCTTACATTACCTCCATCGTCAACATACTGGAATACACTCACATCCTGAGTTCTAATGTTTCTTGGCAATCTGTATGCATGTCTCCAGGGATTGGAAAAGGCTTCTCCCGTATCTAACTGGTTCTCTATATCCGTTCTGATATAGTTGATTCTTGCGCTTAAATCTAGTTTATCTTCAACCAGTTTATTGTCAATTTTTACGCTAACATTATGCCTTTTAAGCTCGTTCCCTGGCACGATACCTCTTCTATTTTCATTGGTGTAGCCGAAAAAGGTTTGATTTTTCTCGCTTCCCGATCTTATGGAAATATTGTTTGCCAGGTTAATTCCTGTTTGCATAAAGTCTTCCACGTTGTTAGATTGAGCGGCATAAGGAATATCGGCCGAGATGTTTGGGTCCGGAGACCAGTTAGCCACATTTCCACCTCCTAAAGCCGGTCCCCAAGAACCTAAGGAACCTGGATTGTAAACTCCGCCACTACCCTGACCGAACTGGTTTTGATAGTCGAAGAGAATATTACCGGTTTCCATAGAGGCCGTCAAATTCAGATCTACACTGATCCTATCCTGACTTCCGGATTTGGTGGTAATAATGATGGCCCCGTTATTTGCACGAGCACCATAGATCGCTGCTGCGTTGGCTCCTTTAAGGACGTTAATCGAGGCAACATCGTCCGGACTAAGATCCGAAATATCACCGCCAAGCGGCACCCCATCTACAATATAAAGTGGCTGGCTGCTCCCTGCAATGGATCGGTTACCTCTAAGGATAACCTTAGATGCTCCGCTTACCCCGTTACCTCCACGCTGAATGGAAAGTCCGGCCACTCTACCAGAGAGGCTATTTACAAGGTTTTGTTGTGCCCTGGCTTCATCTATTCCTTCGGTTTCCACCTGCTGTGTGGCATAGGTCAGCGACTTTTTCTGTCGCTTTATACCAAGTGCGGTTACCACCACTTCATCCAATTGGCTGGCATCTTCCTGCATTTGAACATCAATGGTGTTAGAAGCTCCTACTGTGACGGATTGAGTCCCCATTCCAATAAAAGAAAACACCAAAACGCTTCCTGTAGGAACGTTTATAGTGTAGTTTCCATCAAAGTCGGTCTGAGTTCCGTTTGTGGTGCCCTGCTGCACAACACTTACCCCAGGTAGAGGAGATCCATCAGCAGCATCGGTAACTGTACCCGACACTGTTTTGTCTTGCGCCAGCAAAGGGTATGTCCCGAATACCAACAGCAAAAACACTAATAATTTCTTACACATAGTTTTCTCTGTTTAAGTTAGTAAGTAGTTTAAATTGAGTTTATTTTAGGAAGCATTTTCAATAGATTTCTACCTTATAACTTCCTGATGTTGACATAATTTCTTTGTTAAATTAAACTTTTTTTTTTGAAAAACCGTCTTTCCAATCGTAAAATGTGCTCGAGCACACTTCCAAATAAAATTTTAATGACACCCGCTTAGGGGGCCATTGTATTACATTTTAAAGAAATGATATCTGTTGTTGATTTCCCGTTCTCCAAATCTCCTTTGCTCATTAAATATAGTGA
>JBFOMC010000220.1:0-18941 GCA_040830565.1 Flavobacteriaceae bacterium
AATCGGGTTTTTAACTCACTTAGTTCCTTTTCTTTAGCCAGGGCTTCGGTAAGCTGCCTGGTACGCTCTTCAACAGTTTTCTCTAGTTTTTGTGTATAGTTCTTGCGCTCAGTAATGTCCATTATTATGGCTACGAAGACCTCCTTTTCACCCTTGCTAGACAATTGAAGATGTATTTCTGCCGGGTATGTGCTCCCATCCTTTCGTTTATGAAGGGTCTCAAACCTGATCTTCTCAGTTTCTTTTTCTAAGAGCGGTTTAATGAGTAATTGAAAATTGGGATGGTCAAATTCTGGTTTAATGTCCAGAGGAGTTAATTTCTTAAAGTCGTCCAGAGAATACCCCATATTTTTTTGTGCAGCCTTATTCACATCGGTAAACAGAAGGGTTTTTGCATCAAAAACATAGATTTCATTTAGGGATTCTTTAAAAATTCTGGCCCAATGGGAAAGCTCTATCTCCTGTTTTTTTCTTAGCGTAATATCAATGACCAGGGCCATAACGTAGGTTCCGCCGTAGAGTTCAAAGGGATTTAGCCCAACCTCTACCGGAAATTCCTCCTTATCCTTCCTGATGCCATAGAGGTCTTTCCCATGACCCATTTTACGTTTTTCACTTTTGTGGATAAAGGATTCTACGTGTTCATTATGCCGAGAATGGTATTTTTCAGGAATCAATACGTTGAGGTTCATGCCTAGAAGTTCATCCTTTTTATACCCAAACATATCTTCGGCGGAGGAATTACTGGCAACAATGATTCGTTTTTGATTCACGACCAAAATACCCTCAGATACTCCTTCGGAAAGCAGATTAAAAACATTGCTGTTTTGTTTAAAGATCCTCATATCTCAAATTTAAAGATTTAGAACTGATTTTAATCATTGAAACTGCTTAAGGACTGTATTAATTTTAGCGGAATATCTAAAAATACACCTATGAGGAATTCAGAAAAAGTGGGAGTAGCGTTATATGAAAACCTGGGCAAATTGTTTTTTGCTATAGCCATGGCAGACAAAAGCGTTCATACAAAAGAGGTAGATAAATTAAAAAGCTTTGTGAGGAAATATTGGTTAGAGGTTGATGAATTGGAAGACGAATACGGTACTGATGCTGCTTTTCGGATCGAAGCTGTGTTCGACTGGTTACTGGAGAATGAGATGGAATCCGCCGCTGGTTTTGAGGAATTCAGATCCTTCTATAAGGAACATAAAAGCAGGTTCACACCTTTTCTAAAAGTACTTATCTTAGATACGGCCCATGCTATTGCTAATGCCTATGCAAGAAAAAATAAATCTGAACTTATATTACTGGCAAATCTGGAAATCTTATTGAGAACATAATTCAAGTTAGTTAATAACCTGATGAAGCTTTGGTTTCCTAAATTCTAAAGGTCAATACCGGAATGTTCGCGTGGTTGGCAAGATCTTCACCTATACTTCCCAGAAAAAAATGCGATAGTCCTTTTCTGCCATGAGTGGCTATAGCTATCACGTCAGAATTTTGCTTTTTAGCATAATTGAATAGCCCGCCTTCAACAGAGTAATCGTTGTAAATTTTTACTTTCTGCCCTTGTTCTCCAACTTTAAAAAGAAATGAATCTATCCTTTCTTTTACTTCAGAGGTGCTTTTAAAACGATAAGGTGTATTAATGTAGATCAGCTCTAATTCTGCCGAAAAACTTTCGGCAAAGGCTTTCACATTTTTATAAGCCAGGCCCAGGAGATTGTCAAAATTGCAAGCAAAAAGCATTTTTTTGATTTTGAAATTAGGGTCGGCCTCCTTGATAACCAATACAGGTATTTCTGAACTGCGTACCACTTTTTCTGTATTAGAACCCACAAATATGTCACCAACGCCACTTGTCCCGTGAGATCCCATAACTATGAGCTCTGCACCTTGTTCCCTGGCAACATTATTAATCTCGCTAAAAATTTTATAATTCTGTACAATCTGATAAACGTCAAGGCCCTTTAAGAAGGGTTTGTTCATAAAATCTTTAAACCGCTTTTGAGCCAATTTCATGTAGTACATTGCTTCCTCGTATTCCTGGGCTTCATTTTTTGTCAGAATGGCCTCAGACAAACCTAACATATGTAACAAAACCAGACTGGCGCCCCGCTCTCTAGCGATGGCTGCAGCAACTTCTAGCGCATCTACCGAGGGTTCTGAAAAATCTATGGGTACAAGGATCTTTCGCATTCTAAACAGCTCTTTTGCGTTTGTTTAATTTATCTTTCCGTTTCCTTAGCATACGTTCCAGTTCATCAATGGTAATAGCCGCAGCTTTTTCAAAATTGCTCTCAATGGATTTAGCAAAGACCCTTGGTCCCGGCGCACTTATTTCCATCTCACAAATGTTATCCAATCCGTCAGAACTGTTGCCCATCTTAAAAACCACATCGCAACGAATCAAAGAAGGGTATTTGTAAGCAAGCTTATCCAATTTTTGTGTGACTATAGTACTTAAAGAATCACTTTCGGGCATGTTCTGATATTGAATATTAATTGTCATAGGATTAAAATTTACTGTTACTGTTAATAATGAATTCAAAGCTAGTTAGCATTTTGTGCGCTTAAAATGATTTATATCATTTCGCATCTGATGGTAAATGCTAATCTTTATTTTTCCATATAAAAAATGAAAACTATGGCACTTAATTTTAATCAATACGCAGCAGAAGGAAATACCTTTTTGAAGGAGTACACCAAGGAAATGGATTTGGGAAATGATCGGGACAGAGCCGGAAGAATACTGACTTCAATCCTGCATGCCTTAAGAGATATCATCCCGCCGGAAGAATCCTTACAATTCATAGCCCAATTACCAATGTTCCTTAAAGCAGTTTACGTGAATGGGTGGAATATCAAGAAGAAAAAACCAAAGATAAGACAAATGAGAGCGTTTTTAGATTTGGTTCGAGAGCACGACTGGCCAGCTGAGGTAAGCGACTTTGAGTATGATGACGAGTTAGCTGAAAAATATGTGGAAACAACATTTATTTATCTTCGAAAATATGTTTCCAGAGGCGAAATGGAAGATATTAGAGACGGTCTTCCTAAAAACTTAAAGGGCTTGTTTTCTTCAAGTCTAACCTTTTAGTTGGTCAATCCCTGATTTTATGCCGCTTAATGACCATTGTCATTGTTGCCTGAATTGGCAGCATCTACCTTTGCCAAAACTAAAATTTACTACTATGAGAACGTTTTATGTATTGCTGGGATTGTTATTCATTCTTCCATTTTCTATAATAGCTCAGGAACTCCCTGAAGTAGACGAAATTGCACCTTTTAGTGAAGGACTTGCCGCTGTCAGGAAGGGTAATCAGTGGGGATTCATTAATAAGCAGGGTAACCTGGTTATCGATTTTCGAGATGATATCTATGCCAATAAGCAAGCAGATATGTCTAAATCTGACGTCACAGGAATTAAATACCCAATGTTCAATGAAGGCCGATGCCTAATCACTAAGAAGGTAGAAGATGGCATACCCTTATACGGTTTTATGGATACAAAAGGAGAGGTCGTCATTGAACCCCAATTTCTAAATGTTTATCCCTTTAAGAATGGATACACCACAGGGGTTTTATTTGACAGAACTTTTAAGGGTGAAAATGAATTCAAATTAAAGATCTATGAATTTAAATTCTTTGATGTACTTGTGCATAGCTCAGGAAAGGTAGAAGAGTATTTTCAAAGAAGGCAAAACATCCATATGGCCAAGAGGAGGTACGAGATACCATCAATTGGTGCCAAGAGATTGTCTGCCGATCTGATCGCAGTACATATTAAAGATAAAGGCTGGCAGATAAGGAACCTGAATCTGGAAAATTGACATCCATAACACTGGAAAAAATGTCAGCATAACACCATGCTGACGGAATGATGCTAGAAAGGTCAATATGAAAGCTCAGACATATAGCACTTTAACTTATCAAATCGGCATGGCTACTTTTTATTTTTTCCTTTCCTAGGCAATACCTCTTCGGGAAAAGGAAAAAGAATGGTCGAATTCTTTTCGGCAGCTATGTTAGATAAGGTCTGATAAAGCCGCAACTTAATAGCTGAAGGCGATTTGTCTATCTGTAGACCGGCTTCAAGTAGTTTAGCTGCGGCTTGTTCTTCTGCCTCTGCGAGAATAATTCGAGCCCGACGAGACCGCTCTGCCTCCGCCTGGTTAGCCATCATACGTCTCATGTTTTCCGGTAATTGAATGTCCTTAATTTTTACATCTATGATTTCAATACCCCAGTGGTGTGTTTCGGTCTCAACAATAGTTTTGATATTCTTACCCATTTCCTCCCTTTTAGACAAAATGGTATCCAACTCCACCTTCCCACAAACATCCCTCAAAGCGGCCTGGGAAAGTTGCGTAATGGCAAAATTATACTCCTCTACCTCAAGAACAGCTTTTTCCGGATTTTCAATCTTAAAGAAGACCACCCCATCAATGCTGCAAGGCACGTTGTCTTCTGTCATTACTTCCTGAGATACGATATTGATGGTAATTACACGGATGTCGACCACCTGAATAGTTTCTACAATGGGAATTATCCATCGAAATCCGGGTTGCAGTGTTTTAATGTACTTTCCAAAACGGAATTTTAGGGCTCTTTTATATTCAAATACGATACGGATTCCGGCCAACACAATAAGGCCCAAAATGATTCCGAACAAGAATAAAGGATTCATAGAACTGAGTTTAAATAGTGAAATGTCTAAGGTTTATAAGTATTTACCGATACAGGTAATATCCTTTGAAGTATTGCATAATACTTCAATTGAAGCTCATAAGGGTTGCAGCGCTATAGAGGGATCCCTCATCCAGATTTTCAAAATTTCTACGGGGTTTTGGACCCTTCAGTTATTGCAATGGCCTCTTTAAATTACAGATTTTCGAGTTGGGTAGCAAAGTAATAATTCATGAGAATTGTATTTTAGCGATGATTTAGGCGTTGATTTTGATCTTTCCTGAATTCAATGAATTGGCCTGGATCCATTGATAAAGTTCTTCGACATCCTTAATTCTGCAAGGCTGAGAACCTTCAGTCATAATCGCTGCTGTACCACAAGCAACACCATATTGGGCCATTTCACTTATAGTCTTACCTTGTGTCATGGCAAAAACCATTCCCGCCACCATACTATCACCTGCACGATTATTATTTTTTCTGTATACAATTGGTGCGGCAATATATTCTACCTGCTCCTTAGTGACCATAACGGCTCCTTGAGCGCCCAAGGAAACTATCATAAGTTCGCAGGGATTATTTTGCAAATACGCTTTGGCCATGGATTCTAATTCTAGAAAAGGGATGGTTTGAACTCCACAGAGGGTGGCTAACTCCCCGAGATTCGGTTTCAAGAGATATACACCAGCCTCTGCTCCTTTCACCAGGGCTTCACCGTTGGTATCCAGAATATATTTTACCTTTTTTTCGTGCGCAATTTTTGCAACTTGTGCAAAGAAGTTTGTCGGCATCCCGGAACATATGCTCCCGCTTGCAACTAAGATGTCGCCTTCCAATAAGATAGCCTCTAAATGTCCCAGGACGTTTTTCCATTCGTTTTCCATAACTGTCGGTCCTGGCATACCAAAGCGATAGGTTTGGTTGTTTAGAGTATCGGTAACAGACAAATTTTCGCGGACACGGCCCGCGATGGGGATTAGCTGTTGTAAAATATCCAAATCGGCCAACATTTCTTTTAAGTGAGTACCTGTGGGTCCGCCCGCCATATACATACATAGTGAGGTTCCCCCAAGTTCTTTAAGAACCTTGGAAACGTTTATTCCGCCCCCACCAGGCTCATAGGTTGACTCCTGACAACGTAGCTTATTAAAGGGTTTTATACCTTCAATGAAGGTACTTTTGTCAATTGCCGGATTCACTGTGAGGGTAACTATTTTTCTCATTTTTAATTCTTTTGGTGTCAACGCAATTCAAATATACCTTTAAGGAACGGGCTGGTATATGACCAATGTCATTGTTGCAAAGAAGCTTGAGAAATACCTTGGTCTTTAAATAATGGGCTATGAAAGGAGTCTTAAAATTAGGGAGCGTTTCTGGCATTAAGATAGAAGTTCACTGGACCTTTACCTTGTTATTAATTTGGGTAGCTATCCTGGAAGTCCAACAAGGCGCTAATCTTGAGCGTATTCTCTTAAACGAAGCCTTGATCCTGGTTTTATTCCTCTGCGTTGTACTTCATGAATTAGGTCATGCGCTTACCGCTAAGCGATTTAACGTAAATACCAAGAAGATCTTATTGTTACCTATTGGCGGCGTGGCAACGCTGGAAAAAATTCCCGAAAAGCCCAGGCAGGAATTCCTTGTTGCCTTAGCAGGTCCGGCAGTGAATGTGGTTATCGCCCTACTATTGGCATTTGTTGTACCAATAAAGAGCTACATGAACATGGATGCCGAGAGTTTGGAAACTTTCTTATACAACCCAAGTGCCCAAAACTTTCTCTTCTATTTGCTTATAGCCAATGTTATGCTGGTGGTGTTTAATCTAATCCCTGCTTTTCCCATGGATGGAGGTAGAGTCTTAAGAGCTTTGTTGTCTTATAAGTTGGGCAGAGTTAAGGCCACTAATATTGCCGCCGGTATTGGCCAGACCTTGGCTTTTTTCTTTTTTGTGATCGGACTCTTCTTTAATCCATTCTTGATTTTGATAGCCTTATTTATCTTTTTCGGAGCCTATGGTGAGAATAAAATGGTACAACGTCAATCCATATTAAAAGGACATTTGGTAAGAGAAGCCACCTTAACGAATATCACTCTTCTAGACCCTGAAAATACAGTACAGCAGGTCATTGAGATACTCTTGGCTGGAACAGAAAAAGATTTCATAGTGTCTAAAAATGATAGTATTGTTGGCGTTGTTACACATAAAGACATCATAAAACACGCAAGTACCCCATCAACTCTTGTTAGCGAAATCATGCAAAAAGATTTTCATCCTGTGGAAGCTTCAACTGAGATCATCAATATTCTGGATTTGATAGGCAAATTCAATAAGCGGTTTTTTCCAGTGATAGATAACGGGAAACTTCTTGGAGCAATAGACAGTGTAAATATCAGTGAGTTTATGCTCTTGCAAACTCCTAAAACCTAGAATAAGCCACAAAAACTGGCAGTTTGCAAAAGTTGCCTAAAGCACTTTTTCAAACTAAATGGAAGAGGCCAGGGTGATATAAAAAAGGAGGCAAAGTATTCGCTCTTTTTTTTAATGTGCGAACTGACTTAAATCATTCTTTCGGAGCTTAAAAAAAGAGAGCTTGCAGCGAAATGATATAGTTATGAAGGTATCTCTGTTTTTTATGGTAATGGCTATGGTTTTTACTGCTTGTAAAGACAATCAGAAATTAACGGCACCCATTAATGAAGCCGAATTAGAGAAGGAAGGCTTAGCTCAAAAAGTTCATCCCGGGAAGCAAATTATGGAACAGGAGTGTTATGTATGCCACCATCCGAAAGCATCGATGGCCGATAGGATTGCGCCACCAATGGAAGCCATAAAAAGGCATTATATTGATTCTGGAGTTACTAAGGAAGCATTTACTAAGGATTTAATCCGATGGGTAAATGATCCAACAACGGAAACAAAGATGCCCGGGGCACATGCGCGCTTTGGTCCCATGCCTTATATGCCAATTCCTGATGATGCCGTTGCCCAAATAGCCGATTATATCTATGATAATGAATTGGAGCAACCAGAATGGTTTGACAATCATTTTAGACAGGCACATAGGAAAGGATCTGGTATGCGCCAATGCGATTGCTTTGACTATCCTGAACCAGAGGATCAATATGCAGCTATAGGATCTGCCTATGCCAGGGAGGCTAAGAAAATTTTAGGCAGGAATTTAAAGGAAGCTATAATGCAAAAGGGCCCTTCTGGGGCTATTGGCTATTGTAAGACTGAAGCTACTAAATTGACAGACAGTATTTCTTTAATGAGGAATGCGGTGATCAAAAGAGTGACAGACAAAGCCAGAAACCCGGTCAATAAGGCCAATAGGCAAGAGCTGCAATACATTCAGTCTTTTAAAAATACAATAAGCTCTAACAAAGATATTGAACCTATAGTTCAAATAGATAAAGGGGAGGTGCACGTTTATCTGCCAATAACGACAACTGCCTTGTGCTTACAATGCCATGGTAGTCCGAAGGAGCAGATTACTCCAGAAACTTTGACAATGCTAGAATCCTTGTACCCTAATGACGAGGCTATAGGCTACGGGTTAAACGAAGTGCGGGGAATGTGGAGTATTAACTTTGCTGTTGATAGGTGATCAAATACCTGCGGTTTGATTATTTGTCACGACTGAATTAAACGGAAGAATTGCATTTAAGACGTATTGAGGGAAGCCGTGCAATTAGTGCCGAAGCCTTATGTAACTTATGTTACAATAGTATTAGAGGTGATGGGTTATTTTTGGTTTAAAAAGGGATTGGAATGTTTACTAAAGGATCTAAACTATACAGCATACTTTTTCTAAAATGTCCTAGATGTCATGAAGGGTCATTTTTAGAGGCAAATCCTTATAATTTGGGAAAATTTAATAAGGTAAAAGATAGATGTTCTAAATGTGCCCTAAAATACAGTATTGAACCAAGTTTTTACTACGGCTCTATGTATGTTTCTTATGCGGTAGGAGTGGCATTTGCCGTAGCAATTTTTGTATTAATACGCCTATTTGAGATAGATCTTGGGCCCTTGGGTATTTTTATTTCAATAGTTATAGGTCTAATTTTGGGGATGCCTTATATAGGTGCAGTGTCCAAATCCATTTGGGCTAACTTATTTTTCAAATACGATAAGGCGATAGCTGAAAGGTTAAAATAACTTTTTTATGACACAGGAATTAAGGGATAGTTACGGACATATTTTTGAGGATGCGCTACTCGAAGAGATCAATGAGGTAGGAATCTACAAAGAAGTACCTGAAGGACACAAGCTCATGGAAATTGGCCAATATATTAGGTCTATGCCGCTTTTATTGTCTGGTGCGATCAAGGTGCTACGAGAAGATGGTGAAGGAGATGAACTCTTGCTCTATTACCTGGAAAAAGGGGATACCTGTTCCATGACCCTGACCTGTTGCTTGGGAGATTCTAAAAGCGAAGTCCGGGCAATAGCCGAGACAGATGCAAAGATCATTATGGTCCCAGTACAAAAAATGGAAGAATGGACCGCTAAATACAAATCTTGGCGAAATTTTATCTTCGAAAGCTATCACAGCAGATTAAATGAACTTCTAAATACACTCGATAGTATTGCCTTTGACAAAATGGATATGCGCCTGGCAAGTTATCTTAAAGAAAAAGCCAGAATTAATAAAGATGATGTCATCCATAATACCCATCAGGAAATAGCCTATGACCTCCACAGTTCAAGAGTGGTGATCTCGAGACTCTTGAAAAAGTTGGAGCGCATGGGTAAAATTGAACTTCACAGAAATCATATTAAGCTGTTAGAGCTTTGACTATGTAACTATTGTTACTGATAATGGATCTCAGGCAGGCTACTTTTGGGGCATAATTCCATTTTATGCTTAAGCACTACTTTCCAATTCTTCAATGGCTTCCGGCCTATAAGAAATCCAATGTGCCTGGAGATATTGGCGCGGGATTAACGGTTGGTATTATGCTTATTCCCCAGGGCATGGCTTATGCAATGATCGCAGGTTTACCGCCGGTTTTTGGCTTATATGCCGCTTTGATTCCACAGCTGATCTATGCGCTTATGGGAACTTCAAGGCAGTTGGCCGTGGGACCAGTTGCGATGGACTCATTACTTGTTGCATCGGGCTTGGGAGCCCTGGCCATTACGGATATTAATGAATATGTTTCAATGGCCATTTTCCTGGCCTTTTTTATGGGGATCATACAACTAGGATTAGGATTGCTCCGGATGGGATTTTTGGTCAATTTTCTCTCTAAACCGGTTATCAGCGGGTTTACTTCTGCCGCGGCCATCATTATTGGCCTAAGTCAGTTAAAACACCTATTAGGAGTAGATATTCAGACAAGCGGCAAGCTGCATGTTCTAATGTGGAATTCCATAACCTCTATTCCGGAAACCAATATGATTACACTTGGTATTGGTATTACTGCAATTATCATTATAAAGTTGCTCAAGAGGCTAAGTCATCGTATACCGGCAGCATTAATTGTCGTTATTCTGGGGATCCTTGGAATATACTTTTTAGGCCTACACGATCTGGGTGTAAAAATTATCGGGGAGATTCCCAAAGGATTGCCCTCCTTTGTTTTGCCCGATGCCAGCTTTTCACGACTATCAGCGTTGCTGCCCACAGCACTGGCCTTGGCCTTGATTGCATTTATGGAAGCTATTTCTGTGGCTAAGGCCGTAGAAGAAAGGCATGACGATTACGCACTAGATCCTAATCAGGAACTGGTGGCCCTTGGGACATCAAATATCATAGGCTCCTTTTTCCAGTCATATCCCACTACTGGAGGTTTTTCAAGAACTGCTGTGAATGACCAGGCTGGAGCTAAAACTGGTATAGCCGCCATTGTCAGCGCCCTGGTGGTGGGACTCACCCTTTTGTTCTTAACACCTTTGTTTTATTACTTGCCCAATGCCGTTTTGGCGGCCATAATTATGGTAGCGGTCTTTGGATTGATAGATGTAAAGTATCCCATGGAATTATTTAGAAATAGGAGGGACGAGTTTTTTTTGTTGATCGCTACTTTTCTAATTACGCTTGTTGTGGGTATTAAAGAAGGGATTTTATTAGGAGTATTAATTTCTCTTCTTTTATTGGTCTACAGAACCTCAAGACCGCATATTGCCATTTTGGGAAGAGTAAGAAACACGAATTATTTTAAAAACGTTTTACGTTTCCCAGAAGATACAGAGACCTTCGCCGAATTTCTAATTGTCCGCTTTGATGCCCAGCTCTACTTTGGCAACAAGGATTATTTTAGAAAGGCACTTTTAAAGCAGCTGGAACTAAAAGGAAGTCAGTTAAAATATATTATTCTAAATGCGGAGGCTATTAACTACATAGACAGTAGTGCAGTGCATATGCTGCGTCAGACCATTGATGAGCTCAGAAGCAGGAACATTGAGTTGGTTATTGCCGGCGCTATAGGTCCGACACGAGACATTTTTTATAGCAGCGGATTGATCCATGATATTGGCAGGGCAAATTTCTTTGTCAAAACCAGTGAAGCTTTTGAGCACTGTAAGTCCCTCAGCAGGAAATCTGCTATTGAGGAGAAAATCTCTTTACAATCAAAAAAATCGCTTGTGTAACCTAAGTAACTGTAGTTGCCTGGTTATCACCATAATTTTACAGCATTAATCATTAAAATAAACAATTATGAAAGTAGAACAAATTTATACAGGATGCCTGGCGCATGCTGCTTACTATATTGAGAGTAAAGGCGTAGCCGCAGTATTTGATCCTTTGAGAGAGGTGCAACCTTATCTGGATCGGGCCGAAAAAGACCATGCTAAGATCAAATATGTTTTTGAGACCCATTTCCATGCCGATTTTGTAAGCGGTCATCTGGATTTAAGAAAAAAAGCAGGGGCTGAAATTGTCTTCGGGCCAGGCGCAAAACCTGCATACGAAGCTACCACAGCTGAAGACGGACAGATCTTTGAGGTGGGAGACTACAAAGTGAAAGTGATACACACCCCCGGGCACACCATGGAGAGTACTACTTATCTCCTAATAGATGAAAAAGGAGAGGAACACGGAATAATCACTGGTGATACTCTTTTTATTGGAGATGTTGGAAGACCCGATCTTGCCCAGCATGTTGTATCGGAACTTACCGAGGAAAAATTGGCAGGGCATCTTTATGATTCCCTTAGAAACAAGATCATGCCGCTAAGCGATCATCTCATCGTGTATCCAAATCACGGTGCCGGATCTGCCTGTGGTAAAATGATGAGTAAAGAGACCACAGATACCCTGGGGCATCAGAAAGAGGTAAATTATGCCTTAAGGCCGGATATGACCAAAGAAGAATTCATCAAAGAACTTTTAACCGGCCTTACTACACCACCTGGATATTTTCCTCAGAACGTTTTGATGAATATTAAGGGATATGAAAGTTTAGATGAGGTAATGGAAAGAGCTACCCAATCTTTTACCCCTGAAGCCTTTGAAGTGGCTGCCAATGAAACCGGCGCTCTGGTGTTGGATACAAGAGATGCTGAGGATTTTGCCATGGGTTTTATACCAAATAGCATAAATATTGGCTTGGAAGGCAGTTTTGCACAATGGGTAGGGGAGATGATTCCCGATGTGAAACAAGAAATCCTCCTCATTACCTATCCTGGAAAAGAAGAAGAAGCTATTACCAGATTATCCAGGGTTGGATATGACAATACTATAGGTTTTCTGGAAGGTGGTTTTTCGTCCTGGAAAGCTAGTGGAAAAGACTTCGAAACTACAGATAGAATTTCTGTTGAAGAACTGGCAGATATGATAGTCTCCGAAGATCCTATGCTTATTGATGTCCGCAAAAAAAGCGAGTACGACTCTGAACATGTCATTGGGGCCATTAATGTGCCTCTGAATCAGATAAATGAGCATTTGGCACAGTTTCCAAAAGACAAGCCTTTTATACTACATTGTGCCGGAGGTTATAGAAGTATGATAGCGGCCTCGATTTTAAAGCAAAGGGGTTGGCAAGATTTTAAGGATGTGATCGGTGGTTTTGATGAAATTCTTAAATCGGATATACCTAGATCTGAATATATCTGTCCAACTACTCAATTGTAATTCTTAGCAAGGTGATATATAGTAAAGGAGACCTGGGTCCAGGCCAATGGTCTCCTTTGTTACAGGTTAAGCTATATAGTTGAATCTGAGGGAAATTCCTCAGCTATTCGAAAAATAAAAATTGAACAAATGAAAAATGTACATCAAAAAGAGTGGAAAGCTTTGCTCGAAAGGGATAAAAATGCCGTTGTAATCGATTGTAGAACCCAACGGGAATGGGAAGGAGGAGTTCAGGAGAATGCAATTTTAATGGATGTAAATCAATCTCTTAAGTTTGAGAAAAAGGTCCAGGCCCTGGATAAGACTAAATCGTATTACGTGTATTGTCGCAGCGGACAACGTAGCATAAAGGCGTGCAGACTGTTAGAGGCGGCGGGTATTACAAACACTTATAACTTATTAGGAGGTATGATAGAATGGAAAGGAAAAACAGTTGTTCCTGAAATTTAATCCACTTAATATGATGACATCGCCATAAGATTGCTGATCAAGTCTATGTAACCAAAGTTACTGAAATGAATGCCTATCGCGATTATCTTTATTGGATCTACAAAATCGTAATATTATGAGTACACATCATCAAATATTGATTATAGGAGGAGGTACCGCCGGAATTATGGTGGCAGCCCAGTTGTTAAAGCAGAAGAAGGCCAAGGATGTGGCAATAATTGAACCTGCAGATACCCATTATTACCAGCCTGCGTGGACTCTGGTAGGCGCTGGCGCATATGACTATGATAAAACGGCAAGACCCATGTCGAGCATCATTCCAAAAAAGGCTACATGGATCAAGGATAGCGCTACGGGTTTTGATCCTGAAAATAATATCGTACATACCGCCTCAAAAAAGGACATAAGCTATGATTATCTGGTAGTGGCTCCGGGACTTGTTTACGACTACAGTTTGGTCCCAGGCTTGGGTGATGCCATAGATAAAGGAGAGGTATGCAGTATTTATACCAATCCACGGCATGCCTGGAATGTAATAAAGAATTTTAAGGGAGGTACAGCGCTTTTTACCCAACCCACAACCCCAATAAAATGTGGAGGGGCACCTCAAAAAATCATGTACCTGGCCGAAAGTCAATTCCGAAAAACCGGGGCCAAGAACAAGACCGATATCATTTTTGCTACTGCAGGGACGGTCATTTTTGGGATAAAACAAATAGCGGAGACTTTGACCAAGGTGGTAGACAGAAAAGATATCAATATGCGCTACGGTTATCAACTTAAAAAGGTTGACGGACCAAACAAAATAGCCTGGTATTCCTTTGCGGCCCATGAAAAAGAATACAATCACAAGGATATTAAAGTTGAAAAAGATGGGGAACTTACCGGGATCCATTATGATATGTTACACACAGCTCCGCCCTCTGTTGCCCCTAAATTTGTAAGGGATTCTACACTGGTAAACGATAGTGGATGGTTAGATGTAGATCATCACACCTTGCAACACCATAAGTTCCCCAATATTTTTGGCCTGGGCGACGTTGCGGCCTTACCCACTGCCAAAACCGGAGCGGCTATCCGTAAACAGGTACCCGTTGTGGTAGACAATATTGACTTATTGATCAGGCACAATAGCATCGGGGAAAAGGCATACAACGGATATTCTTCCTGCCCGCTGGTCACAGATTATGGCAAAATGGTACTGGCAGAATTTGATTATAACAACAACTTTACCCCGGATCCCAAATTAAAACGTCTGCTCATCTCGGATTCATCCAAAGAACATTGGAGATTGTGGATTCTTAAGAAATATGGGCTTCCGTATCTGTACTGGAACAAAATGATGAAAGGAAAAGATGTATAATAAAAACATAAATCACTAATAATGAATACTTCAATTTTATCGCTATTTTCCTGGGAACACGGGATTGGAATAATTGCGGTTTTTGCCGTTGTAAGTTTGATTTTGATCGCTGCTGTTGTTTCCTTAATGTCTGGGGGAAAGAAAAATAAAACGTCTCAATCGGAAACAGAAAGCTCAAGCTAAGCGTATTTTCAGCGGCAATGGAAAGCAATATTGCTAGCCAGGAATAGGTATCACAATGGTACAATGAGGCTTGCCCTCAATACTTTCTAACCGGCCTGTCTATGATACTTTGTAACCGTTGTTACTGAAAGCCGGTATTATTTATCTTTAATTTGTCTTTAAATAAATTGATATGAATTGGATATTTGAGCCCTGGCCCTGGTATATTTCAGGACCGCTGATCGCACTGATCATGCTTTTGTTACTCCTTGTAGGAAAGAATTTTGGCATGTCTGCCAATTTAAGAACCATGTGTACGCTGTGTGGTGCAGGCAAAACAGCCGATTTTTTCAAGTTCGACTGGAAAACACAACGCTGGAATTTAATGGTGGTCATAGGCGCGATAATCGGGGGCTTCATTGGCTCTCATTTTCTTTCTGCCGAAACCGCTGTGACGATTAACCCCAACACGGTGACCGACTTACAAATGCTGGGATTTAAGAGTGCAGGGACCGCCTATTTACCTACAGAACTTTTTGATATTACGGCCTTATCAAATTTCAAGAGTCTCGCACTCCTCGTAATTGGCGGTATTCTTGTTGGTTTTGGTGCGAGGTATGCCGGTGGATGTACCTCCGGACATGCCATTTCAGGACTTAGCGATTTGCAAATCCCCTCACTAATAGCCGTTATCGGATTTTTTATCGGTGGCCTATTAATGATCCATCTAATTTTTCCCCTAATATTCTAAGTACATGAGAACAGTCTTCTATTTACTCATCGGAGTTCTTTTTGGAATAATTATGTTCAAATCAGAAGCAGCCTCGTGGTTTCGCATCTACGAAATGTTCAAATTTGAGTCGTTCCATATGTATGGGATCATTGGATCCGCTTTGATCTTAGGCATTTTAATTGTGCAACTTATAAAGAGATTTAAGATAAAATCGGTTTATGGAGAACGCATAGTATTTACACCAAAAGCCCCAAGTTTCACTCGTTATATGGTTGGTGGGATCATCTTTGGTTTGGGATGGGGATTGGCAGGGGCCTGCCCCGGTCCGATGTTTACCCTTGTTGGAGTAGGGTACGTGTCTATTTTGATCGTTATAGCGGCTGCAATTTTTGGAACCTTTCTCTACGGCCTGTTAAAAGATAAATTACCTCATTAAGGAAAAGTTTAAGCGCCTAGATTGGCTAAAGCGCTCAGGTTTATACTTGTTTCTTACGCCATGTTCGTATGCTTACCCTGACGGGTGCAGCCGATATCGCTTCAGTTTCCCTGAGGATTTCAAAAATAATTTGTGATAGTGATCTAGATCATTTTACATGCCTTAGTTGGGTTGTAATTTCGGGCAAAATATTGTTTAACCTTAAAACGCTATACAATGTCACTAGTAAAATATAGAAGAAGACCCTTTGGAAATCTTATCACCCAGGATTTTTTTGACATGGATGATTTTTTTGATAATAGAGCTTGGGTAAGAGATATGTTGCCTGATAGATTTTGGAATGGCAAGAGATCTGAACCCGCATTGAACATTAAGGAAACCGATGATAACTTCGAGATTGAGTTAGCAGCTCCCGGCTTTGCTAAGAAGGATTTTGAGGTCACTATTGATGATGAATGCCTCAATATCAAGGCCGAAAAATCTACCACTGATGAAGAAAAAGAAGACAATTATACCAGAAGAGAATTCAGGTATAATGCTTTTGAGCGCTCTCTGCAATTACCCAAGAGTGTGAAACAAGAAGCCATCAAAGCCTCTTATAAAGATGGCATCTTAAGTTTTAATCTTCAGAAAAAGGAGGAGTCGAAAAAGCAACCACCTAAGAAAGTACAAATAGGTTAAGTAGACAAAGTTTTTGAATAGTACCCTCTGGCGAACACCTAGATGCGTCCATGTAATTTGGTGGGGATTGGAGGGTACTGTTTTTGATTTAAACTAGATTGAATATGACCTATTAAGCCGGATGTTAGTGAATTCCATAAGGCATGGGCGGATTAAAAGTACGCAGGGCCTGATGCGCCGCCTGGTGTCCTATTTCGAAGATGACGCGCATATCCTTCTTTGAGAAAGTACTGAATCTGCTTAGGTTTTTGGGAGAAATGACCAGGCTACAGTCTTTAAATTTGGCCAGCGCATCCTTGCTCATCCTTATCTTATATGCTCTTTCCATAATATCATAAGAATGTTTTAATTCTGCTATGTCTACTTTATTGAAAGAGTTGGCATAAACTCCGATAACTTGGTCACAATAGGGCTTAATAACATCTACCGGGAAATTATTCAGAATACCACCATCCGCATAGTAGCCGTCTCCAACTTTTATTGGAGCGAATAGACCGGGAAAGGCAGCAGAAGCCAGCAAGGGTCTGATAAGTTCTCCATTTCGGAATACTTTTAAGGAGCCATTTAAGATATCAGTAGCCGTTACAAAAAGTGGTTTGGCCAGTGCTTTAAAAGAATCTTCGGTAAAATAGCTCCTAAAATGATCATAGAATTTTTCTGCATCGACAAATCCTGGTTTTCCTCTGGCAAAATTCTTGATGCTGAAAATTTGGGTATTTTCAAAAAATTCATAGATCTCTTTCCAGCTTGCACCCCGGGCATATAAGGCTCCTACAATAGCACCAGCACTCGTTCCGGCAATATGAGTAGGATGAATATCGTGCTCCTCCAAGGCTTTAATGACCCCTATATGAGCTATACCCCGAATCCCTCCTCCAGAAAGTGCTAGACCAATAGACATTTTAAAATTTTTGTCCTTCTAAGGTATTTGATCTTTCCAAGGGATAAAATGATCTTGGTCATGACCTCCTGCCAAGTTGATCTTCTGCTGACGAATATCATTTTTTATAAGCCCTTCTTGAAATACTTTTAATTCTTATTGGGAAATGGCCCAAATCCTATCTCTGCCGTAACACCAAAACATTACCATTTCCTGCGAATAGACCAACTAAGACGCCAAATAAGGAGTTCGTAAAGCAAGTTTATTGTACCATGCAATCGACCAAAGAAAGTGAGCATAATATCTTATTCAATTATTTGGATACGGCTGCCTCTATTTTTTTAGTGATAAATACCAAGGGAACCGTTGAATTGGTTAACAAAAAGGGTTGTGAAATCTTAGGGTACAGCAGGGAGGAGATTGAAGGACGGAATTGGTTCACCCATTTTATTCCAAAAGACGAAAGAACTGCATTAAATCAGCTATTTAACGATATTGTTGAAGGTCGTTTGGCCGCGCCAGACAGTTATGAAAACAC
This sequence comes from Flavobacteriaceae bacterium, assembly GCA_040830565.1. GTDB lineage: Bacteria > Bacteroidota > Bacteroidia > Flavobacteriales > Flavobacteriaceae > JAFMPW01. Next base: position 18,017 of record JBFOMC010000220.1, read on the forward strand.
TATAGTAGCCAAAGGAGGAGAGTTAAAATTGATCAGATGGCGAAATTCCCTTTTGAAGGAAGATAATGGCCTGGTAAAAGGACTGATAAGTTCTGGTGTTGATATTACCAAGGAGACTAATGCGCATGCCACCCTTTTTCTCAGAAATCGCGCCTTAGAAGCTGCAGGCAATGGTATTATCATTGCCGATGCAAAAAGTCCGGATCTGCCGATAATTTACTGCAATTCTGCATTTACCAAGTTAACGGGCTACGAAGAAAGTGAAGTATTAGGGAAAAACTGTCGTTTTCTTCAAAACGATGACCGTGATCAGGAGGCTATTGTTACTATGGCCAAGGCAATCCAGAAAGGAGAGGCATGTAGGGTAGTGGTGCGCAATTACCGAAAAGATGGGTCCCTTTTCTGGAATGAAGTCAGCATTAGACCTCTTCATGATGCCAATCATCAATTAACACATTTTATTGGAGTACAGAACGACGTCACTGAAATTCAGGAAGCCAAGAGAAAACTAGAGCAATACGCGAGTACATTAGAAGACAAAGTGGCCGTGAGGACCAAAGAAATTGCGGCAACAGTGGAGCAACTTGTGGCAGCTAATTTAAATCTGGAAGATCAGATTATGGAGACACGCCAAGCCGAGGAAAAAGCACAACAAGGGCATGCATTGTTTGCGGCAATAGCCAAGAATTTTCCAAAGGGCGTCATTGTAGTGTTCAATAAGGCGCTGGAACTCACCTATATTGAAGGAGAGGAACTCAGGCGGATATCTAAGAAAAAAAGCGACTTTGAAGGAAAGCATATCGATGATATTCCCCTTTTGACTGCAGCCCAAATAAAGACCATTAAAAAAGAAATCATTGCGACACTTAATGGTAAAAGCCTGTCCCTGGAAACTGTTTATCAGAACAATACCTATTCTATTAAC
>JBFOMC010000221.1:0-5515 GCA_040830565.1 Flavobacteriaceae bacterium
AAACGAAAAATTCCAAAACTAACAGGATCATTGGCAAGCGCAGATCCTATGGCCGACACAGAATAGAGCACACCTATCCATATAAGCGTTTTCTTTCGGCCTAATTTATTGGTTGGAATCCCTCCAAGTATTGCACCAATCACGGTCCCAAAAAGAGCCATGCCAATAACCACTGTGCCGTGAAACGCATCCGAAGAATCCCAGAGTTGTTGTAATTTCTTTTCTGCCCCACTGATCACAACGGTATCAAAACCAAATAAAAAGCCGGCCAAAGCGGCGATAAGGGAGATTCTTAGAATTTTGGAGTTCATTTTTGTCAGTTTAGCGGTTCAGGTAAAACTAACAAAAAACTTGGTATAAGAAGTTAATTCACTATCAGGCTGTTTTAGGCCTTAGCGTATCTAATGCAGATTTTGGCCGCTGTTTTTTGGTCTCTTGATCAGATTCTTGTTCTTTCAGTTGTCGAGCCGGTCTTTTAGAAGGATCGTCCTCCTCTTCTGCATTGGCAGGGGATTTGACCTCTTGCTTTGGAGAAGCATGCTGTACCGAACCATTTTGTTCTTTACAGCCAAAAACAAATAAGGATGAAAGAATAAGTATTAGGGCAAATTTCATGAGATACGTAGATTAAGTACTATAGTAACGTACGTATGTAGCGTATTATTTGGACGCTTGCCCCTTTATTTTTGTTAATATAAGTAGCATTGATCTTTCCGGCTTTCTCCCTAGCCTCTTTGTTCAATAGTAAATTTGTAAGATCTCTAAACTCTTCGGCCGACTTCACAGAGAAAATCCCTCTTTCCTGAACCAGTTCCTCTGCTTCTCGAAAACCGCTATAATTGGGTCCGATAATCACCGGTATTGCAAAAACAGCTGGCTCCAGCGTGTTGTGCAATCCTGTAGCAAATCCACCTCCTACATATGCAATATCAGCATAACTATATACCCTGGTAAGTAGCCCAATGGTATCTAAAATAAGCACTTCTACTTCATCTAAATTTACACCCTTAATTTCCGAATAGAGGACCGTTTTCTTGGAAATAGCTTTATGTAAATCCTGAATATGATCTTTTTTGATGTCGTGAGGCGCGAGAACATACACCATGGGTTCCTGAGAATTGTTGACGAACGGGAGGAGTATCTTCTCGTCTTCCGGCCAGGTGCTTCCGCCAACTAGACAATTCCTCTCCTTTTTAAACCGTTCCATAAAAGGCAGAGTATTATCACGGTCCAGAATCTCGGTTACCCTATCAAATCTTGTATCTCCACTGACCGTGACCTGTTTCAAATCAATAGTTCTCAATAGCTGTTCCGACTCCTTATTCTGAACAAAGACATGTTTCATTTTTGCCAATGACCTGCGCATAAACCCGCCGTACCACTTAAAGTAGATCTGCTCCCTTTTGAAGATTGCGGAGACTAATACTGCAGGCACACCAACTCGTTCTAACTCTCTCAAGTAGTTTGGCCAGATTTCATACTTTATGAAGATGGCGATTTTGGGCTTTATCGTGGCGATAAATTCCTTGGCATTATGCCTGGTGTCCATAGGGAGGTAGCAGACAAGATCTGCAGCCTTTGTGTTCTTTTTAATCTCATAACCAGAAGGTGAGAAGAAGGTAATCAGGATTTTGTGTCGCGGATATTCCCGTCTCAATTTTTCTATTACCGGTAGCCCCTGTTCAAATTCTCCTAGCGATGCAGCATGTATCCAAAGGAACTCGTCTGTTGCCGAAATATGACTTTTGAGATAAGGAAAAGTTTCTTTTCGTCCCCTGACAAACAACCTCAGTTTTGAATTAAAAGCAGCAATGATTTTTAGAAAGAAAGAAGCGCCAAGAATAGCCAGATTATACAAGAAATACACGGACCGATAGTTTGGAGCTAAAATACGTTTCTTTGAGCAAATTCATTTGCAGCCGTTCCTTATTTTTGTAATATTGTTTCGGGTGTCCGAAATTGTAAAATGATGCCCTAAGCACCCAATATTATAATATGAAGAAGATTCAAATGGTAGACCTGGTAGGGCAGTACCAGGGAATTAAAGATGCGGTCGATGCATCCATTGCCCAAATTCTAAACACTGCTACATTTATTAACGGACCCGAGGTTCATGCTTTTCAGAAGGAACTTGAGAATTACCTTGGAGTGAAACATGTAATTCCCTGTGCAAATGGCACGGATGCACTTCAGATTGCAATGATGGGGTTGGGTCTAAAGCCTGGAGATGAGGTAATTACAGCAGATTTCACCTTTGCGGCTACGGTAGAGGTAATAGGTCTTCTTCAATTAACACCAGTGCTGGTAGATGTAGAGCCTGATACTTTTAATATAGACCCAAAGGCCATTGAACGAGCCATTACCTCCAGGACCAAAGCAATTGTACCGGTCCATCTTTTTGGTCAATGTGCCAATATGGATGCCATCATGGAAATTGCCAATAGGCATAATTTGTACGTAGTAGAGGATAACGCTCAAGCCATCGGGGCAGACTATTTTTCAGAAGATGGTAAAAGGCAGAAGGCAGGGACGATAGGTCATCTTGGTTCCACCTCTTTTTTTCCTTCAAAAAATCTTGGGTGCTATGGAGATGGCGGGGCAATTTTCACCAATGACGATGATCTGGCTCATTTTATCCGAGGTATCGTGAACCACGGAATGTATAAACGTTATCATCATGACGTAGTTGGAGTAAATTCCAGATTGGACTCTATACAGGCAGCGGTTCTCAGAGCAAAACTCCCCAAGTTAGACGACTATTGTGAACGTAGGCGCGAAGCGGCCAGAAAATATTCTAAGGCTTTTGAAGGTCAGGAGTTTATAAAAACACCGGTGACCGTAAAAGGGTGTTCGGGTATATGTGCTGATTGTGATTGCCATGTATTCCATCAATACACCTTGCAGATTACCAATGGAAAGAGGGATGCACTTGTAGAACATCTTAATAGTATAGGAATACCTTGTGGAGTGTATTATCCAATTCCCTTGCACAAACAAAAAGCCTATCAGGATACCCGGTATAAAGACGAGGATTTTCCCGTTACCAATCGACTTGTTAAAGAGGTCATATCTCTTCCAATGCATACGGAGTTAGACGATGAGCAAATCGCTTATGTCACCGAGAATGTAATTCAATTTATAAACACCTAATATGAAAATTCTTGTCACGGGAGGTTTGGGATTCATTGGATCTCATACAGCAGTGGAGTTAATGCAAAGGAATCATGAAGTGGTCATTATAGACGATTGTTCCAACTCTACTGAAAAAGTTCTTGACGGTATCAACTCAATAACAGGAAGGTTTCCTGAGTTCGAAAAAATGGATCTTAGAGATAAGGTTGCTGTAAAAGACTTTTTTAGTAAGCACTCAGATATTGAAGGAGTGATTCATTTTGCAGCGTCCAAGGCAGTAGGAGAAAGTGTAGAAAAACCATTACTGTATTACGAGAATAATTTAGGAACGTTAGTGTATATCCTTCAAGAACTTTCAGCTAAGACGCGCGCGGCATTTATTTTTAGTTCATCATGTACGGTTTACGGACAGGCAGATAAGATGCCGATCACAGAGGATGCTCCGGTTAAAGCTGCCGAATCACCTTATGGGAATACCAAACAGATAGGAGAAGAAATTATTGGAGATACGTGTAAAGTAAATCCACAACTTCAGGCGATATCTCTTCGATATTTTAACCCCATAGGTGCTCATCCCAGCGTAATGTTAGGAGAACTGCCAATTGGTGTTCCTCAAAACCTTGTTCCCTTTATAACGCAAACCGGGGTTGGGCTCAGAAGCGAACTTTCGGTTTTTGGAAATGATTATCCCACTGAAGATGGCACATGCATAAGGGACTATATACATGTGGTTGATCTTGCAAAGGCTCATGTAGTAGCTTTGGACAGATTACTTGAAAAGAAAAATAAAGAGAACTACGAAGTGTTTAACGTGGGTACCGGGAAGGGTAATTCTGTACTTGATGTTATAGGGAGCTTTGAGAGGGTATCAGGAAGGAAGCTGAACTATAAAATTGCCGAAAGAAGAGCAGGAGACATTGTTACAGCCTATGCTGATACTAAAAAAGCGAATGAGATATTGGGTTGGAAGGCAGAGTCTACTCTGGATGAAGCCATGAAATCTGCTTGGGATTGGGAGCAAAAGATCAGAGATGGGCACTAGGAACCGATACCTTTAGAGACAAGAGACAAGAGACAAGATAACCAACTAAGTACTATATTATGAAATACATCACTTTTCTATTATTACTATGCTGTTTTATGGCTAAGGCTCAGGACACTTACCTTCAATGTGGTGTCATTATAGATACGGATACAGGAAAGTCGTTGAAGGAAAAAACTATTGTGATCTCGGGGAACAAAATTAAAAGCGTAGAGAATGGGTATGTTAACGGAGCAGAAGGCGACGAGATTGTAGATCTGAAAAGTAAAACAGTACTCCCTGGTTTTATAGACATGCATGTGCATATTGAAGGTGAGTCTAGTCCTACCAGATACTTGGATAGATTCACCAAAAACCCGGCAGATGTAGCATTTCAATCAACCGTATATGCCGAAAGAACCTTAATGGCGGGCTTTACCACTGTGAGAGACCTAGGAGGAAGCGGAGTAAATATAGCATTGCGAAATGCTATCAATAAGGGTATTGTAAAAGGGCCCCGTATTTTCACCGCCGGAAAGGCTATAGGGACCACCGGGGGCCATGCAGATCCTACCAATGGTATGAGGAATGATCTCAGGGGCGATCCGGGACCAAAGGAGGGTGTTGTTAACTCTGCAGAAGACGGGAAGAAAGCCGTGCGTCAGCGATATAAAGATGGAGCTGATGTCATTAAGATTACTGCTACCGGAGGGGTAATGAGTGTTGCCAAAAATGGAAGAAATCCACAGTTCACTATTGAGGAAGTAAAAGCAATTACCGCTACCGCCAAGGATTATGGCATGTTAACTGCGGCACATGCCCACGGAGATGAGGGAATGCAAAGGGCAATTCTAGGAGGCATAAAAACTATTGAACATGGCACCTTTATGAGCGAAGAGACCATGGAACTAATGAAAGAATACAATGTTTACCTGGTGCCAACCATATCTGCAGGGAAGCAAGCCGCTAAAATGGCGGAGATCCCCGGATTTTTGCCTCCGGTTGTCGCCCAAAAGGCAAGAGAAATTGGTCCGATAAGCCAGGTTACCTTTGGTAAGGCATATAAAAAAGGAGTGCCCATCTCTTTCGGTACAGATGCTGGCGTATCTCCCCATGGTGAAAATGCTAAAGAGTTTGGATTTATGCTGGAATCAGGCATGCCGGTGGCTGAGTCCTTAAAAAGTGCCACGATAACAAATGCTCTTTTGTTGGGAATGGAGCAAAATCTGGGGCAGATCAAACCGGGCTTTTTAGCTGATATCATTGCAGTCGATGAAGACCCCCTTAAGAATGTTGCCACCCTGGAACAGGTAGTCTTTGTAATGAAGGATGGGGTTATATTTAAACAGTAAACAGTAAACA
>JBFOMC010000222.1:0-7518 GCA_040830565.1 Flavobacteriaceae bacterium
AATAAGACCAAATTTTTCACTTTGGGGTAATTTTCTCGTAAAAGAATAAATGTCCTTAACAGGTGATCGCGCATCTTGCCAAACTTCTAATTTCCGGAAATTTCTCATAGACGTTTATTTGACCCTTCACCTTTGACCTTTTTCCTTTTTAACCTAGTATCATCCCGGCAATAGTAGCAGATAAGAGGGAGGCCAGGGTACCTCCAAGGACGGCTTTCATGCCGAATTCTGAAAGCGTTTTTCGCTGTCCCGGGGCCAGGGAACCTATTCCACCAATTTGGATGCCGATAGAAGCAAAATTGGCAAAGCCGCATAACATATAGGTGGCCATGATAATCGACTTATCATAACCAAGATGAACGGTATTGGAGATGTTTTTCAAATCTGCAAGCTGAATATATCCTATAAATTCACTGGCCGCCAGTTTAACACCTAACAGTTGCCCCATGAGCATCATATCCTCTTGAGGTACTCCAATCAGCCACATTAAAGGCGCAAAAATAGTCCCTAAAATGGCTTCCAAAGAAAACTTCTCATAAGAGGTATTTGCTGCCATCCAATTGTTCAAAGAAGTGAGGTCCCCGAGCCAACCAAAAATTCCGTTCAACATGGCAATAAAGGCAACAAAAACCAGAAGCATGGCCCCCACATTCACTGCAAGTCTTAAACCTTCTGTGGTGCCGTTGGCAATAGCATCTAAAATATTAGCTCCTATTTTTTCTGTAGAGACTTTTACATCGGTATTAACAGCTTCTGTCTGAGGGTATAAAATTTTAGATACCACAATGGCGCCAGGAGCTGCCATTACCGAAGCTGCTAATAAATGCTTTGCAAATAGCAACCTAAGTGCAGGGTCATCGCCCCCTAAAAATCCAATATAAGCCGCAAGAACCGCTCCAGCTACTGTGGCCATTCCTCCAATCATAACGAGGAGAATTTCGGACTTGTTCATTTTTTCCAAATAGGCTTTTATAAGCAAGGGAGCCTCTGTCTGACCCAAGAAGACGTTTCCGGCAATACTGAGGCTTTCAGCTCCTGAAATTCCCAAGGCTTTTGATAAAAGCCATGCCATTGCCTTTACAACCTTTTGTATTATCCCCAAATAGAATAATACCGAGGTTAAGGCAGAAAAGAAGATGATAGTTGGGAGGACTTGGAAAGCGAAAATGAAGCCGTAGGAGTTAATGTCAATAATCCCGGAGAATAAAAACTCACTACCTGCTCTGGTGAAATCTAAAATACTGACAAACACTTTCCCTACACTTTCAAAGGCAACCTGAACAAAGGGTACAGTTAACACGCCTATGGCGATAAAAAGTTGAATGCTCAGGCCAATAATGGCTGTCCTCCAATTTATGGCTTTTCGGTTGCTGCTAAATAATACCGCAATGAGCACCAGTACTAACATCCCTAATACGCCTCTAAAAAGACTGCTTGAAGAAAAACCCGTACTTGGAATAATTTGATCTTCAGACTGAGAAGGGTTAACGTAGCTGGGGTGTTCTTCAGAGAGAAAAGTAAAGATTGTATTCTGATCTTTGAGCTTTAGGACGGTCTCGGACTGCTCCGCTATTTCGTAATAAATATCAACCGCAACTGGAACTTTTTGTTTGAAAACAATCAGCCTGCTATTCTTTAACCAGAAACCCTCACTGAATACCCCATCAATAATAGCCGTGTATTCTCCACTATTTTCAAGGGTTAAGAACTCTACACCTGTATTCACAGGAATTTCGGCTTTTACACTATCCGGATAAATTGCTAAGTTTTCATAGACTGTGTTCTTAGTCAGCTGCCAAGATCTATGAATTTCTAAAGGTTCGGTTTTTTGAACGGTGGGACGGGCTGTACTGTCAATACGGGTAGAATCTTGAGCAAGCGTTGGAAAAGTAATCAATAAAAGCAAAAAGAAAATCCAAGGCCTACAATTCATTTAAGCAGTACTTAGTTATCAATTACGTTTGGATATTTCATCCCTTAGTTTTGCGGCTTTTTCATAATCTTCATTAGCTACCGCCTTATCTAGTTCCTTATGTAACTCTTCTAAGCTTAATTCTTTGTAGGGGGCAGAGGCTCCGGCATCAATTTCCACAGTTTCTCCCTCTTGCAGGATCTCATCTACAACAATACTGTCATCGCCTTCTTCTTTGTCCTTATCCTTAGAGGAGAATTTAAGAAAAATACCAGCCTTATCCAGGATGGTCTTGTAGGTGAAAATAGGGGCATCAAAACGTAAAGCAAGGGCTATGGCATCACTGGTTCTGGCATCTATGATCTCTTCAATCTTGTCTCGCTCGCAGATAATACTGGAGTAGAATACACCATCTACCAATTTGTGAATAATCACCTGTTTTACGACGATATCAAAACGGTCCGCGAAATTCTTAAAGAGATCATGGGTTAGCGGGCGTGGAGGTTTTATTTCCTTTTCGAGTGCTATTGCTATGGACTGCGCCTCAAAGGCTCCAATCACTATAGGCAGTTTTCGATCTCCTTCAACTTCATTGAGAATTAGCGCATAAGCGCCATTCTGAGTTTGACTATAGGATATTCCTTTTATTTTTAATCGGACTAAGCTCATGTGTGTAGATACGCAACGACTTATTAAACAAGGTTTCTCCTTATTTATACCAGCCTCTTTTGGGCCACAAATTAACAAAATTTAGGCGTTTTGAGCTTTAAATTCCTTTAATTTTTCGGTGAGCTTTGGAACCACCTCAAAAGCATCTCCTACAATGCCATAGTCCGCTGCTTTGAAAAAAGGCGCTTCCGGATCTGTGTTGATAACCACTTTTACCTTGGACGCACTTACTCCTGCCAGATGCTGTATTGCTCCTGAAATTCCTATGGCTATGTAAAGATTGCTTGCTACGGGTTTACCGGTTTGCCCTACGTGCTCGCTATGTGGTCTCCATCCAAGGTCTGAAACCGGCTTGGAACAGGCTGTTGCCGCGCCAAGTACATCGGCTAACTCTTCTAACATTCCCCAGTTTTCCGGACCTTTTAGGCCTCTTCCTCCGGACACAACAATATCTGCATCGGCTATGGTAGCTTTGCCAGTCACCCTATCAACTTCCACAGATTTAGCGCCAAAGTCAGAATCGCCAATATTGGGTTCGAAAGATTCCACAGCTGCGCTAACGTTGTTTTCCATACTGCCAAAGGCATTATTAGAAACGCCGATAATTTTTACTTCAGAACTGATCTCTGTATGAGCAAATCCTTTATTGCTAAAAGCAGTTCTTTTTAACACCATAGGGGTAGTGCTCAGAGGAGCTTCAACTACATTAGGAACGTAGCCTGCTTTTAATTTACCTGCTAAAAGACCTGCCAGGAATTTCGCATCTGCGCTAGAACCAAGGACAATAACCTTGCTACCCTCTTTTTCAACTGCCTGAGCGATTACCGAGGCAGTTGCCTTAGCGTTAAAGGTACTCAGTAGATCACTGCTACTGTTCAACACCTTTGTAATGCCATAAGTCCCCAGCTCTTCGGGGCTAGTTGCATTAAAAGCCACTGCCGTGGCAGAAGTTCCCAGTTGTTTGGCCACTTCGCTGGCATAAGAGGCTACCTCAAAGGCGTTTTTTTTGAATTTTCCGTTATCTGTTTCTGTATATACTAGTACTGACATAATTTTTTATTAATATTCAAATTCAAGGACCAAAAACCATTTTTTGGAATTTGAAAATTGGGATTTGGAATTTAGATTACCTTGGCTTCAGTGTGTAATAACTGTACCAATTCGTCAACATTTTCGGCGTCTACCAATTTAACGGCACCTTTAGCCGCAGGCTTTTCAAACTTAATATCCTGAGTAGCAGGGTTTGAGTCTACCGCTGGCACCACATTAAGTTGTTTTTGACGGGCCATCATGATACCTCTCATATTCGGGATCCTAAGATCACTCTCCTGCACCAAACCTTTTTGCCCTCCAATGATCAGTGGCAAGCTCGTAGCAATAGTTTCTTTCCCTCCATCTATCTCCCTAACCGCAGTTGCATTGTTTCCGTCTACTTCAAGACTGATACAGGTATTGACGAAATTCATGTCTAAAAGGGCTGCCATAATGCCGGGAACCATACCTCCATTGTAGTCGATGGACTCCCTTCCGGCGATTACCAGGTCATATCCACCGTTTTTAACCACCTCGGCTAGTTGCCTGGCTACAAAAAAACCATCGGTAGGTTCCGCATCAACACGTATGGCCTCATCCGCTCCAATGGCAAGGGCCTTTCTGATAGTAGGTTCGGTAGTAGCACCACCTACGGTAGCCACGTGCAATGTTGCTCCCTGCTTTTCCTTGAACCACATGGCCCTGGTAAGTCCGAACTCATCATTCGGGTTAATAACAAATTGTACGCCGTTGGTATCAAACTTTGTGTTGTCTTCCGCGAAATTAATTTTGGAAGTCGTATCCGGCACATTGCTGATACATACTAATATCTTCATTCTTGTTAGATTTTAGGTCACTTATTGAGGGCTCAAAGATAGCCAATAATTTTAAGAAAAGCTATGCATGCATAATAAATTTTCTATTTTATTTTTAGCTCCAACAACTCCAAGATTGAGAGATATTTTCCTATTTTTGTTGGCATTTTAAGCTGAAATCTTTCCGGCTTTTCGTTTGAAAGGTTTCTTGATCAATATCCAAAATAACGATATACTATATGAAGACCTTACAGTTTAGGCAAGCTATTGCCGAAGCAATGTCTGAGGAGATGAGAAGAGATGAGTCCATCTACTTAATGGGAGAGGAAGTGGCAGAGTACAATGGAGCATATAAGGCTTCAAAAGGCATGCTAGACGAATTTGGACCTGAACGTGTTATTGACACGCCGATCTCCGAACTTGGATTTGCCGGAGTAGGTGTGGGTTCTGCCATGAACGGAAACAGGCCAATTATAGAATACATGACCTTTAATTTCTGTTTGGTTGGTATAGATCAAATAATAAACAATGCGGCTAAGATCCGTCAAATGTCGGGTGGGCAATTTAATTGCCCCATTGTATTCAGAGGACCTACGGCTTCAGCCGGGCAGCTTGCGGCCACCCATTCACAAGCTTTTGAAAGTTGGTTTGCCAATTGTCCCGGACTTAAGGTGGTTGTACCATCTAACCCGAATGATGCCAAGGGCCTTTTAAAAAGTGCCATAAGAGATGATGATCCCGTGATCTTTATGGAATCTGAACAGATGTATGGGGATAAGGGTGAGGTTCCTGAAGATGAATACACTATTCCCCTTGGTGTGGCCGACATCAAAAGAGAAGGCAATGATGTCACTATTGTTTCTTTTGGAAAGATAATCAAAGAGGCCTATAAGGCGGCAGATGAATTAGAGAAAGAAGGAATAAGTTGTGAAATTATAGATCTGCGCACGGTTAGACCAATGGATCATGATGCTATTCTCAACTCGGTTAAAAAGACCAACCGTCTTGTGGTTTTGGAAGAAGCATGGCCTTTTGGAAATGTAGCTACAGAGATCACCTATTTGGTACAATCTAAAGCATTTGATTATCTGGATGCCCCCGTAGTTAAAATAAACACAGCCGATACTCCAGCGCCATATTCCCCTGTACTGCTAGAGGAATGGTTACCTAATAGTGGGGATGTTATTAAGGCTGTTAAGAAAGTGTTATATAAGTAAATAATACCGAATTGTAAGGTATCTTCGCTTCGTCGACCAAGGGTTGGCGAAGCTTTTTTGTAAAAAAGGAATACTATTTGATAGGAACTTTACCCTAAACTTTTACCAAATTAATGGCAGGTGCTGAACTTGACAAGAAGCGAGTCTTATTCAGACAGCACATAATTCTTTATGAGGCAATTCCTTTTTTATATTCTTCTATTTTCTTCGGCCATTGCATTTTCTCAGACTAAAGTCGGGGGAATTGTAAAAGACGAGGCCGGGGCACCCGTAGCCTTTGCCAATGTACTTTTCTTAAATTCTACTGAAGGAACCATAACTAACGATGACGGAAGGTTTTATATGGAATCTGATTCCAGTTACGATACCTTACAGGTTTCCTTCGTGGGCTATCAAACTGTAGAGATAGCGTTGAAGGCCAAGGTGACCTACAATATGGAAATTGTACTTCAGCAAGGGGAACAGTTAGATGAGGTTGTGGTCTATGTAGGGAAACAATCTAAGAAGAATAATCCGGCTGTAGACATCCTGAGAAAGATCTGGGCCAAAAAAAGGATCAATGGGCTAAGGATGTTCAAGCAATATAAATACGACAAGTACGAGAAGATAGAGTTTGATCTGAACACCATAGACAGCGCCCTGATGAAAAGTAAGATGTTCAAGGGGATGGAATTTGTTTTTGCAGATCTTGATACTTCCCGTATCACAGGGAAGACCTATTTACCAATTTTTCTGAATGAAACCTTTTCCAAAGTCTACGGGGATAATCAACTGAATGAAGAGAAGGAAGAAATTCTTGGGAATAAAAATTCTGGTTTTAGTAACAATCAGGCTATAATCAGCTTTGTAGAAGATCTGTATTCTGACTATGATGTGTACAATAACTACCTGAAATTCTTTGACAAGAGTTTCACCAGTCCACTTTCAAGAACCGGGGTAGACACCTATAACTACGTCCTCTCAGACAGTGCTTATATAGACAACAAATGGTGTTATAATATTATTTATTACCCCAGGCGGAAGAATGAACTCACATTTAAAGGAGAGTTTTGGGTAAATGACACCACCTATGCCATTAAGAAAATTAATCTCGAGGTAACCAAAAGTGCCAATATCAACTGGGTAAAGGACATTTATATAGAGCAGGAATTTGAGGTGGTTAACGATTCTGTATTCCTTTTAAAGAGAGATTATATGCTCAGCGATTTTAGTTTTAGCAAAAAGGAGAAATCTAAGGGCGTCTACGGAAAACGGACTACCGTTTACGATAACTACACTTTCAATGTTCCAAAGCCGCAGGCCTTTTATAAAAAGGTTACAGACCCATTTAATCCTATAGTTTTTGAGAGAGATAGTGTTTTCTGGGAGAATAATCGTTTGGAAGCATTGAACAAGGATGAGAGTGGTATATATAAGCTCCTGGATACCCTTAAAACGGTTCCCAAATTCAAAACTTACTACAATATCGTCAGTATTCTCGGGTCCGGTTATATAGAAATAGATAAATGGAATATTGATATTGGAGATATCTACAGCGTATTTGGATATAACGATGCCGAAGGGATTCGCTTAAGAGGAGGAGCAAGGACTTATTTCGGTCAAAATGATCCCTGGCGCTTAGAAGGGTACATGGCCTACGGTTTTGACGATCGCAAATTTAAGCACGGATTTTCGGCCAAATTCCTGCTCGATAGGCAAAGCAGATTAATACTTTCCGGAGGGAACAGGCGTGATGTAGAGCAGCTTGGGCTTAGTTTAACCTCTACCAACGACGTACTGGGCCGTAGTGTAGCTTCGTCCTCTGTTTTAACCGTGGGGAACAACGACAGACTTACGAATATCAATCTAAGTACCTTGAATCTGGAAATAGAAC
>JBFOMC010000223.1:0-8055 GCA_040830565.1 Flavobacteriaceae bacterium
CCCCCTTTCAATTGAGGATTACCAGCATAGGTTTTACAGATGCCTTAGCTGAAGTTACGGAGAACAACCAGACCTTAGCAATTACAATCTCGGAAGCACAAACCCTTTTAGATGAAATTGTAGTTTCCGCATCGAGAACCCCGGAGAGGGTTTTTGAATCCCCGGTTACTGTAGAACGAATGGATATAAAAGCCATTAGAACTGCAGCTTCACCAACTTTCTATGATGCTTTGGAAAACCTGAAGGGGATAGACCTAAATACGAACAGTTTAACCTTTAAGTCTGTCAATACTAGGGGTTTTGCCACTTTTGCCAACAACCGATTTATGCAATTGGTCGACGGGATGGACAACTCCTCTCCAGCCCTGAACTTTCCCTTAGGAAACCTTTTAGGGATGTCAGAATTAGATGTGAATACGGTTGAACTATTACCCGGAGCTTCCTCCGCACTCTATGGAGCAAACGCCTTCAACGGTATTATGTTTATGACTAGCAAAAGTCCTTTTCTACATCAGGGAATAAGCTTTTACGGAAAAACCGGACTCACTTCAAGCTCCAACGGGGGAGATAATGATTTCTTTGATGTGGGGATTAGAGCAGCTCATGCCTTTAACGATAAGTTTGCGGCCAAAGCTTCTGTTTCCTTCCTGAAAGGAACCGAATGGTTTTCTACGGACTATACGGATTTCAATAATGCCGGCTTCACAAGAAGTAATCCGGCCTATGACGGACTTAATATTTACGGCGATGAGGTTGGAACTACTTTAGATTTTGATCAGATCGCAGCCGAAAACCTTCCTATTCCGGTAGCCACAGACTTTGGTAGCGCCAGAGTAACAAGAACTGGTTATGAAGAAAGAGATTTAATGGACTACGATGCAGAAAGTTTAAAGGCAGATTTTGCCCTTCACTATAAACCATGGGCCGATGATTTTGAGATAGTCTGGAATTCGAAAATTGGACGAGGGAATACCATCTACCAAGGTGCCAACAGATACTCTATTAAGGACTTCTTTATGCAGCAGCACAAACTTGAGATAAGAAATGATAATTTCTTCGTCAGAGGATATACCACCGCCGAAAAAGCAGGTAATTCCTATGATACCAGGTTTACGGCTATTAATATTAACCGGGCTTGGAAAGGTGATGTACAATGGTTTACAGATTATGCGTTAGGATATTTAACGGCGCGTTTTCTCAATCCCGGTGTAACCGACGAACAAGGACATGCTGCTGGTAGGGCTAATGCAGACAACGGACGTTTTTTACCGGGATCTCCGGAATTTAACAGCGCCTTGGCCCGAATCACTGCAGATGGCGATCTTACGACAGGATCCAAATTCCAGGACAATTCTAAGATCTATCATGTAGATGCTAACTACAATCTGGCCCATCTAACTTCAGATTTCGCCGATATCATGGTAGGAGGTTCCTGGAGACAGTATTCCTTAAATTCAGGGGGTACTATATATACGGATACCGATGGCCCTATTAATTATGAGGAATACGGCGCTTACCTTCAGTTGCAGAAAAAGTTGCTAGAAGAACGCCTGAAGTTTACAGGTTCTGTTAGATATGATAAATCAGAGTTTTTTGACGGTTTCTTTTCCCCAAGAGTTTCGCTTGTGTATACCCTTGATGAAGCCAAAAA
This sequence comes from Flavobacteriaceae bacterium, assembly GCA_040830565.1. GTDB lineage: Bacteria > Bacteroidota > Bacteroidia > Flavobacteriales > Flavobacteriaceae > JAFMPW01. The sequence goes on from JBFOMC010000223.1 coordinate 1,652, forward strand.
ACACAATATACGGGCTTCTTACCAAACTGGTTTCAGAAACCCATCTACTCAGGATCTATTTATCGGGTTAAATGCCGGATTGGCTATCCTGGTAGGTTCTGCTCCAGACAATCTGGACAGGTATACCAGTCCTGAATTGTTAGTCAGTACTGCCGGGCAAGCCCTAGGGAATCCTCAAACGGTTCAATTATCTGGGGCAGCAGCTTACGGGCCTGCTTTCGAAAGGGAATCCGTAGAAGCTGGAGCTCCTGAAGTAATTGAAGTAGACCTGGTGAAGCCTGAACAAATTTCTGCCTATGAGGTGGGATATAGAGGCGCGTTTGGAAAGCTGATTATTGATCTTAACGCATATTATAACTCCTACGAGGACTTTATTTCCAATAAAACGGTCTTGGTACCTTTCTATGGACAGGCTGGGGATAATGCCCTGTCATTGTTGGCCCTTCAGAATGATGATTTTCAGGCCTTTCAGGCTTATACGAATTCAACCGCAGACATAAGTTCTTATGGTGGAGGAATTGGAGTGACAACCAAGCTATTTGGAGACTTTGATTTTGGAGTAAATTACACTTACGCCAAACTTGATTTTAACGAGGCAGATGATCCAGGGTTCGAACCAAACTTCAATACCCCAGAGCATAAGGTAAAGGCCTCTTTCGGGAATCAGAATTTGTTCGAGAATTTCGGATTCAACGTAAATTGGAGATGGAATGATTGGTATTTATGGCAGTCTTCTTTTGCTGACGGATTTATTCCATCAAGAAATATTGTTGATGCGCAGGTGAACTTTACGGTACCTAGCATTAAGTCGGTATTTAAAATTGGAGGTTCCAATATCTTCGGAGAGGAGTATGTAAGTGCTCCCGGAGCCGGTACAATTGGCGCTCAGTATTATGTATCCTGGACCATAAATCAATAAAAAAAGCTTTGATATGAAAACTCGATTTATAAAACTCACATTAACGGTATTTGTCGGACTAGCACTGGCCTGTTCCACAGATGACAACAATATTATCGCTATTCCTGACTTTCCGGAAACAGGAACCACGAGCACACCAACACCAACCATTACCAGCGGTTCTGCAAATTTTGGGACTTATGTGGCTATAGGAAATTCACTTACTGCGGGTTTTGCTGATGCAGCCCTGTATGCTAAAGGTCAGGCAGTGTCCATACCGAACATACTAGCCAGCCAATTTGAACTGGCCGGAGGAGGATCTTTTAGTCAACCTTTGATGAACGATGATCTGGGAGGTTTGTTACTTGGAGGCAATCAGATCACTCCAAACCGCTTCATTTTTGATCCTGTCAACCAGGTGCCGGTCACTGTAAGCGGAATGCCAACGACAGAAGTAACCAATATCATTTCCGGACCTTTTAACAATATGGGCGTACCCGGAGCCAAGAGCTATCATTTATTAGCCAATGGCTATGGAAATGTTGCCGGTGTTGCGGGTGGTTTGGCTAACCCTTTCTTTGCTAGAATGGCCTCTAACCCAAATGCTTCTGTAATGGAAGATGTGTTAGGACAGGCTCCTACCTTCTTTACCCTTTGGATTGGGGGTAATGATGTACTACAATACGCCACTTCAGGAGGGTCGGGAGAGGATCATAACGAAACAGGTAATCTGGACCCAAGTACTTATAGTACTAACGACATTACCAATGCCAATGTTTTTGCGCAGGTGTATGGCGGGATACTTCAGGGCCTCGCTCAGGTAGGCTCAACCAATGGAGTATTGATTAACCTACCTAATGTAACTCAAATCCCCTACTTTAATGTAGTACCTTATAATCCAATACCTTTAGATGCGGCAACAGCTGCTGCTGTTAATGCAGGTTATGCGGCATACAATGGGGGACTTTTAGCCGCGGAGGCAGGAACCTTAATAACAGCTGAAGAGCGTGCCAGGCGTACAATTAATTTTGAAGCAAGTGCTACCAATGCTGTGGTAATTGAAGATGAAGACCTAACTGATCTATCGGGTCTGGGCTTACCACCATTAAGACAGACAACCGCAGATGACCTTATGGTTTTAACCTCTCAGTTTGTTATTGGCACATTGGCCGATCCTAATAACCCATTAAGTGTTAACGGCGTAGGAGTCGCCCTTGATGATGGTCAGGTGCTCACGCCTGAAGAACAGGCCAAGGTGATAGCGGCAACCGAGGCTATCAATACCACCATTGGAATGATGGCTACTCAATTCGATCTTGGTTTACTAGATTTCAACGCGCTCTTTAATGAAGTGGCAACATCAGGACTGAATATTGGTGGAGACGCCACCATTACGGCCGACTTTGTGACCGGAGGGGCATTTTCCTTAGATGGAGTGCATCCATCTCCCCGAGGTAATGCAGCAACAGCAAATGCGATTATCGACGTTATTAATGCTAAATATGGCTCTAATATTCCACAGGTAAATGCCATTGAATTCACTGGATTGTATGTAGATTAAGAGCTAGTTTTTCAGACAGTATTGATGTAAAAAGCATCCGCCAGTTAGCGGATGCTTTTTGTTTGAATAAAAGTTGCTAAAACTGATTGTTTTTACGTAGTAAATCCTATCTTTGCAGCCGAAAAAACAACGGCTACTTTTATTGCCGGATTGTAAATTGAATCGATTTTAAAATCAAAATATAAAGTACACGAACAATGGCTAAAGTTACAGGTAAAGTTGCTCAGATTATCGGCCCAGTAATTGATGTGGAATTTCAATCAGGAACAGAACTTCCAAAGATCTATGATTCCCTGGAAATCACTAAGGATGATGGCACAAAACTTATTCTGGAAGTGCAATCGCACATAGGCGAGAATACGGTGAGATCTATCTCTATGGATTCAACGGATGGTATGAGCAGAGGAATGGAAGTAGTAGCTACAGGAAATGCCATTCAAATGCCAATTGGTGAAGACGTGTATGGCCGGTTATTTAACGTTATCGGAGATGCTATTGATGGCTTGGGAGACTTACCTAAGGAAGGAAAAGATGGTCTTCCTATTCACAGAGAAGCTCCTCAGTTTGAAGACCTATCTACCTCTACAGAGGTTCTTTTTACCGGAATAAAAGTAATTGACCTAATTGAGCCTTATGCCAAAGGAGGAAAAATCGGATTGTTCGGTGGTGCTGGTGTAGGTAAGACCGTATTGATCCAGGAGCTGATCAATAATATTGCAAAAGGTCATGGCGGACTTTCAGTATTTGCAGGAGTGGGGGAACGTACTCGTGAAGGGAACGACTTGCTTCGTGAAATGCTAGAGTCCGGAATTATAAAATACGGAGACGACTTTCTTCATTCCATGGAAGAAGGGGGTTGGGATTTGAGTAAGGTAGATAAGAAGGCCATGAAAGAATCTAAAGCTACCTTCGTATTTGGACAAATGAACGAACCTCCGGGAGCTCGTGCCCGTGTTGCACTTTCAGGACTTACGATAGCCGAATATTTCAGAGATGGAGCAGGAGAAGGTCAAGGGAAAGACGTATTGTTTTTCGTAGACAATATCTTCCGTTTTACCCAGGCTGGTTCTGAGGTATCTGCACTTTTAGGTAGGATGCCTTCAGCTGTGGGTTACCAACCTACTTTGGCTACAGAGATGGGGGCAATGCAAGAGCGTATTACTTCTACGAAGAGAGGATCTATTACTTCTGTACAGGCGGTTTATGTACCTGCGGATGACCTTACAGACCCGGCACCGGCGACTACATTTGCCCACTTGGATGCCACTACAGTATTGTCTCGTAAGATTGCCGAGCTCGGAATTTATCCGGCGGTAGATCCATTAGACTCTACTTCAAGAATTCTTACCCCTGAAATTCTAGGAAAGGAACATTATGATTGTGCGCAAAGGGTAAAAGAATTGTTGCAACGTTATAAGGAGTTACAAGATATTATTGCCATTTTAGGAATGGAAGAATTGTCTGAAGAAGATAAGCTTGCCGTAGGTAGAGCGAGGAGGGTACAACGTTTCTTGTCTCAACCTTTCCATGTGGCTGAACAGTTTACCGGAATCCCAGGAGTACTTGTAGATATTAAGGAGACCATTAAAGGCTTTAATATGATCATGGATGGCGAATTAGATCGTTTGCCAGAATCTGCCTTTAACCTCAAAGGAACTATTGAGGAAGCTATTGAAGCTGGTGAGAAAATGCTTGCGGAAGCCTAATTCGTTGTTAGTTGAAGGTTGATGGTTTATAGAAATCACTCAACAAACAACTAGCAACCAACAACTAAAGAATATGTATTTAGAAATTGTATCCCCAGAAGCGACACTCTTTGCCGGAGAAGTGAATTCTGTTACTGTACCCGGAGTTGATGGTGAATTTCAAATGTTGAATAATCACGCCGCCATTGTCTCTCTCTTACAGGAAGGGTTGGTAAAATTTGAAGGAGACATTGTTATTGAAGAGGAATTTGAGACCAAGTTTTCTAAAGACGAAAAAGGGAAAACCGTACTGCAAATTACTAGCGGTACCGTAGAGATGAACAACAACAAAGTAATTGTTCTGGCCGACTAAAAAAATACTACTTTTTTAAGCATAAGCGCCCGTCAAAATTTGACGGGCGTTTTTTTTATCTATTTCCTACCTGAATTCATAGATTTTTTACGAGTACCGGATTTCTTACATCATTGTTAGCAGTGGTAAAATACCTTGCAACCATTACCCGAAGAATCTGAATGATAAAACCATCGTTCTTTGGATGCCCTACCCACCTACTTCCGAATTGTTTCTGGATTAACACCGTAAAACCGAATCGATATGAAAATACTAGTAGAAAACCAATTAGATTTTGAAGAGCTGAGAGTCCTTCTTCAGCAAAAGTTCCCGAATTACAAAGTAAAATACCCCTTGTTCAGTAAAAAAATGGTGAGGGTAATAAAAGGATTTTCAAATGTAGCCATAATACAAAAAGACAACGAAGTAAAAATTACAAGTGGACTCTACTTAGGGAATATTTGGATGGCCCTGGGCCTTGCTGTCGGCTTGGCGGCTGGTCTTATAGGAGGATTTGTCTTTTTAGCGATCATGCTGCTTTTAAAGAAGAAACAATTTTCAAGTATGAAAATAGAAGTCAGCAATGTGATTAAAGAACACTATGCAATTGAAAATATCGCCTTACACAGCACATGAGTCCCATGTGCTTCTAAAAGAGAAACTTAAAACCATAATTATGAAAACAAATAGATTAATTTTTAGTATGATCTTGGCATTGGTCGGATACACCTTTGCAAATGCCCAAACCTGTACCGGTTTTGGAAGTGTGATTAAAAACACCTGGCAGCAGGTCTATAAAGTAGCGCATCCTATTGGAGAAGATGCTCTGACACTAATTCCAGTAGTGGGTCAGGATGCCGACGCTGTCAATGCTATCTCTAATGCTTCAGCGGCATTTCACAATTTTGTATTCAATGGAAACAGCCAATCCTGGGCAACACTTGGAGCCAGAAAGCTGCCTGTACTCAAAAGTAAAACAAAGCAGTACGGAACTCTGAGGAAAGCTGGTGTGGGAGGTGTAAGAGTCTTTACGACCACCGGCATGTTCTGGGATAGGGTTGAAATTGAAATTGAAAAAGTAGATGGAAGAGCGGAAACCGATATCATCGTGTGCACATGGGATATGGCCTCCGGGGCAAAAAACAATTATGCCGAAAAAACCTTTCCAAACGGCACCGGCAAAGGCAAGCGGAAGTTTAACATAACCAATGTACATGGTAAGTCAATATCTGTTAAGCTTAGAAACAGATCTGCAGTTAATACTTTCAAATACAGTATTACTTCACAAGGGTTTCTAAACATCAATAAACAAAGGCAACGAGGTCAGGCAAATCAATAGTTGTTGTCGAAACCAAACTATTAATGATGGCCCTGTAGTTTATTATATCTATTGATTACAGGGCTATTCAATCAATTCTAATACAAAGATCATGAAATATAAAGCACTTCTTCTTTTCTTATTACTGTCTTATATAACTATTCAGGCACAGCCGAAGGTCTATAGTATTGAACCCCTGCCAAATGATACCGTAGTCTATTCCGGAAACCTATCAGAAGGGACTTTTTTAGACGACCTTTCATGGGCATGGAGTAGCGCTAATGCCTGTTTTCCGGAAACTCAAAAGCAAAAGTTCACTGGCAAGCATCTGTTTTTCGTAGGGATTATACCAAAATACAGTGAAATGACAGTGACTGTCGTCCCTAAGGATACGGAAGCCAACTTTAGTGTATATGCCTATGAAATAGGGGCTAATAATAATGATCTGGTTCCTAATCTGCCCAGTTGTATACGGTGCGAAGCCGATCATAAGTGGGAACGAAATTACAAGGGAGTAGCACCTCAAGATCATAGGCGTACAGTAAAAGACTTGGTGGCAATCAACACCCCTTACAAAGTGGTCATAGGAG
>JBFOMC010000224.1:0-6254 GCA_040830565.1 Flavobacteriaceae bacterium
CAGTTATTTATAATGTATGAATTGTTATTCTAGGGCCAATCCACGAATCTAAAGTATAGTGTTGCTTTCTAAACCAGGCTATCATTTGTATAAACGGTACAGAATTGTGTATAAATGGTAGTTGATGAATCAATCAATATTCAAAAAGCATTTAAAGTATTGATTATCAAGATTTTATATGAAATAAGATGTTAAGAAATTTGTAGTATAAATATTACATATCTTAAGCAAATCTGTTAAAACGGCCAATCCTAAGGCTTTTTCTACCAAACACACGTAAAATTGATCTATCTGTACATTTTTTGACTTCTTTGATTTTCAATACTGCTAATTTTGGCTATATTACCTTATATATATTACCGAAATAATGTTAGAAGCCGTAATTGTTGATGATGAGATAAAAGCACTTCAAAGTCTTTCCTGGGAATTGACCAATTTTAGTGATGAAATTAATGTAGGAGCATCTTTTACCGATCCTTTCGAAGCATTGAGTTATCTGGACAATAATACTCCTGATTGCCTTTTTCTGGACATTGAAATGCCGACAATGGATGGGTTTCAATTCATCCAAAAATTAAAGAATAAAGACTTTCCGGTGGTTATCACCACTGCCTACAATCAATATGCCATTAAAGCCTTGAAGAATGAGGCCATTGACTATTTACTAAAACCTATAGATACTGACGATCTTAAGGAGACCATTGTCAAGATCAAAAAGTACAATTCCAAGAACTATACTGCAGAAAGATTGGAGAAAATTCTCTTGAACTTCAATGCGAGTTCTATTCACAAGAAAATAACCTTTAACACAGACGGGAAGTTACTGTTTTTAGAAAGCGATGAGATCCTCTACGCTGAATCTGATGGAAATTACAGTACCATCTTTCTTGCTGATGGTCAAAAAATAGTGCTTACCAAAAAATTAAAAGAGGTTAATGAACTCCTTCCAAGCGATTCTTTCTTCAGAATTCATAATTCCTATATAATAAACCTCACCAAAATCAAGGAATTTCTTAAAACAGATGGGTATGTGGTACTTCAATCAAACCATAAAATACCTGTATCTCGCCAGAAAAAATCAGATTTTCTGGATCTTCTATAATCCGTCGTATGCTGTTGTCCCAAAGCAAATTCCCTCTGGCGCTGATTATTTTCCTGGTTTTTAATACCCTAAGCGCTCAGTTTATTCCGGGAGCCTTTAAAAGAACCACAGATAGCCTTATCAGTGAAGCTCCAAAAACCTATAAAGAGCTCAACGATGTGCTAAGACCCAACAGAAGGGATACCACTCTAATGAAGTATTTCATTCGTGAGTCTATTAAAAGAAATTATCTTGATGGTCCTGCCTACGCTTACAATCAGCTAGGCACTAAATACAGGAATATATCCAAATATAAACGCGCAATAGAGCTACACCAACAAGGCTTAGACATAGCCGATCAGGCAGGCAATATTGAATTCAGAATTCTCAATCTAAATATGCTAGGTGTTGTGTATAGACGGCTCAATGCCATTAAAACTGCACTCGACTACAATCAAGAAGCTCTGGAGTTGGCCGAGACCATTGAACAGCCTTCAAACGGGATCAAAAGGAGCATCAATGTCTCCGTAAACAGTATCGGAAATATATATCAGGAACTCGAGCAATTTGATAGGGCCATAGAGCATTTTAAGAAATCTATGGATTTGGAAGAACAACTAGGAAATGTCAGGGGCCTGGCCATTAACCATCAGAACATTGGAGAGTGCCTGGAATCTCAGGGGAAGCTAGATGAGGCTCTGCAGAGCTATAGAATTGCCCTTGCTTACGACGAGGAAATTGCATCAAACAGTGGAGTTGCGATTTGTAAGAACAGCGTTGCACGGATCTATATTAAGCAAGATAAACCGAAAGACGCTCTTAACATATTGGAACCCACCTTAGTGATCTCGGAAGACACCGGAGATAAACACATTATCTCGGCCGTACTGATGAATATGGGTTGGGCACTTATGAAACTTAAGCGTTACGCAGAAGCAGAAATTAAACTGCTGGCCGGTCTTAAAATGTCCAGAGAACACAATTTACGCAGAAATATGTCTGAGAGTTATGCCTTATTGTCTCAGTTGGCCGAAGAAAGAGGGGAGTATAAAAAATCTCTTGAATATTTGGAAAACGCCGAAGAACTAGAGGACCTCATCTACAATAACACCAGCCTTAGTTATGTGAATGATGTGATTTTCAGGTACGATACGGACAAAAAGAATAGTGAAATAGAGGCCCTTAAAAGAACCAACGAGCTGAAGGATATGAAGCTTAAAAGAAATAGGACCACTTTAATGGTTAGTGCTCTTCTTCTTGCTCTTTTTACTTTGATCCTATACATTCTATACAGACAGTATCAACTTAAAAGTGAAAAAAAGATGCTGACCCTAGAGCAAAGTATGTTGAGAAGTCAAATGAACCCGCATTTTTTGTTCAATTCACTTAATTCTATCAAACTCTATATTATCAATAATGAGAAGAAAAACGCGGTACATTATCTCAACAAATTCTCCAAACTCGTTCGCAAAATACTGGAAGCTTCATCCTTAAAAGAAATTCCGTTGGCCGAAGAATTAGAGACCGTTGACCTCTATATGAATATTGAAAACATTCGTTTTTCCAATGAGATAAACTTTGAAATTAAAGTGGACGAAGAAATAGATACGCACCTTGTAAAAATTCCATCGCTTATTCTTCAACCCTTTTTAGAAAATGCCTTGTGGCACGGCCTTTCCTCTAAAGAAGGAGATAAAAGAATTGAGATTCAAGTGAGTAAAGGAAAGAATGGATTTATTAATATTTCAATAAGTGATAACGGTGTTGGACGGGCCATGGCGGAAAAATTAAAGCAAAGTAAAGTGCTCAAAAGGAAGTCTGTAGGCATAGACATAACAAAAGAAAGGCTTGCAAATTTCTCTAAAGATTTTCAAAACAATTTTGATGTTGAAATCATAGACCTTTTTGAGGATGATGGCAAGGCAGCCGGAACCAAGGTAGTGCTACATATCCCTACGATTTAGAATATTCTTCTGCAGTTTTCTCTAACTCCGTATACCATTGCTCCCCAAATTTCCTAATTAACGCCTCTTTCACAAATTTATAAATTGGAACCTTCAGTTCCTCTCCAAGGGCGCAGGCGGGGTCACAGATCTGCCATTTGTGATAATTCACTGCCGTCAGTTTTGTATACTCCTTTACCCTTACAGGATATAAATGACAAGAAACCGGTTTCTTCCAGGAAGTCGCTCCCTGGTTATAGGCCTCTTCCAGGCCGCATTTTGCAATACCCGAGGAGGAGTAAATAACATATGCACATTCGCTTTTATCTATTAAGGGAGTTTCCCATTCCCCATCATCTCCTTTTACAAAGGCCCCTTGCTGCTCAATTGCTGCTACTCCTGCTTCTCGAAGAAAAGGTCTCACCTCTTTAAAGATATCTACAAGAATCTCCGTTTCCGAATCCTCTAAAGGAGCCCCTGCCTCACCATCAATACAACAGGCACCTTTGCAAGCGTTGAGATTACAAACAAAATCTTGCTCAAGAATCTCTTCGGACACGATGGTCTTTCCCAATTGAAACATACACTAATTTTAAGAAAACAAAGATACCCTTTTTGCGTTTCCTCAAATTATTTTGGCCGTTTGACAAAGCCAAACCTCAATATGGTTAACTTTGCACAAAAGGTTTGAACTTCTTAATCCAGAAGCTATTGTTTTACCTTAGTTAACAGTATTTTCCCTTTTTGGTAGATGGAGCCAGTATGCAAAAGACAGCCCAAAAAGTCAGGAATAACTCATGAATATTTTAATCAATGAATAAAACAGTTACAATAATACTTATGATCTTGGCAGTAGCACTTATTGCTTATAATACCACTATTATCAATTTTGATAATCCGTTGGAGGGCAATAGTATTATAGCCATTATTGGAATAGTTGCGGCGCTTTGTGCAATAGTACTACTCCTGATTTATATCACTTCAAAAAAAATTCAAAAGAAGATCGAAGAAGATTAGCTTTCAACTCCCCTATACAAATAGACCGCATTATTTCCTTTTTTAAATACCTTTAGGGTTATGAGAGTTTTATCCCTACTTGCAGGTCTGTTATTATTTGGATCCACGTATTCCCAAGAAAAAGGAGTGGTTTTAGATTCACTTCCAATTCCCGGTTCCGATGATGAAACCTATGCGCTGTACCTTCCTAAAAACCATGATCCCAACAACTTGTCTGCTATTGTTTTCATTTTTGACCCGGCTGCGAGGGGTGCAGTAGGCGTAAAACCCTTTGTGCAGGCAGCAGAAAAATATGATTATATTCTTGTATGTTCCAACAACAGCAAAAATGGCCCATATGAACCAAACATGGAGGTAGCAGATCGACTGTTTCAACATGTTCTTTCAAAGTATGCCATAGCCAGGGAAAGAATTTATACCGCAGGTTTTTCAGGAGGCTCCAGGCTAGCTTCTGCTATTGCAGTTCTGGCCGGTTCTATTCAGGGAGTTATAGGTTGTGGAGCGGGGTTTTCCGGAAATACTGCTCATATTCCCACCGTGGGCAGCAGCTTTTCTTATGTGGGGTTGATAGGGGACAGGGATATGAATTACCAGGAGATGCAAAGAGCGGGTCTCTGGTTAAGCTCGATGAAAATTGAAAACGAAATCCTCAGCTATGAAGATGACCACAGATGGCCTCCCCCCGAGCAATTGGTGCGAGCTATAGGGTGGTTAGAACTTCAGGCATATAAACGGGGAATTAAGCCTCGGAACAATAATACTATTGAAAATCTATTTAGGGAGGAGCACAAGTATGCTTTGGTTTTGGAAAATGAAGCCAAAATTTCGGGCGCGGTTAGGGAATATGAAAGAACCATCAGGAACTTCTCAGCTTATTATGATTTAGATAGCCTTGAAACCAAAATTAGAACCCTAAAAAAGTCTAAAGCGTATAAAAAGGAAAGCAAAGCATTTCAGCAAGTGGCCAAGCTAGAGGATACTTTAACGAGTAAATTCAGCCGAAAATTCTATGAAGAGGTGGAGCTAGAAAGAAGTATGGATAATTTTAAATGGTGGAGAAAACAGCTCACTAATTTAGATGAGAGGTATGTAGCAAACGAAAGTGATTACCTGCAAAAAATGGGGAAAAGATTGAGATTTCAACTTTTTGCCCTGGCCATAGAATCCTTTGATAGGTTCGTAAGAGAAAAAGAGAACAAAAAAGCCATCTATGCAGCTCAATTATTAGATGTTCAAGATCCTGACAATGCGTTTATTCACTACAGATTAGCTATTGGCCTGGCAAAATTGGACCTAAAACAGGAGAGCCTATACCATTTAGAAGGAGCGCTAAAAAATGGATGGAAAAGCTTAGATGCCATAGAATCCATGCCGGCTTTCAACATTTTGAGAAAAGAGGAGAAATTTGCTCAACTTCTGGAGAAGTATAAAGGATGAACTTTAATTAACTGCCTCAATTTTTTCGGCTTCCTGCTGTTGCACCGCAGGATTTTCTAGCTCCAAGATTTTTAACAACATCGCATCTGCCGCCGCTTTTATTTTGGCCTGTACATTTGAGGAGAACAATTGCTCGGCCAGAGCCGCTTTCAAGTGCAGCTTCAATTTGGCTTCAAAATCATAAAAATTCATCTTTATGTTGCTCGCAATTGCGTAATCTACAAATCTTTCGAACATAATATCATCTACCCTGAATTCTCTAGCAAACTGTTCCCTGCTCAAGTGAGCGTATCTGTTTCTGTCTTCTTCAAGATGATTAAAAATAAATCGGGATAAAAAACCAACACTATCCAGACTTTCAACGGCCTCCTCTTCGTTGGTTCCAATGGGAACAAAAACGTCTGGGATAATACCCCCACCTCCATATACAGTCTTGCCTTTAGGGGTCTTAAATTTTAAGGAGTCTGTTACCTTGATACTATCTACGGAAACCAATTCTCCACTATGGTATCGCTCAGTAAATTTTTGATAATAATCCTTACTCCCATTTTGATAGTCTTTCTGAATAGATCTTCCTGTTGGAGTGTAATATCTCGAAACCGTAAGTCGCACAGCCGAACCGTCTCCTAATTCCATTTCTCTTTGAACCAAGCCTTTACCGAAAGACCTTCTGCCAACTATTGTTCCAATATCATTGTCTTGCAAAGCGCCGGCGATGATCTCACTTGCCGAGGCAGAACGTTCATTAATAAGTACGTATATCGGCTTATCTTCAA
>JBFOMC010000225.1:0-11236 GCA_040830565.1 Flavobacteriaceae bacterium
AGGTATCGTTCGTAATAGAAACAATGATTCTGCTGGCCAGCCCTTGCAACCTGGTCAGACTGTCTATCTTATTCACTCCCTCAAAGGCAGATAAAGAGCCTTTTTGAATTGCTCTTATCCTTGCGTGTCCATCGGTAGAATCTACGAAGTGTCCGAAACGGTGAATGCTGTTTACCCAATTCACTGTATCTGCCTCCACTTCGAGGATCATAGAATCCCCTTCCGAGGTTCCCATCAAAGAAATTTGTCTCTTCCCGCTATATACGGTGTCTGCATGACCCTTTACAAAAGCAAACACTTCGGTTTTTGCAAGATCAGCAAAATAGGACTCTATACCATTGTCAAGACTTATTTGAACTTCATTGATCAGACGCTGTTTGTTGGCCTGGTAGTTCTTAATATTCCAGTATACCTGAAGTGCTATGGTTGCAGCAATGGTAGCCGCAATAAAGTAAATAAGGCGCTTGTAATTCTGCTGTTTCACTTTTCAAATGTAAAGACAATAGTTCATTACAAATGAATGCGTTAACACACGTTAACACTGGTTAACTGATTTGGAAATCTCTGTGATGCAAATTTGCGCTAGAGAAGTTCAACTATTTAAACCGAAATGATGAAAAATTTAACATGCACTCTAATATGCTTAATGGGTCTATCGCTCGCTGCCCAGGATTTTAGTGGTTTAGCAACCTATAAAACCGCTATGAAAATGGAGATTTCAATGGATAGTACCCAGATGTCGGCCGATCAGCAAGACCTTATCCAGCAAAGACTTATGAAAGCCTTGCAAAAGGAATATGAGCTAAGCTTTAATGCCTACGAATCTAATTGGAAGGAAGTCGGAAAATTGGACCAGGAGACAGGTGGTAGTGGCGTACAGGTGGTTATGGTGGGTATTGGAGGGGGAGAAGATGGCCTACTCTATAAAAACACAAAAGAGAAAAATTTTAAAGAGACCACAGATGCCTTCGGAAAATTATTTCTTGTTTCCGGAACCCTGGAACCCTTTGACTGGAAAATAACTGGCGAGAGCAAACAAATAGGCCAGTATACTTGTTATAAGGCCACGGCTGAAAGAGAGATTACCGAGATGCAAATCTCGGAGATAGAGGGTGAAAAAGTGGAAAAAGAAGAGAAGCGGATGCAAACTACCACGGTTTGGTATAGCCCGGATATTCCTGTTGCTCACGGACCGGATAACTACTGGGGGCTGCCAGGGTTGATCTTGGAGGCCAGCAATGGCAATAGGGTAATAATTTGTAATAAGGTTGTACTTAACCCTAAGAAGGAAGTAGCCATTGAAATCCCTTCAAAAGGCAAGAAAGTTTCCGCAGAGGAGTATGAAGAAGTTATGAGAGAGCAAACGGAGAAGATGAATAAAATGTATGGTGGTGGGAAGAGAAAAGGACATAATGGTAATTCTATTAGAATAAGTATAGACGGTTAAGATTCTGGCATAGGTATCGCCAAAACATCAATCAAAAAATGAACAGAATTTTAATAGTATCCCTTATACTGGGATGGGGATACCTTTGTCAGTCTTTAAATGCGCAAACGGTTACAATTACCGGACAGGTCACAGACTCTCTCAACAATCCCCTGGAATTGGCCAATGTAATTGCCATTAATCAAAATACCCAGGCAATGGCTTCTTATGGGATAACAGATGCAGACGGAAGGTATAGACTGAGCTTAAAAAAGGACAGTCTTTACCTTCTTAAGGCGAGTTACCTGGGATATAAGACCTGGGAAGCCCCGTTTCGCGCCATTGAGGATCTAACCAAGAACATTGAGTTGCAGCAGATGGCGGATCAACTAGATGAGGTTGAACTGGTGCAAGAATTGCCCATAACTATATCGGGAGATACTATTACCTACAACACCGATGCCTTCACCGATGGACGAGAGAAAAAATTGGAACAGGTCTTAGAACAGTTACCAGGTTTTGAAATAGACGATGAAGGACAGATAAAGGTTCAGGGTAAGGATGTGAGCAAGGTTTTAGTAGAGGGAAAGGAGTTTTTTGATGGCGATACCAAAATGGCCACCAAGAATATTCCTGCCAATGCCGTAGACAAAGTGCAAGTGTTAAGGGATTACAATGAGGTTGGTCCTTTGAGTCAGGTAAGCGATAGCGATGATCTTGCATTGAATATTAGGCTTAAAGATGGGAAGAAGAACCTTTGGTTTGGCGATATTACGTTGGGAGTAGGACCAGAGGGCCGCTATATTGGGCATCCCAATATCTTTTATTATTCCCCTAAAACCAGTATTAACTTTATTGGAGATTTAAATAATATTGGAGAGCAAGCCTTTACGCTGCGAGATTATTTTAGATTCAACGGAGGTTTGGCAAGCTTGGGAAGAAGATCAGGTTCCTCTATCAATTTGTCTGGTGATGATATTGGTTTATCACTACTTCAGAACAACAGAGCGAGGAATATAGATTCCAGACTGGCAGCCCTGAACATCAGTCATAAACCTAATAATAAACTCAGTTTTGGGGGCTTTGGAATTTTTTCTGAAATAGATACTGATCTATCCAGCCTTTCAAATAGGACCTACATAAGAGAGACGGGAAACAATGAAGAAATTCTGGTCTCGAGCACCTTGCAAAAAAATACTGCCGGACTTGCCAAACTGTCCTCCACATTTACACCTAACTCCAAGTGGTATGTTAATTATGACGCCTTTATCAAAGGGTCCCGGATAGAGGATATAAATAAGCTTAATTCCGACTTTGGAACTTTTAGTAGTGATATAAGCTCTATGAGATCTCGTGAGCCCTTTTCGATTGAACAAACGCTTAGTGCCTTTTACGCCCGAGACGACAATAATATTTATTCCTTAGAAACCAATTACTTGTATAAGCGACAACGTCCGGACTACCTGCTCATTACATCTCAACAACCCTTTAATTCAACCCTCTTGTTACAAGGAACAGCCCCCTTTGGTCTTCAACAAAATATGGAGGTTTTTACCAATAAACTGGATGCCGAGTTAAATTATTATCGCGTACTGAATAATACTAATCATCTGAGTTTTACCCTAGGTGCAGTAATTAACGGGCAGCGACTCGTCTCCACCTTATCCGAGCGTCTTGGAGATGAGACCTTAATTCCCCTCTCTGCCGGTGAGTTTATTAATAATGCAGGCTTTAATTTTTTTGATACCTACTTTGGTATAGGTTATAGAACAAAGCTAGGTAAGCTAACACTGAACCCTGGGTTAAGACTTCACATTTACGATACGCACAATATGCAGTCAGGGGAACGTTATGATCTTGATAAAACTTTATTTCTTCCCAGATTGACGGCAAAGTACGACTTTAACAGCTCGCAAAGTCTGAGATTTAACTATTCGGTTCAAGCAGAATTTGCAGACATTCAAAACCAGTCAGCTGCAATTCGGTTAACAAGCTACAACAGCCTTTTTAGAGGAAATCCGAACTTAACCAACTCCTGGTACCATAACTTAACACTGAACTACTACAATTTTAGTATGTTCAACTTTACCAATATAAATGGAGGGATTAATTATCAAAAAAGGTATGAAGGCCTTGGTGCAGCGTTGAACTTCCTTGGCCTGGAAAGGATCTCTAGTCCAATTAATGTTGAGTCGCCAAATGAGGTTTTTACCGTCTATGGAAATTATGAAAAGAGATTTCTTTATTGGAAAGGGCGTTTAGATGCCAATATCAGCTATAGTACAAATAACAACCAGATTGACGGTATAGCAAATTTTAACCGCTCCTTTACGCAGAATTATACTGTTGCTCTTGAAACACGTTTTAAAGAGGCGCCGAATTTGGAGGTGGGATTCAAAAAAATATGGAATGAATACGGTAGTAGAAATATTGAGAATCGTTTTGTGACCAACAGCCCCTTTGCAAATATTGAAGCTTATTTCCTGAAGGGATTTAGCCTTACGGTAGACTACCAATACAATGAGTATAAAAATAGGGATGGAGGCACAAGAAGCACTTATGATTTTTTGAATGCCTCAATATATTATCAAAAAGAAGATAGTAGATGGGAGTTTATTCTATCTGGCCTAAATCTATTGAATACCACATCAATCCGTCAGGATTCTTTTTCAGACAATTTTATCGGCACCTATGAATATTTGGTTCAACCCAGGTATTTTGTTTTCAAGGTGAAGTATGAGTTGTAAACCGATATGTTGATCTGTTTTACATCCGACATAAAGTTTTTGTAAAACAAGTTGGATACCGAACAATTTTCATATTTTTGCCCTCACGTTATTGGAGGAAGGATTTGACTGATTGCAACCTCATTAAAAATGCTAAAACGGCCCACTCATATTTTTCGGTTTCTGTTTAAGCGCGGTCATTAGGTCAAACGCTTCCTTGCCTAGAGACCATAGCATTATGTCATATTTATTTACCTCGGAATCGGTCAGTGAAGGCCACCCTGATAAAATAGCAGATCAGATCAGTGACGCTTTGTTAGATAACTTTCTGGCCTTTGATCCGGAAAGTAAAGTAGCCTGTGAAACCCTGGTAACAACAGGTCAGGTGGTATTGGCGGGAGAGGTCAAAAGTAATACCTATGTAGATTTACAACATATTGCAAGAGACGTTATTAATAAAATAGGTTATACCAAAGGTGAATATAAGTTTAGTGGTGACTCTTGTGGAGTGATTTCTTTGATACACGAGCAGTCTCCTGATATTAATCAGGGTGTAGATAGAGGTTCAAGAGAAGAGCAAGGAGCGGGAGATCAGGGAATGATGTTTGGCTATGCTACTAAAGAAACTGCCAATTATATGCCTCTTGCATTGGATATTTCTCATAAGATCTTACAAGAGCTGGCAAAGTTGAGGAGAGAAAATGACAGCATCACATACCTTAGACCTGATGCTAAATCTCAGGTAACCATCGAATATTCTGATGATAATGTACCCCAACGTATAGACACCATTGTGGTTTCTACCCAGCACGATCAGTTTGATCCTGACGATGCTAAAATGCTGGCAAAGATTAAGGAAGACATTATTTCTATCCTGATACCCAGGGTCAAAGAACAATTGCCCGTGCCGATTCAAGAATTATTCAATGATAAAATAACCTATCATATAAACCCAACAGGCAAATTTGTCGTAGGCGGGCCTCATGGAGATTCTGGACTTACAGGACGAAAGATTATCGTAGACACCTATGGAGGTAAGGGAGCGCATGGAGGAGGTGCTTTTAGTGGCAAAGATCCCAGCAAAGTAGACAGAAGTGCTGCTTATGCCGCAAGGCACGCTGCTAAAAATTTGGTTGCCGCCGGGGTGGCAGATGAGATCTTAGTGCAATTGAGCTATGCAATAGGGGTAGTTGAACCCACCTCTGTATATGTAGATACCTATGGTAGTTCTAAAGTAGATTTAAAAGATGGCGAGATTGCAGAAAGAGTTGCTAAATTGTTTGATATGAGGCCTTTCGCTATAGAAGACCGACTAAAATTGAGAAACCCCATTTACCAGGAATCAGCCGCTTACGGCCATATGGGAAGAACATCAAGGACGGTTTCTAAGGTGTTTGAATCACCTTATAACGGTAGGGTAGAGAAGGAAGTAGAGCTTTTTACCTGGGAAAAACTGGATATGGTTGAGGCAATTAAGGCCGACTTCAACTTATAAAATTTGCAAAAAGTTTAGGAATTTCTATTTTTCTATTCCTATATTTGACATTCGAAAGTTCAAACTCTTATTGAAAAGTTATCAAGAAAGGTGGAGGGAATAGACCCTATGAAACCTTAGCAACCCTTTGTTCTCCCGAAAGCTAACGGGATCAAAGAAGGTGCTACATTCTATCCGTGAGGCGGCGGGCAGATAACACAGATTAATCTGATTCTTTACTTCCCCTCTTTATAACTTCTTCATTTTGCTTAATTACAAAAATGTGATTATGCTCTGAGTTTGTTTAATATGACATTAATTAAAAAAACAAAATCATGAGTGAGCAAAAATTTTCAACTAATGCATTGCATGCAGGCCATGACACAACTGTAAATGGAGGAACCAGAGCCGTGCCTATTTATCAGAGTACTGCATACGTATTCAATAATTCTGACCATGCGGCTAATCTTTTTTCACTGGCCGAATTTGGAAACATCTATACCAGAATTAATAATCCAACCAATGATATTCTAGAACAACGCCTTGCGGCTGTAGAAGGAGGAATTGCATCCGTGGTCACCGCCTCGGGAACTGCAGCTCTAAATACCGCTTTGTTAGTTCTTTTAAAGGCTGGGGATCATATTGTAGCCTCTAATAGTCTATATGGTGGCACCTATAACTTATTAAGTGTAACACTGCCCAGGCTGGGAATTACCACCACCTTTGTAGATCCTACGGATCCTTCAAACTTCGGTAAGGCGGTTCAGGAAAATACAAGAGCAGTTTTTGTGGAGTCTATCGGAAATCCCAAGTTGGATGTTTTAGATCTCAAAGCAATATCGGCAGAGGCTAAAGCTGCAAAAGTTCCATTCATTGTGGACAATACCGTAGCGTCACCGGCACTTCTAAACCCTATAGAACACGGAGCAAATATTGTAATACATTCGCTTACCAAATACATTAACGGAAATGGTACGGCCCTGGGTGGAGCAATCATCGATGCCGGCACTTTTGACTGGGCTAATGGAAAATTCCCGGAGTTTACCGAACCATCTCCTGGTTATCACGGATTAGTATACCATGAGGCTCTGGGCCCAGCTGCGTTTATTGCCAAGGTAAGGATAGAAGGTCTAAGAGATCATGGGGCCTGTCTTAGCCCTTTCAATGCATTTCAGATCATTCAGGGACTTGAAACTTTAGAGGTGAGGATGCAACAGCACAGTAAAAATGCACTGGCGCTTGCAGAGTGGCTTCAGGATAGAAAAGAAGTTACCTGGGTTAATTATCCCGGACTAAAAACCAGCAACTATTACGCTCAGGCAGAGGCTTATTTGCCAAAAGGACAGAGTAGCCTTGTGACCTTTGGAGTTAAAGGCGGGTATGATTCTGCCAAGAAGATTGCTGACGAAACCAAAATATTCTCACTCCTTGCTAATATAGGAGATACCAAATCATTGATCATACATCCGGCGAGTACAACACATCAGCAACTGGATGATGCCGCTCAGGAGTCTACCGGGGTGACTAAGGATCTGATCAGATTGTCTGTTGGCCTCGAGAATTTGGATGATCTTAAGGCGGACCTTGAGCAGGCCTTTGCCACCATAGATGCTTCTGTATTGGCATAAAAAGTAGTTGGCGGGCGTAAGTGCAAAGTAGACCTTCTTTCGCCCAGATTAAGATGAGTAATATGAAAGAAACGATTTCCTGGTTGCATGAGTTGGAAATTCCTGAGTACACCACTATAAGTGGTGTATCTCAACGCATTCAATTGTCCTATGAGCTTTTTGGTTGTGAATTGCATACTGCCCCTATTGTAGTGGTAAATCATGCACTAACAGGAAATTCCAAGGTTACGGGGCCAGAAGGATGGTGGTCTTCTTTAATTGGTGATGCCAAGTGCATTGACACGAGAAAATATACCATTTTGGCCTTCAACATACCGGGTAATGGGTACGATGGTTTTGTCATTGAGAATTACAAGGATTTTGTAGCAGGAGACATCGCCAGGATATTTTTAAAAGCTCTGGATAAAATGGAGATCAGCAGATTATATGCTGTAATTGGGGGGTCTCTGGGAGGAGGAATAGCCTGGGAAATGGCGGCACTAAAACCAAATCTCATAAAGCATCTTATCCCGGTTGCCTCTGATTGGAAATCCACAGATTGGCTTATTGCCAATTGCCAGATACAGGAACAGTTTTTGGTCAACTCCAAGAATCCTGTACATGATGCCCGTATGCATGCTATGCTTTGCTACAGGACTCCTGAATCTTTTAAAGAACGCTTTCAACGTAGCACAAATACCGAATTGCAAGTATTTAATGTAGAAAGCTGGTTAACCCACCATGGGGAAAAACTGCAGAAGCGTTTTCAACTGTCGGCCTATAAACTGACCAATCAGTTGTTAAAAACGATCGATATCACCAGAGATGGGGAGGAGGCTTTTCAGGCCTTACAGCAAAGCGACACCAATATCCACATTATCGGAGTAGATTCTGATCTGTTCTTTACTGCTAAAGAGAATAAGGAGACCTTTAAGCAACTGGCACAAGCCAATAGTAATGTTACTTATGGTGAAATACAATCACTACATGGGCATGACGCCTTCCTGATAGAGTTTGAGCAAATGCAGCAACTCCTCTACGGAGTTTTTAACCAGAACGGAAGTAGTGGAAGGATCAAAGTGCTGAAATTTGGAGGAAAGTCACTGGCCAATGGAGAGGGGATCGAACGGGTTTTAGATATCATTACGTCCAAGGTACACGCGGGTGAGCGGATAGCTGTGGTGTTATCGGCCCGGGAGCAAGCTACAGATCAGTTATTGACAATACTGGAGAAGGCAGCGAGTGGCAAGAATTATGTAAAAGAATTTGAGGCCTTTGAGACTTATCAAAAGCATACCTTCAAAAATGTAAACTTGTCTTCTGAATTTAAGACGCTTATTCAGTTATTCGAAGGGGTGGCCTTGCTGGGAGATTACAGCGATAAAATTAAGGATCAGGTGCTGTCTTATGGAGAACTTATCTCGGCAAAGTTGATCACTAAACTTCTGATTGGAAAGGGGGTTAATGCAAAATTGATGGATTCCAGAAAGCTGATCAAGACGGACAGGGCCTTTGGCAATGCCAAAGTTCTCGAAGAAGTTTCTAAGGACAATGTGGTAAAGGCATTTTCAAAACTGAGTCCGGATGTCGTAGGAATTTTTACGGGTTTTATCGCCTCCAATGCCGAAAATGAAACCACTACTCTGGGCAGAAATGGCAGCAACTATTCCGCCTCCCTGCTTGCTAATTTCCTGGATGCCGAAGAATTGCAAAACTATAGTCATGTAGACGGGATATTTACCGCAAATCCAGATCTGGTATCAGACGCCAGAAGGATATCGCATTTGTCTTACGGGGA
This sequence comes from Flavobacteriaceae bacterium, assembly GCA_040830565.1. Taxonomy (GTDB): domain Bacteria; phylum Bacteroidota; class Bacteroidia; order Flavobacteriales; family Flavobacteriaceae; genus JAFMPW01. The sequence goes on from JBFOMC010000225.1 coordinate 9,032, forward strand.
GGCCAACGAATTGGCCAATTTTGGAACAACCATATTACATGCCAAAACCGTCATCCCACTAATTGAAAAGAATATTCCTTTACGGATCTTGAATACATTTAATTCGGATAACGAAGGAACATTGATCAGTGCAAAAACAAGTAAAGAAGGTATTAAATCCTTATCGGTAATAGAGCATGAGGCGCTGATCAACCTTGAGGGTAGGGGACTTCTTGGGAAAATTGGGGTTGACGCAAGAATTTTTAAGGCGCTTAGCCAAAGCAATATCAATGTAGGGATCATTTCACAGGGTTCATCGGAAAGGGGAATAGGCCTGGTGGTTGCGGCCAAAGAAGCAAAAAGGGCCAAACTTGCCCTGGAAGCGGAATTTGAGGAAGACTTTAAGGCGCAAGATCTCAATACCATTACTATAGTTGATGATGTTTCGGTGATCTCTATAGTAGGGCAGGATCTGAGCTCTTTTCATAAACCATATAATGCTCTAATAAAGAACCAAATAGTACCCTTGCTTTTTAACAATACCATTTCTGGGAAGAATGTCAGCCTGGTGTTAAAGAAATCGGACCTGACCAAAGCCGTGAATGTGATGCATGGCCAGATCTTTGGGATAAGCAAGAAAGTAAATATTGCAGTTTTTGGACATGGAAATGTCGGAGGAACTTTGGTGGATCAAATTTTGAACTCTGCAGATACTATTGAGGACAGGAAAGGTATTCATCTCAACGTTTTTGCCCTGGCAAATTCAAAAAAACTGCTGTTAGAAAAAAATGGTGTCTCCAAAGATTGGCGCTCGGATATTGAGGATAATGGTGGCGTTTACACGCTTAGAACAGTCTTTGATTTCGCTAAACAACATCATTTAGAAAACCTCATTGCGATAGACAATACGGCAAGTGAAGACTTTGTGGCACATTATTTTGATTTTGTAGAGAACGGTTTCGACCTGGTATCTTCTAACAAAATAGCCAACACTCTTGGCTATGATTACTATCAATTACTGCGAGAAGAATTAGGGAAGAAACAAAAAAAGTATTTATACGAAACCAATGTGGGAGCAGGTTTGCCACTGATTGATACTATTAAATTATTGCACCTCTCAGGAGAGAATATCACTAGAATTAAGGGGGTTTTCTCAGGTTCGCTGAGCTATATTTTCAATACCTTTTCCGAGGTAGATGCACCCTTTTCTTTTATACTTAAAGAAGCGATACGTAAGGGATATACCGAACCTGATCCAAGGGAAGACCTCTCCGGGAATGATGTAGGACGAAAATTACTCATCCTTGCTCGGGAGTTGGATCTTCAGAATGAGTTCTCAGATATTAAGATCCAGAACCTGATTCCGGAACTCTTGGCCAAGGGCAGTGTGGAGGACTTTTTACAGAATCTGCATATTCTTGATGATACTTTTAATGAGATCAAGAAAAATCAAAAACCCAACTTTGTGCTCCGTTATGTTGGAGATCTTTCCGGAGACCTTCAAAAAGATAAAGGGAATTTAGAAGTTAAATTGATTTCTGTACCAAAGGAGAGCGCGCTGGGCCAGGTAAAAGGCTCAGATTCTATCATTGAAATATATACGGAATCCTATGGGGAGCATCCACTTATAATTCAGGGAGCCGGAGCCGGAGCTGCGGTAACCGCAAGGGGGGTATTTGGAGATGTGCTTAGAATTGCAGAAAGAATATAGCTGATTAAGGACCTACAATAGAAAGCGATAGCTGAGAAATAACATGAATAAAAGAAAGTTTGAAACCGAGGCGGTACGTACTCAAATAGAACGTTCGCAGTTCCTTGAACACTCCAGCCCTATTTACCTTACCTCTAGCTTTGTCTTTGAAGATTCCGAGGATATGAGGGCCTCCTTTGCCGAGGAGAAGGACAGGAACATATATTCCAGGTACGCAAATCCAAATAGCTCGGAATTCATTGATAAAGTTTGCAAAATGGAAGGAGCCGAAGATGGCTTTGCTTTCTCCTCCGGAATGGCGGCTGTATTTTCTACTTTTGCTGCCCTTCTGGATAGCGGTGACCATATTATAGCCGCCAGGAATTTGTTCGGTTCAACTCACAGCTTGTTAACGCAATTTTTTCCTAAGTGGAATATCACACACAGCTATTTCAAGTACGATTGTCTTGAGGAGATAGAAGGCCTCGTAGGTCCTAAAACAAAGATTTTATACGCAGAGTCACCAACCAATCCCG
>JBFOMC010000226.1:0-5413 GCA_040830565.1 Flavobacteriaceae bacterium
ATTTAACACCGTGGTGGTCATAACATTGGGTGCTGCAAATTCTTGCTTGCTTTCCACATCCCTCACCTAGGTGTTTGTAATAGAGTTTTGGTTGTTAAATAAATTAACGATCTCAAAACACACATTCAGCTCTTCAAAGGCATACAGCCAATGATTTTTTGGATACTTTTTATTTGTGTCCACAAAAATATAAGAAATTCCTAAGTCGGCCCTCCTATAATCTCTTAATCTATTCTGAAAAATATAGGGATCTGCATAATTGGGAGAACCTCCGGGAACCCCGGTATTGTAAACCAGGTTAAGATACATCTTTAAATTGGGAATTGTGGGCACATAGTCCTGGAAAAGTATCCCGACTTTCAGACGTTGATCCGTAGGTCTTGAAATATAACCTCTATTGTCTATGTTCTCCTCGGTTTTGAGATAACCCAGACTTACCCAGGATTCCGTTCCCGGAACAAAAGCTCCATTCATTCTAAGATCAAATCCGTAGGCGTATGCCTCTGCATTGTTGTTAGCAGCATATCTGATCCTTACGTCTTCCAGCGTATAAGGGTTTACATTATCCAATTTTCGGTAAAATGCTTCACTGACTATGGTAAAGGGGCGGTTCCATAAGGTGAGGCTATATTCATTCCCCAATACGAGATGAAGAGACCGTTGGGCTTTTACCTCGGGCCGTACAGTGCCATTAATATCTCTTAGCTCGCGATAAAAAGGTGGTTGTTGATAGCTACCGGCAGCGATCCTAAAAAGCATATCCTTTTCCCAATCCGGTTTTATTGCGAACTGCGCCCTGGGGCTAAAAAGAATATGTGAGGCCTTATTACTGCTTTCGGGATTCACTGTCCAGTGTTGTGCTCTAACCCCAAGATTATAGTAGATGTCGTGACTTTTCCATTTGGTTTGATTACTGTATTGGGCAAAGGCCGAGAAGCGATTTGTTTTTACAAAGTTCAATGCACTGATCCCATCAAAAGGCTCTATGGGAGCATCAAAGGGCTCATCGGGTTGGTTATTGGTGAATTCTGAACGCGGAGGTCTTATTGAAAATCCGGCAGAGTCTATGAATTCAGATTCGCGAATTTGATCTCTTATATCTTCATGAACGTACTTCACGCCCCATTCTAGCGAGCGTCCTTTGTTCAGGTGCTTTCCTTTATGCTCTAAAGTAAAAATTAAAGCATCCAGTATGTTTCTGGCCCTGTTAAATTGAGAGCCAACACCTCTTGTACCCACAGCCTCACCAAGGTTTTCACTACCCAAATCAGTATTTACAGATCCCAACTCATATGCCGCTATAACATCTGAAAACTCCTCTTCCGTAGTATGGTAGAGAGAAGAAATGAATTTAAGTGTGGTTTTGTCGTCTAAATAATAGTCAGCTTTAAGGGCACCCAGGCTGGTAATGAATTTATTCTTCTCCTGACCCTCATAAAAGACAAGTAAAGCTCTTGGATCTGTTAGGGTGCCAAAATTAGTTTGTCTGGTAAGTGGTTCATTCCTGTAGTTGTTAAGACTGAGGTTGCCTAAGAAATTGAGATGAAATTTGGTGCTGAACCTGTAAGTAAGGTAAGTCTGTAAATCGGCGAAAGCGGGGTTAAAATTGGTTTGGGTCTGCTGGCTATTGACAAAAAGACTATTATCTCTATATCGGGCGCCCAGAATGCCGCTGAAATTTTTATCCTTGGATAAGGTCTCAATGGTGCCGCTTGCACCGAGCAAACTAGCCTCTAGTTGTAACTCGTATCGGGTTGGGTTTTTATAGGTGATATCTAGCACGGAGGAAAGTTTATCTCCATACCTTGCCTGGAAACCGCCGGGTGAAAAGGCCAATTTTTGCACCATATTACTGTTTACAAAGCTTAGTCCTTCCTGTTGTCCGGAACGTATAAGAAAGGGCCTGTAAACCTCTATATCATTTATATACACCAAGTTTTCGTCATAGTTGCCACCTCTAACTGCATATTGTGTACTCAGCTCGTTATTGGAAGAAACTCCCGGAAGAAGTTTTAGAATGTTTTCAACCCCAGCATTTGCACCTGGGATCTTCCGTACAGTCTGCGGAGCTATGGAGGTAACTCCTTCCAGACTTCTTTCTCCCGTAGGAGTCACTACCACCCCATCTACCTGTTGAATTTCGGTTTTCATTACCGGGTTAAATTCATAGGTTTCGTTGGTAGTAAGTATAAGGTTTTGAATTACGATCTTTTTATGACCGACATGGGAGAAGGTAATGGTATTCTCCATATCGGCAATAAGCTGTAAGAGGTAAAAACCATTATCGTCAGTAAAGGTGCCATTGGCAAAAGAAACAATATTGACATCAGAAAGGGGTTGATTGTTCTCATCCAACACAACACCGGTAATAGTAGCTGTCTGAGCCGAAACTCTCAGGAAACCGCAAACGAAAAAAATTAAAATAAGGAAGCTGGAAAATTTCATGAATCCCGATACTTCTATCACATTGATTTTTTGTGCATTTCAGTACAATTCAAACGCAACTAAATCATTAATGTTACTATCAATGTAAAAGATTATTGATTAAAAAGGCGTGCTGCTCGTACTTACCCAAAGGTACCGTCGACTTATTTTCTGAAAAAACTACTCTTAAAAGTGGTTGTGTTACCCACGTTATCCTTGACTATCACCTTTAGCTCACACTGTTTTTTGTCCAGAATAATATCGTCAAAATTATACGTTATTGTACGTCTTTTAGGTTCGTATTCCATAAGGACCCACTCTCCGTTGATGGTGGCTGAATAGCTGTCAATGCCACTCAGATCATCAGAAATATGTAAGCTGAGGTAGTGGTAATTATTTAGCCACTGCTTCTCCTTAAAATTTTTGGGCCTTACTTTAGGGGGAACCGTGTCCGTAGCCAGAGTATAAGTCCCCATGTTTCGAGTTCTTGTGGTAAAAGTGGTGCCTCTTTTGTAGGTGGAGGCGTAATTAGGCCTAAGTTTCTTGTCTAGTCTGGCAATGAATAGTTGTTTTCTTTTACTTTCTGGATAATCCGAAACATCAAAGGTGATGGTGAAATTTCTATGAGCAGCAACCTGATTGTTGTGAATGGTTACGGTATCTTTTCCCTTCTCTAGGTCTATAAAGAAGTCTTCGTAAAAAGTGTTCGGGGGAAAGTATACTTTTGCGCGCCCTAGATCGTAGTTGTTTGGTTTTTTTGCAATGACGAACTCATCTGTGCGTCGAATTTCCTTTTTATCAAGGAGAGGCTCTCTTTTGCCTTCTACGGGAATCCTTACTTTGGTCAGGTTGCCTTCAAGATCTGTTATCAGGATCTCGGTGGTATAAGACAAACCTTCTCTGACCACAACTTTCCCGTTGTTGTGAAGCTTTTTATAGATACTTAGAGAATTCCCAGGAACACGATAGCATTTTATGATACGTTCTCTGTACTTGCCAAAGTGTTGGTAGTCTATAAGTGTATTGATATAACGTGTTTCCGAAAATGAAAAGGACTCGAAGTCCATTTGCGAATATACCTTCCCATTGACGAATTGCTGAATGGAATAAACCCCATTCTTATTGGCTGCCAGATCTTGGCGATCATAGGTTTCAATTCCAAAACCAATGGTGCCAGCGGCATAGACTTTATCAGCCAGAAAGGACCCGTCTGCCTGTTTTTTAAAGTTCAGTTGTATTTTATTCTCACTGCTATTCACTTGGGCATCCTCGGATAGGGGATATGCAAAAAGTTTAGACAGTACGGGATCAGTTGCATCTCTTACCTCCAGGCCGTAAAGTAAGGGGTTGGTGGGTTTTTCAGAGATACTGCTTCTTATTTCGAAATGAAGATGAGGTCCGGAGGAACCTCCAGTATTTCCGGTATAAGCGATCACTTTACCTTTTTCAACCTTTACCTCTCCATAATCCGGAAAGACTTCTACTTCATAAGATCTTTTTTGATATTGCACTTTTTTGATATATGCCTCAATTTCCGGCGAGAACTTCTGAAGGTGGGCATAAACCGAGGTGTATCCGTTTGGATGTGCAACATAAAGCGCCTTGCCGTAGCCCCAGTGTGATATTTTTATTCGGGTTACAGAGCCGTCTGCTATAGCATATATGGGTAAACCTTGCCGTTGTTGAGTTTTGATATCGATGCCAGAGTGAAAATGATTAGATCTAAGTTCACCAAAGGTACCCGCCAGGATCAGGGGAATGTCCAATGGCGATCTGAAGGCATCCTTGGGATATTTTTCCTGCCCTGAAATTGAAAGGGAGAAGAGCAGTAAAAGTCCTAAAAATAATACTCTCATAGAAGTTAAGTTAGTGCGAAATTAGTCAATACCAATTAAACACAAAACTCGTAATCTGTTCATTTATTGGATAAATTTAAACAGATAGGGGAATGTTTAAAGCGGGCATTGGTTGGTTAACTCCTTAGCTTCAACGGTTTTAAAGCCATTAAAGTATTACTTGAAGAATAATTGCCAAAACTATTGCGAAGTCGTAAGATGTGTGTTAACTTTGTTTTAAACGCATCGGTATTTGCACATGAGCGAATTAGTTGAAATCGTTGATTCTCTTGAGAACAAAATTAGCAAGTTGTTGCACAAATTAGAGTTGCTCAACCAAGCTAATAAAAAACTGGAAGAGGAATTGGACACTTTAAAAAGTGAACACGAGATCACACAGAATTCAGTTTCGGAATGGGAAGAAAAATATAAATCCCTAAAGCTCGCAAATACTATGCTGGGCAGTGATACGAATAAAACAGAAGCAAAGCTCAAAATAAATGCACTGGTAAGGGAGTTAGACTATTGTATGGCTCAACTCGCAGAGTAGTGCAGACCAAAAATATGGCAGAAAAGCTAAAAATAAAGCTTTCTATTGCAGACAGAGTATATCCTTTAACCATTGATCCAAGTCAGGAAGAAGGTTTGAGGAAGGCTGCAAAGAACATTGAACAGCTTGCCAAAAAATTTGAGCAAAATTATGCCGTAAGGGACAAACAGGACGTTTTGGCCATGTGCGCCCTTCAATTTGCGTCTAAAATAGAGCAAAAAGGCATAGATACTATGGAAGATACTAAGGAGGTTACAGAGCGATTAAAAGCCTTGGATCACCTTGTAAATTCCAAGCTTAGCATTAAATAAGTTCTTTTGAAATAGCATATAGTTACTGCCCACATTGGTATTTAATTTTTGACGAACTCAACACTAATTTGTTTGAAAAGGGTGAGTTTAGGTTGTAAAAGCAGGCCTCCTTGTAGAGGATCCTTGAGCAATCTGTTAGCCCTAAACCTGTTTATTGGAGTTTGTACAGAACTTCCATCAATGTGGGTTTTTTTGTGGTAAAGATTTAGGTTTTAAAACCGTGCTGCCCCTACCAATGGAGTAATTAAATTACTCTGCAAACTAACTGCATCCTTATCTCTTAGAGAAGGATA
>JBFOMC010000227.1:0-9487 GCA_040830565.1 Flavobacteriaceae bacterium
CAGTAAACAGTAAACAGTAAACAGTAAACAGTAAACAGTAAACAGTAGACAGTCTGAAGTCCGCAGATTTAGGAAATCAATCGCGCAACCTAAAGTTTTGAGTTTGAACTTGCGCTTGAACTTGAACCTGAACGTCTGTCATCCTGAGCATTTCGAGTTGCGAAGCTATTTGCAGTGAAAGTAGCAAGGGTAGCTTGTCCAAGGAAAACAATCGCGTAACCTAAGAGTTTTGAGTTTGAGCTTGAACTTGAAATTGAACTTTCGTCGTCTGTTGTAGGCAATAGAAGTAGCTATGTATTGTTTATTGACAATTGCTAATTGTTTATTGAAACTGCCTGCCTGTAGCTACTCCACCAACTGTTCCGCGTATTTATGAATGTAGCGGTAGATCTTTCCTTTCGGGTATATTGATTCTATATGAGAATCGTTGCTCACAATAAACACGCCTAAGTTTTTCTCCCTATGGATGTCCATGCTAGACGATACGCCCCAATATTCTCCAATATGCCCAATCCATTTTCCGCTGAGTGCTGTCCAGAGAAAGCCCACATTTTTGTCCGGAATTTTAATAGCAAGCATTTCATTGACTGTTGCTTCTTCTAGAATGCGGCCTCCCTCTAAGGTACCTCCATTCAATATGGCTATCATATAGTTGGCCATATCTGCCGTAGTACTTCTTAGGGCAAAAGCCGGATAATGGGGAGCAGAATATTGGGGGATAAGCTGCCCTTCAAAATACAGAGAGGCAAAATCTGTGGTTGGAGAAAGGTCGGCAATTTTAAAGGCCGTGTTGTCCATCTGCAAGGGAGTGAATATATGTTCCTTACAATAGCTGTGAAATGCCTTTCCGCTTATGGTTTGGACTAGGTAGCCCAAAAAAGCGGCTCCTATATTGCTATACTGATAGCTGGTGCCCGGAGCTTTATTTTGCCAGCTATTGGGCTGAAAGTTTGGATTGCCGGGAGTCAGGTAATCGCGCAGCCATGGATAAATACCCGGAGCATTGGCAGATTCAAAAGTATTATTGAAATTGGGGTCTTCCTCATTGGTGGGCCATGAAAGACTGGAGGTATGCGTCAGCAGCATTCTGGTGGTAATGCGCGTGTTGGGAAAATTAGGGTTGCGAAGAGCGAAAGGTATATAGGTATTTACATCTTCGTCGAGCTCTAAAAGCCCTTGTTCTACCAACTGCATTATGGCAACCGCCACTACGGTTTTGGAGACTGAAGCAAGGATAAAAGCAGTATGTTCATTGGGACGCCCGGTAGTATGGAGCGTTTTAAAGCCGGAGAAATTTTCCCAGACCACTTGGCCATCTTTTACAATAACTGCGGCAATAGCCGGGGCATTTTCCTGTTTCCGCTCCTGCTCTATTAAAGTGCTTAAAGCGGCCTGATCAACAGTGTCTGGCAGCACATCTTCCTTGTTGCAATGCCATAAAAGACAGGCAAGGCATAGAAGAAAAACTAGTCGTGTAAAAAGATGTTGCACGCTTTTAGGTTGTTATTGCTTATAGGGCCTAATACCTTAGAATTACCCACTGGTAGTGTAACAAATTTTGTGCCATGGAGAATTTTACGGTTACGCAAAGTTGCAAACTTCGCGCAGCGAAGGTGGTTTTTAGAGGATAAAGGGTTTTTTCAATTAGCAATAAACAGTTATCAATTATCAATAACTGTCGTCCTGAGCAATGCCGAGCGGCGAAGTTATTTGCAGTGAAGGCAGCAAGGGTAGCTTGTCCAAGGTAAACAATCTCATAGCATAAAGTTTTGGGCTTGCGCTTGAACTTTCCTTGTCTGCGGTAGACAGTCCGCAATTTTGTTAAAGATAAGGGTTGCGAGTTATAAGTTTGAGCGTCTGTCACACTGAGCGAAGTCGAAGAGTTTCGCGGATCTGAGGTTGATACCTAACTTTTACCACATCAATGTACTAGGTTTAAACTAAACAATGCTAAATTAGAATAGTCAAATTAATTTTTATTAAAAATGTCATTTCGTTTAAGGCTCGTCAAAGCAAGGTGGTCAATTTTTGCATTTATAGTCGGTTTTGTTGGTCTGCTTGCAACAGTATTAAATGACGTATCACTTCCGTCCGAAATTTATACACTTGATGGATGGATGGATTGGATAAAGTCTTTTAAGAACATTGCAGCACTCATTACCGCGACCATTGCGGGTATTGGGGCCTATATGACAATAAAACAAATGAATTCTCCTGAACTTGCCACAGAAGAAACTGTTTTATCAATAAAGGAAGTCCTTGAGGAAGTAAAACATGAAATTATTGGAAATCTTGATTTGATTGAAGGATATCAAGATTTGGAACAAGAATATATCAAAAAATTACCGACCGCAATTGTAATAGCGAATTATGGAATAACCCCATTTTACGATTTATATGGCAATTTGGAAGAATTACTTAGGTGGGCTAATTCAAAAAATTGTCCAAAGGAAGGACGCTTGTTTCATGCGCCAGCTGGCCGTGGAAAAACCAGACTTGGACTGGAACTTATTACCATTTTACGTTCTCAAGGATGGAAAGGGGGAATTTTACCACGCAAATCACTTGAAAATGATAATTCTTCGTCCAATGGATTAAGAAAAAAAATAACGCGTTTTTTTGAAAGCAGAGGCGAAAAAGGTGCCATCCTAATTCTTGATTATGCCGAAACAAGGCTACATGACGTAGAGCTACTTGCAGAAATGGCGCTAAAAGCCTCAAAAGGAAGCCCAATAAGAATTTTATTGTTGGCCAGAAGTGCTAATTTCTGGTGGAGAGAATTACATACGGAATCACGACATATTCAACTTTTCTTTGATGATAAGCCAATGACTCAGTCAGATAGTGCTATGACCTCAGCTCAAAGATTAAAGTTCTTCAAGTCTATAGCCCACGTTTTTGCAAAAAAGATGGCTGACGCAAAAGTTGGGGAAGAAATTCTTGACCCATTATGGTATTTAAAACCTATTCCTGTTGAACGGTTTCAAAAAAAGGACGATATAAGTCTATTGGCATTATCGTTTGAAGCTTATTTATATGTTCGGGGAGTAGACTCAAAATATTCAGTATTAGTTGAAATGGCTAGAGAAGAACGACGTCACTGGTCTAGAGCCCTAGGTCTTTCTGATTTTGAAAATAAACTATTAAGTGATAACAGGATTGAGGCTGTTGGTAGATGTGTTTCCGTGTTAACCTTTTTACAGGGATCATTGCCGGAATCATATAAAGACACAATTAAAAAACTTGAGAGTATAATTTTGACTGGACTAGCTAAGGGACCGATTATTGGCACAAATGAATTTGAACGTGCGAATTCCATTTCATTAATTAAAAGTGTTTTGGAAAAACTTTATTTATTTAATACTAATCAAGGATCTCAATTAATTCCCGTTCTACCAGACTTGTTAGGAGAGTATATTTGCGCTTTAACCCTTAAAAACTGCCCAACGATATTAAATGAAATAAAGTTATTAGGCAATGAGGAATATATCTCGTCTTTAACAATAACAAATAGGATAGGTTCGAAAAGTCATGAAAGTAAAATTCAAAAATTATCAATTATCGCACTCCGAGGATTAATTCCCAACGAAAGAGATAATATTCTTAAGAAATTGGTTGAAATTGGCAGATTTGAAATTGGAGGCATAATCTCAGCACTAGAACAATCGGTCGAAATTTTAGGAGATAAAAAATTAATGTTTCTCTCCGCCCTATTTCCCGCAAAGGATCCGATTCTTGGAAAATTATTGGGTAAAATTACTAATGAACAAATTTTAAGACATATAGAAACGGAAGACCCTCGGCCGTTTCCAGGAAGTATTGACTATGAAGTGTTAGATAAGGACATTAGTCGGTTGGAAATTCCGATTAACGAAGATATAGAGTTCAAAAGGGCCATGCTACTGTCTAATGCAGCCACAAGAAGTATGGATTTTAGGAAGGCTAGCAAATGGTTTCAAGAGATTTACGATATATATTCTAATTCAAATATCGAATTAGAGTCCAAATCAACATTACTTGCTTATAATAGGTCAAATTATATATCCAAAGCGCTTGACTTTGGAATTGATTTGAACTATCGACATCTGATAGAACAGGCATATAAATATCTTGATAATATCAAAAAAGATAGTTTACCTTATTTAAGTTTACACCTATTTATTGCCAACGCCACATCCAGATATTTTTCGAGCATAGGTGATTACGAATCAGCTTGGTCTTTTTGTTGGAACGCAATTGAAATATACCAGAATTCAAGTGAAGAAATCAAAAGACAATGTGTTGAATTAATGATTGAACAATTAGGTAATGCCTTACATTTCACCATTCATTTAGGAGATATTGAGGCAGCAATTATTATAGGTGAATTAAGCAAAAATATTGTCAACGAGTATTATGAGGATAATGTTTTAGAAATTAATTCCATGTCACCATTTATCGTCAACATTTACAACAACTTATCTCTGTTATATTCTGAAATTGGAAAAAAAGAGGAAGCGATGGAGATATCTGTTATGGCCGTAGAACTATCCAGAGAACTAGCAATAATAAATCCAGACGAGTATAATTTTGATCTCGGAAAATCATTAGACGGGCTAGCTGTTGATCATTTAGCAATCGGTAATTATGAAGTTGCTATAGAGATGGAGGAGGAGGCTATTGAGTTAATAAGATCTCAAGCAATCAAAAATCCAACAAATAATGAGGATTTAGCCGCGGCTTTAATAAATCAGGCTCTAGGTATGATTGAAGTTAATGATAATGAAAATGCCGTCAAGAATATCATCGAAGCGAAAAAGATATACACCGAATTGATAGAGCAAAACAAAGTTCGTTTCACCCATATGATACAATTGCTTAAAAATTGTGAAGTCAAATTATTTAGGTAGTTAACCCCGCTCTTCGAAGTTTGTAACTTCGAGGCTTTAGCATTTTGAATTGGAAAAGTGTGGAGTTGCACTTGTCCACCTTCGGTGGAAACTTTGCATGGCCGATAAACTCAGACCTAAATCATGGACTTACCGAAAACTAATGTCGAACCTTGAAAAATCCTCTAAAACACTTCCGAAAATAACTGTTGCAGACTTGCCCAGGACTTTTGATCTGCATCCGCATCATAGGCCAAAGGCAATTCGAATTTCTCTCCATTGGCATCAGCTTCCTTACTCGTAAAACTGTGTTTTACGCCCGGGTACGCTACATAGGTATAATCCGCATTGATGGAATCCATAGCGCTTTTAAATGCAGTCACAGATTCAGCACTTATAAACGGATCTTCTGCTCCATTACAAACCAAAACCTTAGCCTTTAGCTTATCGTTTGGCATTACCGGAAGTTGTACCCCGCTGTGAAAGGCGGCAACGGCGTCTAAATCTGCTCCGGAATTGGCCATGGTCAATACCACACTCCCACCAAAACAATAGCCTATGGCCCCAATCTTTTCTTTATCTACTGAAGCATGGGACTGCAATAGATCCAAAGCGGCATTAAAGCGGGCTGTGGCTTCGGGCAGATTGGTCATAACGCTCATCGCGAACTTTCCTGCATCATCAGGATGATTTGCTTGTTTTCCATCCCCGTACATGTCGACGGCTATTGCAGTATACCCAAGTTCAGCCAACATATCTGCTCGTTGGCGTACGTAGTCATTATGTCCCCACCACTCATGAACAATCAGCACCCCAGGGCGCTTTTCTGTGGCATTACTATCATAAGCAATATATCCCTTAAGATTGGTAGAATCCGTAGCGTAAGTCACCTCTTCTCCTTTCACCTTTACAGGAAGCTCTTCACTCACTTCTTTGGATTCAGCACTTTTTTCGGTTTTAGATTTGCAGGATCCTAGGATGATTAGACCTGCAATAAGAAACAGAGTAGTAATTTTTTTCATTTTCATAAAATTTAGGAAGTACTAAAGATAATCAATCCAGTGATGAAATTCTTAATATGCGGTTGGAATGTTAATCCTTGGGGGAATCTCAAGCTCAAGTTCAAGCTCAAACTCAAAACTTAAAGGTTATGGGGTTTAACGCCACGTAATCTTGACGAAAAGGTGCCAACTGCAAGGAAATTTCAGACTCAAGCACTATCTTGAATCGGGGAGGGGTTAGCAACCCCTACATCCTAAGACTGCTTTTTTCGGCTAAACTGTTCAATCAAGTAATTGCTAATGCCTTCAGCTTACCGTAGACAAAGAAAGTTCAAGTTCAAGCGCAAGTTCAAACTCGAAACTTAAAGGGATCGGGATTGATAATTGTTTACTGCTAATTGTTAATTGAAAAACTCCAGGAGATACCTCTCCGCCGGCTGGCGGATCGGTGTTCCTTGGGTTCCGCTACTGCAAACTTGCCCTCCCAACGGCTGGTACAAAAACCCGGCTGCCAACTGCCACTGCCACTGAACAAGACTCCAGGAGATACCTCTCCGCCGACTGGCGGATCGGTGTTCCTTTGGCTTCCACGACTGCAAACCTGCCCGCCTACCGGCTGGTACAAAAACCCGGCTGCCTCCGGCTGCCTGTTTCTCATTTTCTTCGGTTTTAGAAAGCTTGCTTTCCAAAACCTCTTAAAACAAGAAACCCGCTCAAAGAGCGGGTTTTTGTGCTTGATGTGGTACCTCCAGGAATCGAACCAGGGACACACGGATTTTCAGTCCGTTGCTCTACCAACTGAGCTAAGGTACCTTCTCTCTAAGTTTAGGAGGGGGCAAATATAATTTCAAATTTAGGAACTACAAACAAAAAAGGGAAAAAAGGGCGTGGTTTTTTTTAATTTTTGATCTTTGCATTATGAACCTTATCCTCGATGTTGGAAACACCCTAGTGAAGATTGCCGTCTTTGATAAATTAAGCATGGTACATCTTCAAAAAGAGGAGCTTTCTCACCTTCCTGAGACTATAAAAACCGTTTTCGAAAAGTATCCTGGTATTAGAAGGGCCATCGTATCTAACGTAGGGCAACTACAAAAAAAAGACCTGGATGTGCTGGCCATTTTTTGCGAAGTGCACCAGCTGAGTCACGCCACTAAAACACCCTTTAAAAATTCCTATGCCACTCCCCAGACCCTTGGCGTAGATCGCATAGCACTGGCCACTGCGGCCTTTTACAAAAACCCCAACGCGAATACTCTGATCATCGATGCAGGCAGCTGCATAACCTATGATATGATGAACGACTATGGAGAATATCTCGGAGGAGCCATCTCTCCCGGAATGGCAATGCGGTACAATGCCCTGCACAATCAAACCTCTCAACTTCCCCAACTTCACTACGAGGATTTCCTCGACATCATTGGAAATTCTACCGAGACAAGCATACATAGCGGGGTGGTTAACGGCATGTGTCAGGAGATAGATGGGGTCATCAATCAATACAAAACCAGATTCAAAGATTTAACAGTTATTTTAACAGGCGGCGACGCTCAAATTTTGTCTAAACGACTAAAAAATACCATATTTGCGCATTCTAATTTTCTCCTAGAGGGCTTGAATTATTTGCTGGAATACAACAAACGCTAGATGGTAAAGAAAATCCTGATCGCCTTAATATGCTTCATGGCCTATGGAGCAAATGCTCAAAACGGTACAATTTCTCCATATTCATTTTTTGGGATAGGTGATCTCAGGGCTGCAGGTACTATAGAAAATCAAATGATGGGGGGTCTTAGCATGTATACAGATAGTATTCATCTCAATCTTAGAAACCCCGCGGCATACGGAAAGCTCAGACTTACTACCTATTCTGCCGCCTTATCACATAGAGAAATTAGATTAGAGAGCTTTACCGAAGAACAAGGTACCAGTGTTACCAATCTGGAATATTTGGCCATTGGTTTTCCACTTAGCCCCAGGTTTGCAGCCGGTTTCGGGTTAAAACCATACTCTTCTGTAGGCTATAATCTGGTGGCCGAAAGTATCAATGCCAACCAGGCAACAGTCACCAACCAATACACGGGAGACGGAGGGCTCAATAGAGCCTATTTATCCCTGGGCTATCAACTGGCAGATAATTTGCATCTGGGGGCAACAGCAAGTTTCAATTTTGGCCGATTAAACAATCGAAGGGTGCAGAGTGTGGAAAACGTTCAATTTGGAACGGTAGACCGAAGGACCTCCAGAGTAAACGGTTATGATTTTAATTACGGACTTACCTATACCCCAACCTTTAAGGATAAATACACCCTCTTTACCTCGGTAACTGTAAATACCCAGGCAAACCTGGTTTCTGAAAATTCCCAAACCATTGGTTCTTTTTCCCTTACTACCGGGGAAGATATTGAGGTGGTTGATGTAAATCTTGATGCCACCGGCTTGAGAAATACTGAGCTAAAGATCCCTACCACTACAACCTTTGGCCTGGGATTCGGAGAGGATAAGAAATGGTTCCTGGGAGGGGAATACAGTTTTCAGGGCTTAAGCAGCTTTACCAATGCCTTTATTGATGTCGAGAATGTTGCATATCAGGACGCCAGCAGCATTGCTTTCGGCGGGTTTTTTATTCCGGATTATACGTCTTTCCAAAGCTATTTTAAAAGGATTACCTACAGGGCTGGACTTAGGATGGACAAGTCTGGCCTAGTTGTTAATAATAAAGAGATCAACAACTTTGGCATAACTTTTGGACTTGGCCTACCACTGGGTTCAAGTTTCTCTAATGTGAATGTTGGTTTTGAGCTTGGCAGGAGAGGAACGACCACTGCAGATTTGATACAGGAAAACTATTTGAAAGTGAACATAGGGCTGTCCTTGAATGATAAATGGTTCAGGAAAAGGCAAATAGATTAAAAAAATTTAGTACATTAACCACTTTAAACGATAATCAAAATGAAAAAGGAACTTTACTTAATGATGATTGCTGTTTTGGGCAGCATGGGCATTAGTAATGCTCAGGCTCAAAATCCGGAATGTATGACGAATCTTTCCATATATTCTGAGCATGTGAAAGTAAAAAATTATGATGCGGCATACACGCCATGGAAAATGGTATACGAAAATTGTCCCGCAGTAAATCGCGCCAACTTCTCTTACGGGGAAAGAATTCTTAAATATAAGATCAAGAATTCCGCTGGTGGCGAAAAGGATGGTTTTATTCAGGATCTTTTAGCCCTTTATGACAATAGCCTGAAATACTTCCCAGCCAAATTTTCAAAGGCGGGAGTAGCTATAGACAAAGCCCTACTGAAGTACGATAATAAGATGGCTTCAGATAGTGAGATTTATGATATTTTAGGATCGGCCTTTAATGATGACCGAGCGAACTTCAAAAATCCTAAGGCACTTTACCTGTATTTTTCCAGTCTGGTAGATCTTCACGGAGAAGGTAAAAAAGATCTGCAGGAAGTATTTGATGTTTACGATGACGTAACCGGAAAAATAGAGGAAGAGAATAAGAAGTTAACAGAGATTGTTTCTAATCTGCTTCCCAAAGATTCTGCTAAGACGATCACTTCCAAGGAAAAGAGAAGACTAAAAGTGGCTACTACAAACTCC
>JBFOMC010000228.1:0-3653 GCA_040830565.1 Flavobacteriaceae bacterium
AATTTGGGGTGCGTAATCAGGCTAAGGGTAGGGCGCTCAGGGTTGTTCTTAAATTCGTCCGCGATACTCAGCAGGTTGCGGCCATTCTTGAATCCCGCTAAATAGCCAACCAGATGGCCATGTAACGTTAGCTGTAAGACATTGATTTCTTCTGGGGATTGCCCGTTCATTCCTCATCTCCCAGTAGCCCTCGCCATGGGTCGTCAGAGAGTAACTTTTTCTCGTCAACTGATTTTCGCGTAGAAGGCAAATCAGAGCTTTCCTCCGCTAATACTGCCATTACGGCAGCGAGCTTCTCTTGAGGAATCAAGAGAAGCTCGCTTTTCAGGCCTTTGGCAATCAGCTCAAGCGTATCAAGCCGTGGATTGCCCTTTGACTCCAGACGTTGATATTGCTGACGAGACATGCCAACCCTAAGCATCATGTCATGCTGCTTGAGACCGAGATCAATCCTGCGTTTTTTCATCTGTTTAAGTAGATTGGTCATGATGAAACATATAAGTTGCTATATTGACTATAGAAACATATTAGTTTCTATTTGGGGTTTTAGCAACATATAGGATTCTATTTGCATAGAGTGTACAAAGATACTGAGCAAAGAATTGATGTCGCACGTTGGGTTTGTTTGATGGCCCACCCTAGAGGATTCGAACCTCTGGCCTTCGCCTCCGGTGGGCGAACTCGGCACTAATCGGGATAGCCAGTGGTCTCTAACGCCTTGATTTATATAAACTTTTATTCCCGCTGATGCAAACTAACTCCCGTTAAATCCCACTCGAAGTGTCCCGATTGATGGGTGTTGCGGCCACAATTGGTTGTAAGGCACTATCTTGGCTCCAGAAGAAAGGTTTGGTTTCCACTATTGAGGGCGACTTCTTTTCAACTTAGATTGCCTTGTGAATTGGTATCCGCTATATCTGCTATAGATGGATTCCATTTTTCTTTCTTTGGATGAAAAATGCGCTTACAGTCGTCCCCTTGATGCCGTCGCCACCAGTTTAAATCGACAACGAGTCTATCGATGGTGAACTGAGATGCCGAGAGCACTTTACCAACCGGATCTGGCGTTGATTCCCTAAGCATATATCTGGGTTCAGAAATAGGAAGGCCGAGTGGAGAAATCTATGCAAATGACGTATGTTTGCTAGGTAAGTGAAGTGTTTTGGTTGTGGTTCTTTTCGGTGTGAGGCCATCGTTTGATTTTTCATAGTGATCGAGCGATATCCCCTGTATTGGCATGGTTGTATCGAAAATAATAATTAGGGAAAGTACGAAAATTATGCGCTCTTTAGAGCTATTTGCAGGTGCTGGAGGATTAGCAATAGGGGTATCTGATGCTGGTTTTATCCATGACTCACTAGTCGAGATGGACAGACATGCTGTTAGAACCTTGGAAATTAATAGAGCAGGAGGCTTTTCTCCGTATGGCGGGGTATCTATTTTAGAAGATGATGTCCGAAATATTTCACTAGGTCCCTTCCGTGGAATTGATTTTGTCTCAGGGGGGCCGCCTTGTCAGCCGTTTTCTAATGGAGGGAAAAAAAATGGTAATGGTGATAGTAGAAATATGTTCCCTGCTACTGTCGACATTATCAAAGAAATTGCCCCTAAAGCGTTTTTGTTAGAAAACGTTAAAGGATTGGCCCAGAAATCCTTTGGAAATTATTTAGAGTACGTCCGACTGCGGCTGTCATATCCAGAGGTTGAAGGTAGTCATGATGGTTCTTGGGAAGAACATTTGTTGTTGTTAAGGCAGTTTCATACGTCAACTGCAGGCAGAGGGTTAACTTATAATGTGTCTATAGTGTGGTTGAATACGGCAGATTATGGCTTAGCCCAGAAAAGAGAGCGTGTTTTTATTGTCGGATTTAGATCTGATATTAATGCGAAGTGGAAATTGCCCAATCCAACGCATTCAGAGGAAGAGCTTGTAAGGGCTCAGTGGGTTACGAATGAGTATTGGGAAAGCAACAAAGTCCCAAAGAAGGAAAGGCTTACTGATCCTGATCATAGAACGAATCAAGTGCTTCGCAATCTTGGGGAATGCACGAATTTACGGCCTTGGAATACCATCCGAACTTGTCTGTCAGACCTCCCGCCTCCTTCACGTAAGGGGAAGTCAAGAAAATTTTCTCTACATGAATACCAACCTGGAGCGCGAGCTTATAAAGGCCATACTGGGAGTCCATACGATCAGCCTTCTAAGACTATTAAGGCAGGAGTTAATGGTATTCCAGGTGGTGAAAATATGATTCGGTTTTATGATCAGGAGTTAAGGTACATGACTATTCGTGAGGTGGCTCGACTGCAGGGCTTTCCAGACGAATATCATTTTGTTGGATCTAGAACAGCCATTATGAGACAACTAGGAAATGCGGTGCCACCGGATATTGCAAGGATTCTGGCTGGCAGTATTAAGCGGTCTTTAGAAGAATGTGAAATCTAGGAAGATATTAGGATAAGGAATGTAGTTTGAGAAATGTAAAGCAAATCATTGAAGAAAGTATTAGTCCGATAGCGCTGGACATATTGGTTTTTGGCCCACAAACAAAAAAAATGTCCGATGATGAAAGAACTTTGGCTTTGCAGAATAAGCGCATAGAGATTAGGGATAGGCTGCGAGAAGAAGGCCATAATGTGTTTTTTGCAGAAGAGTTAGTTGAAGAAGGGCTTTCTGGGAAGCTGGGTAATATGATGACTCAGGAGGAACTTCTATTAATGGAGTGTGATCTTGTTGTTGCCTTGGTTGAATCTAAAGGTACCTTGGTTGAACTTGGCGTTATCACTAGTAAAGAATCGTATTCCAAAAAAGCGCATTGCTTTCTTGATAAAGATCATTGTGCTGGGCTTGCTCATCAAGCATGTGAAAATGCTAAAGCTAAAGGCGCATTCTACACAAACTACAAGCATCCTGAAGATCTAGATCTGTGTCATTTATTGGGCTACATCAGGGATAGTGTAGAGGAAACTCAATTGGCAAAGTATATTTCATGAGGTCGTCATGTCATCGAAGCTAATTAGAAACCCAAATGTAATTAGAAAAAAATTCAAGTATCTATTTGAAAGAATTAATGATGGAAGTATTGATTCCTTGGTTTCAGGATTGGACGTAAAATGGAATACGTCTGGAGTTTCAGGTGAATCTCAATTAATAGAAACTCTTGAAGATCTTGGCTTTTTAGAAAGTGATTCAAGGCATCTAAATAGACGTGGTTTATTAACACTCAGCAGGCTCTGTATTGATTTTCCTTCGCAGGTGGGAAGGCTTGATGAGGTTGGTGATAAATATCGTGTTGGTGATGTCATTCGAGTTGGAAAAAACTCAGCAACTTTCGTCGGTTATCATAAAGTTTTTCAAACTAAGTACGTGCTTAAGTTTGTTCGGCCGGGTTCTTCTGAGGATCTGGTTGGATCATTAAAGGTTGTGTTAGGCGGAAGTTCTCCATCAGGGCTTGTGGATCCTGTCGATATATTCTCTATTAATATACAGGATATTTTTGGGAATGATCTTTCTGTAGATTGTGTAGTGTTTCCATTCATTGACGGGGTTAGTCTTAGAGATTTTCTTGGCCAGGAAGAGAGGCCAATTAGTGCTCGATTCTTTATATCTTTTATAAAGCAGGTGGGCCAAATTCTTTCCTACTTAGAGAGTC
>JBFOMC010000229.1:0-49767 GCA_040830565.1 Flavobacteriaceae bacterium
AATCAGTCTTTGTTTCAATAGGAAACAGTCTGGTTCCATTTTTTATTGATCGCTGCCAGCTGCACAAAAGCAGTCTTCTACGCATCCGCTTTGAAGAAATTACGGATGAGAGCTCCGCAGAAAAAATACTCGGCTCCGAGCTCTACCTCCCCCTGGAGGCGCTTCCTACACTAAGCGGGAATAAATTTTATTACCATGAGATCATTGGCTTTGAGCTACAAGACAAAAAGCATGGGAATATAGGCGTGATTGTTTCGGTCAACGACTCGGCCTCCCAGGCCCTGTTTGAAGCCGAAAAGGATGGGAAACAGTTGTTAATTCCCATTAATGATGATATCATCACCAAGGTTGATAGAGAAAACAAAACAATTTTTGTGACCACTCCTGAAGGGTTGGTGGATCTTTATCTGGAATAATTTTGACTAACCTATGGGTGCAGAGCTTTTTGACCATATATTTTCATTTGCCTCATAGCCCACGGGACTTCCAGGCTGTCCACATCTTTTACATTTTCAAGTTGCGTAAGCTTCAAGAATTTAGTTTTGAGCGGATCAAAACTGATGATCACATCGGCTTTTGTGGCCTTTCCTTCTGATAATAAATCCCAATTCTTGCCATCCACGGAGGCCTCCAATCTATAGGAACGCGGATAAGTCTGGATAGGAGGAGGTGCATCCGGAGACCAACCCCTTGATTTTGAGGGGGCATTGAAATGTAGCTCAGAGATTTGCATTGATCCTGGGAACTCTATTTGAAACCACATCCCGTTTTTCTGACGCTCCCCTGTACTCCAACCTTCAAAATTGAAAGCGCTTGCCGGGGCAGCTGTTCCTCCAATCCTGGTGGGTACAGAATGACTGGCAGTAACCTTCCATTTGTCTGAAGGAACGATCACCTGAGGTACAGATCCTATAAGTTCCTGATAACTATAAGGAGTACTTCTATCTTTAGTCTTCTCCCGGACCTTGCCCACCCTCTCTTCTGAGATCATGGAGGCACTATTTGATAGATTCTGCCTGATATAGGAGGTTATAGCAGAGATCCATTCGTCTGATTGTTCTTTATTTCCAACCATAACGCCGGCAGGATAGCTTTTGCCCTCTATGGGCCCGGACAAGCCGTGCATAACGGTCTTTATTACGTATTCCGGATGCGCCTGTATTCTTGAGGACCCCGTTAATGCCGGAGCCATTACTAAGCCTTCTCCAATTGGAGTGCCATTGCCATCGTTGCCGTGGCATTGCACACAGAGTTCGTTAAAAATTACTGCGCCCCTTTCCAAGGTCTCCTTGTCCTTTTCGCTTAGCTCGGAATTACTTTTTTCCCACCACTTTTTAACCTCAACCGGCCGGAGTATTTGCGTGCCGAGCGTTTGAACACCCTTGGCCTTATTGGTCGTAAGTAGCTTTTCTAAATTTTCCTTAAGGCTGGGAATTTTTAAAATATGAGCGCTTAGCATGGCCTGAATGGCTACATCTGTATTTTCGTCTTTTAGTGCTTCAATATACATATCGTTAAAAGAGGTATTCCCTGATTTGATCAAGCTTTCCCCTGCCCGCATCGCCTGGATCCTCATACGTGGATTAGAGTCTTTAAGCAGAACCTTTATCAAATCGGGTTTTAGAGCTCCCAGGCCTTCTAAACTCCAAATCGCATGGAACCTGGCTAACAGTTGATCTGGTTGTTGTGCTAATCGAACCAGTTGTGGAACAACGCTTCTGTCCTGTGACAATACAATCAACTGCTGAGCCTTGTCTCTCCACCAACCGTTGGGATGGGTCAAATGCTTAACCCATTGTGTGGGGGTCTCATTAAACATTTTCGGTTTGTTGAGGTCCCGCTGCGCACTGTTGTGCGTGACCCTCCATATACGACCCAGACCGATAACTTTATCTAATTGATACTGCTCTATTTTTGTCCTCAGATAGGTGCCCTTTTGAGCCCACTGCCCTTCCTGGATAATACCATGATACATATCTGCTATGTACAAAGTGCCATCTGGAGCGGTGGCCATATCTACCGGCCGGAACAAAGGATCTGTAGATCTTAGAAATTCTGATTTCTGATCCTGGTAAACGTTGTGCAAAGTGGTTAGGCCCTCCTTAACCACGGGGTTGACCTGCCTGACAATCCGAGCTACCGGCTCCCCATAAAACAGTTGTCCGTAAAGTGATTTTGGCAGCTTGTCTCCACGATATATATCGTTCCCCGCTGCTCCCGTTACACGGTTTGGACCTCCATCGGGCTGGCGGACCCTATCCATACCTTCCTGAAGATCGGCCAACTTCACTGCAGCACCCCAGGGAATCTCGAATCCTTCTGCAAATTCATTTTCAAAGTTGAAATTTCCATAATGCACCGGGAATTGAAATTGAGATGGCAGGCCACTAGCCCCTCCTAAAAACCAGAGCTTCCCATCATCATCATGGGTAACACCCCACTGAGCCCTGTTATATCCTGTATCTTCACGAATCACCCCGGCCGGGGTTTCACGTACCCTAAATGCATTCACTGTACTATACAGCCAATTGTCCATGCCATAATACATAAAGGCCTGCTGGTGCTCCACATTTCCAGACCTACCGTATTTGTCTGTAAAAAACTCTTTTTTATCCGCAACCCCGTCATCGTCCGTGTCCGTATATTTATACACATTATCCGCATCAGATTCCATAGAAAGAATGGTATTCTTTCCATAAGGCAATACAAAACGAGGAAAAATCAGGCTGTCTACAAAAACGGTCCCTGTTTCATAAACGCCATCATTATCAAGATCTTCCCATCGCGAGATTCTGCTTACAGGATCTAGCGTCCCGTCAGAATCAGCAGTCAACATATAAGTCCGTAATTCCAATACGTACATCCTCCCATTGCCGTCAAAGGCAATTGCACCTGGCTGTTCTATTTCGGGTTCAGTTAATATGGGGTTTATTTCATATCCTTCTGGGAGAAGAAAATGTTGTTTTTCCTCCTCAGCATAGAGAGGTAACACTGGGGCCTTAGGTTCCAGGTCTATACCCTTCCAATTTTCGTGTTCGGGATCAACGTCGGCAGGTAAACTTAATCTTGGTAAGCTATCAGACATGGCACCGATAACCCGCTCTACCGGGTGAAGTTTTTCCTCCTTGGGATTGCAACCCCAGCTTAATATGACAACAACAAAAAAAGAGGATATAACCCAAAAAGAAGACATTCTTTTTGGTAGGCAAAGTAGATATCGCATGGTCTTGTTTTGGCTTTTTAGATCGATGATTATGGCACTTAAGTTTTAGAAAAATAAGTATATTCAGGGCAATTAACAACTTTCCCTTGTCAATGAAAATAGCAATTAAGTTCATTAAAGCACCTAATGTGGTCCATAGAGTACTGTTAGTCACTTTGTTTATGCTTTGTATTGGGTGTAAGGAAACTGCAAAGGTCCCTGATCCCCAAGAGCTAAAACCCCCAAATGTGGTGCTCATATTCACAGATGATCAGGGTTATCAGGATGTTGGTGTTTTTGGGTCACCGGATATAGAAACCCCAAATCTAGATAAGATGGCTGCAGAAGGGGTTAGGCTCACCAGCTATTATTCCGCACAGGCAGTTTGTTCGGCTTCAAGAGCGGGAATACTAACCGGTTGTTATCCCAATAGAATTGGAATTCATAATGCTCTGGGCCCCGATAATACACATGGGATTAGTAGCAGCGAAACCACTTTAGCTGAAATGCTTAAAGCCAATGGTTATAAAACTGCCATTTTTGGAAAATGGCATCTGGGGCATCATCCTAAATTTTTACCTACCAGGCATGGATTTGACGAGTGGTTTGGTATTCCGTATTCTAATGATATGTGGCCGTTTCATCCACAGCAAGGCCCTATTTTTAATTTCCCAGACCTCCCACTGTACGGGAATGAAACCATAATTGATACCCTGCTTGAGCAATCTCAATTGACCAAGCAGATCACGGAACGCAGTGTTGATTTTATCAATAGAAATAAAGAAAACCCTTTCTTTCTGTATGTTCCGCATCCTCAACCTCATGTACCTTTATTTGTTTCCGAAAAGTTCAAGGGGAAATCTAAAAGAGGGCTATACGGCGATGTGATCATGGAAATAGATTGGTCCGTAGGCCAGATATTGGAAGCTCTTACAAAGAACGGATTGGAAGAAAATACCATTGTGATGTTCACCTCAGATAATGGCCCTTGGCTGTCTTATGGCAACCACGCAGGTAGTGCCTTGCCACTTAGAGAAGGTAAGGGAACAGCTTGGGAAGGGGGACAGAGAGAACCTTTTATTATTAAATACCCAAAAGCCCTCGAAGCTGGCAAAGTAGTAGATGTTCCTGTCATGGCTATAGACATACTGCCCACTATTGCAGAACTCACCAATTCGAAATTACCCGATTTAAAAATAGATGGAAAGGATGTTTGGGATGTGATCTCAGGAGTCGCAAAAGAGAGCCCTCAAAAAGCCTATTTCTTTTATTACAGAGTAAATGAGTTATTCGGGGTTCGTTATGGAAAATGGAAAATGTATTTTCCTCATCGTTATAGAACCATGGATGGACAAGAACCCGGAAAAGATGGTCAACCTGGGAATTACAGGATGATAGATTTAGAAGAAATTGAATTGTACAACATGGAAGAGGACATTAGTGAAACAAGCAATGTTGCTGCTCAACATCCTGAGATAGTGCAGCAGATCAAGGTGCTGGCCAACGAAATTAGGTTTGAATTGGGCGATTCCCTGCTCGACTTAGAAGGCGCCGAGACTCGGGCGGCTGGAACTATTGACAATTAGCAATTAACAATAATCAATTAACAATTAGCAGTAAGCCTTTTCGTTTTAAGGAGTTTACCATAAATCAAGACCGCTGTGCAATGAAGGTAGGTACAGACGGCGTACTCTTAGGTGCGTGGACCTCAGTGGAAAATGAGCCCAAAAACATATTAGATATCGGGGCCGGAACTGGCTTAATTGCTCTGATGCTTGCCCAGCGTTCTTCTGCAGAGATGATAGACGCTGTTGAAATTGAGGCTGGGGCCTATGAGCAATGTGTCGAAAACTTTGAAGCGTCTGCCTGGGGAGACAGATTATTTTGCTATCATGCAAGTTTGGCGGAGTTTGTTGAAGAGCTTGAAGAGCAATACGATCTAATTGTTTCCAATCCGCCATTTTACGCAGAAGAACAGTCTGGCAAAGATCCAATAAGAGATAGGGCAAGGCAAAACCAATTCCTTCCCTTTGAAGAGCTGCTTAGGGGAGTGTCAATTTTGCTTTCAACACAAGGCTGCTTTACAACAATTATTCCCTACAATGAAGAAAAGGCCTTTGTTAAATTGGCGGTTGAAAAAGGGCTTTATCCCCACCGCATAACCAGGGTAAAAGGGAACCCAAAAGTTGCAGCCAAAAGAAGTTTGTTGGCTTTTGGTCGTGATGAGCAAGCCGTGGTTTATTCAGAACTTGTCATCGAAATAGGCAGACACGAATTTACCCAGGAATACAGATCGCTAACTCAGGATTTCTATCTAAAAATGTAACAATTGTTTCTTGCAATGTTATATATCCTTGCTACCTTTGGCGAAAATTTAGAACCCTATGAAGCCCGATCTATTTGAAGCTCCGGACTACTATCAACTTGATGACCTCTTAAGCGACGAGCATAAGCTGGTGCGTGATGCTGCCCGTCAGTGGGTTAAAAGAGATATTTCTCCTATCATTGAAGACTATGCGCAAAAGGCTGAATTTCCAAAAGAAATTATTGGAGGCCTGGCAGAAATTGGGGCTTTTGGGCCTTATATTCCGGTGGAATACGGAGGAGCAGGTCTGGACCAGATAAGTTACGGACTAATTATGCAAGAAATAGAACGGGGAGACAGTGGAGTGCGTTCCACAGCCTCGGTACAGTCATCTCTGGTGATGTATCCAATCTTTACCTACGGAACTGAGGAGCAGCGAAAGAAATACCTGCCCAAATTAGCTACAGGAGAACTCATGGGCTGTTTTGGGTTAACAGAACCAGACCACGGCTCCAACCCTGCCGGCATGGTCACTAATTTTAAAGATAAAGGGGATCACTATTTGCTCAATGGAGCCAAACTTTGGATCTCTAATTCTCCTTTCGCCGATGTTGCCGTAGTTTGGGCAAAGAATGAAGAGGGTCGTATACACGGACTTATTGTAGAAAGAGGGATGGAAGGTTTTTCTACCCCTGAAACACATAACAAATGGTCGCTTAGAGCATCAGCCACCGGAGAACTCATCTTTGACAATGTAAAAGTTCCCAAAGAAAATTTGATGCCTGGGAAAAATGGTCTCGGGGCTCCTTTAGGCTGCTTAGATTCTGCACGTTACGGTATTGCCTGGGGGGCAATTGGAGCCGCTATGGATTGTTATGATACTGCCTTGAGATATGCAAAAGAGCGTATTCAATTTGGAAAACCAATTGCCGCTACCCAGCTACAGCAAAAGAAGTTGGCAGAGATGATTACAGAGATCACCAAGGCACAATTATTGGCTTTCCGGCTCGGTCAATTAAAGAATGAGGGCAGAGCGACAACGGCACAAATTTCGATGGCAAAGCGAAACAATGTAGATATGGCCATTAAAATTGCTCGTGAAGCCAGACAAGTTTTAGGAGGGATGGGCATTACAGGAGAATACAGTATTATGAGGCATATGATGAATCTGGAATCTGTAATTACCTATGAAGGCACCCATGACATTCATTTACTCATTACAGGAGCCGATATTACAGGACATAGCGCCTTTAAATAAAATGTAGTACTTTTTGGGGAATTTTAAACCAAAAACAAGACTATGAGGTATTTCTTGTTATTTGCCCTTCTGATTTTAGCGGCATGTAAAACGGAACCAAAAAAAGAAGCCCATCCCAATAGCACAGCTGTTGTTAGTGATACGGTTAAGTCAGATCTAAAGACTCCGGATGCCTTACTCGGCGAGCTGTTTGCAGAAGTACAATTAAATGAAGTTTTTGAGGATGGCAAGACCTTTGTTGATTGTACGGCCAAATTTCCTACTCAGGTTATTGTAGAAAAATATGGCGAGCAGAAAGACAACTCAGATTTTGATCTCAAGGAGTTCGTATTGGAACATTTTGAAATTCCTCCTTCAATTTCATCGGATTTTAAATCGGATCCAAATAAAACAGCCGCTGAACATGTCAATTCTTTATGGCCGGTTCTAAAGAGGGAATCAGACACCTACAAAGAGGGAAGTACTCTAATACCCTTACCTAAGCCATATATAGTTCCCGGAGGGCGTTTTAGGGAAGTGTATTATTGGGACAGTTATTTCACTATGCTGGGCCTGGTAGAAAGCGAGGAGTTTGAGCTGATTGAGGACATGCTAGACAATTTCGCCCATCTTATCAACACCGTCGGCCATATTCCCAATGGTAATAGAACCTATTACATTACCCGTTCCCAACCCCCATTTTTTTCACAAATGGTGGCTTTATTAGCTGAACATAAGGGAGAGGAAGTCTATAAGAAATACAAGGATGCGCTAAGACAAGAATATATTTTTTGGATGGAAGGGATAAGTGCCACAGACAAACCTATTAAACACTGTGTGAGTATGCCGTCAGGAGTGATGAATAGGTATTACGATCTTGGAGAGACCCCCAGGCAAGAGTCCTACAGAGAAGATTACACCCAGGTTGAGGCTTTAGGAGGAGGTACCAAAATGTACCAGGATCTAAGAGCAGGAGCGGAGTCCGGATGGGATTATTCTTCCCGCTGGTTTGCTGATGCAAAGTCTATTGAAACTATTGAAACCACAGACATTCTCCCGGTAGATCTCAATGCACTCCTTTATGGATTAGAAGAAGTGTTAACCAAATGTTTTGCCGAAGACCCAGCCTATGTTGCAAGCCTTAAACTAAGTATGGAGAATAGGAAGGTGTTCTTAAATGATTACTGCTGGAATGAGCCAGGAGGTTTTTATGCAGATTTTAACTGGGTAACACAGAAGCAAACTTCGGTGAAATCTCTGGCTATGGCATATCCGTTATTCTTTAAAATGAGTAGTCAGGCTCAGGCAGATAAAGTCGCTGCCTATCTAAAAGACCATTTTCTAAAGCCTGGGGGCGTAGTTACTACCTTAAACAACACCGGACAGCAATGGGATGCCCCCAATGGATGGGCTCCCTTGCAATGGATGGCCATAGTTGGTCTGGAGCATTACGGCCATAAAGATCTGGCCAAAACTATTGCCGAAAGATGGGTGGCACTCAATGAAAAAGTCTACGCCAATACAGGCAAATTTGTAGAAAAGTACAATGTGGAAGATCTTAGCCTGGAGGCCGGCGGAGGAGAGTATCCCGTGCAGGATGGGTTTGGCTGGAGCAACGGAGTGTATTTAGCTTTGAAGGCCTATTTGGAGCACCCATAAATGTAGCGCCAAAGCATTTTTGAGTATTGGGGTAAGTCAGTCACTATTGGAAAAGTTATTTTAGGCAATTGGTCTTTCGCGCTTTTTATGGGGTTTTGATTTCGTGATACGATTTTCAAGGTATTGGCCGTTATATTTATAACACTATGGTATAATGCTAAGAACTATCCAAATAGTAGCCCTGCTTCAGGGAATATTTCTAATTTTTATTTTAATAAAGGGCAAAGCCAGATATAGGCCAATGACTTTTTGGTTGTTTCTGGCGACAATAATTGCTGTCCTGCTTTTCCTAATTGGAGATGACGAAAACAACTTGTTTCTGGATGATGTTGATTTATTTCTTTTAGATAGTTCTTTATTTGTCACTTTCTTTTTCCTTTTTTTTCGCTATTTAAGATCGGGGAAAGGAAGTTTTCAGAAGATGGACTATTTGTTCTTTCTGCCAAATGTTGTTTATCTGATTGTTGAGATATCTGAACTGATAACTGAGGAAGAGAATTGGTTGCTTCAAGTGGTAGAGCTTGCGGTCGAATTTACCTTTCTAGTATACTTGCTTTATATAATTTATTATTCAATTCAAAATAAGCCCAGGGGTTGGATGTTATATTTTGCAATTCCAATGGCGACCTTATTAGGGCTAAGCTATTTCAATGATATTCTCGGGTTGTTAGGCGCAGACGAAATAGTAGTATCATCAAGTGATGATTTTAGCTCTTACCTCCTAGTTGTTATAGCTTTTCTTTTTTATTTTATCACTTTTAGCCTTATAAATCATCCCAAAAACATTCTGCCAAACGCGAAGATCAATAGTTATAAAAGGTCAAATTTGAATCCTGAAATAATTTCACATTGTAAATACGCATTGATCAAAATCAGGGCCTAGGATAAACTCTATTTAAATCACAAACTGTCTATACATAGTGTTGCAAAGGAACTTAACATGCCCATGTAATATGTATCAGAAGTCTTGAATCTTCATATCGAGATGAAATTTCAGGATTTCGTCAACAGTTATAGAATTGAAGAGTTTCGAAGAAGAATAGCATCACAAAAATACCGACACTATACCATATTCGGTATTGCAACAGAGGTAGGTTTTAACTCCAAATCTACCTTTAATAATGCCTTCAAGAAATTCGTTGGGATTACGCCTCAGGAGTACAAATGGGAAATTAGTCAAAAAGGGGAATTAGGTACGAACTAATTATTTCAAACTTCAACG
Organism: Flavobacteriaceae bacterium; assembly: GCA_040830565.1. Lineage (GTDB taxonomy): Bacteria > Bacteroidota > Bacteroidia > Flavobacteriales > Flavobacteriaceae > JAFMPW01. The sequence continues at coordinate 9,626 of JBFOMC010000229.1, forward strand.
CTCCATTTAATATTTACTTAAATACTTTCTTTGAAATCAAATCGAACGTATTATGAGGAAATATTGTTTGCTATTCCTAATTATCACAGGAACTGTCAGAAGTCAGACAGGGGATTCACAAAATGAAATCCAAACAGAAAGAACAATAGAAGGGATGGGTCACTTCCTTCATCTGGCACTCCCTGCCGCGGCCGGATTAAGCACCGTAATCGTGGGAGACAAAAAGGGCAGTTGGCAATTTTTAAAATCATTTAGTGCAAATTTAGCGGCTACTTATACGCTCAAATACGCTTTCAACAAACCAAGGCCGGAGGGCGCATTAGACGGACTCGCTTTTCCTTCGGGTCATACTTCGGTTGCCTTTAACAGTGCGGCATTTATTCAAAAAAGATATGGATTAAAATATGGCATACCGGCCTATATTCTGGCAGGATTTGTTGGATATAGTAGAATAGAGGGGCTCAATGACAGACACGATGGTTGGGATGTACTTGGCGGTGTTGCAGTAGGGGTTGGAAGTGCATATTTGTTTACTACTGACTATAAAAAGCAGCGGATGGATTTGACCTTTACCAGGGTAGAAGGACACTATATGGTCGGTTTTAGTTATAAGTTTTAGGGTATGACCTTATATGAGGAATTTAATAAACAAGGTGATTTCCTTTTCAGGAATAGAAGTTTTCTGCCGTTAATTTTTCTCTTTGCAGGCTTACTGGTTCATGTTCAGGGCGAATTAAATGAAGATCCTTCGGCCTTGGAGATCGGTATTGAAGAGTTCGAGTTTGTTTGCCTGGGGGTGGCCCTGTTGGGACTTTTGATTCGAATATTTACCGTTGGTTATAGTCAAGATAGAACTTCTGGAAGAAATACAACACAAGGGCAAATTGCCGATAATTTAAATACCAAAGGAGCCTACTCCCTAGTACGGCACCCGCTTTACCTGGGTAATTTTTTTATGTGGTTGGGAGTGGCAATGATCCCCGAAAATGTATGGTTCATAATTGTATTTGGATTAGTTTTTTGGTTGTATTACGAGCGTATCATGTTTACCGAGGAGACATTTTTAAGAAAGAAGTTCGGGGATGACTATTTAATTTGGACCTCAACTACGCCGGCTGTAATTCCGGATTTTAGAAATTATCTACACCCGACAAATTCTTTCAATTGGAGGAAAGTGCTTAGAAATGAGAAAAACGGATTTGCGGCCATCTTCTTATTATTTTGGCTATTCGAATTCTCCGGGGAAATAGCAGAGCAGGATGGCGACGTCATTGAATTTGATTTTTGGTTTTATGCTGCATTGACTTCATTGATCATCTATTTCTATTTGAAGATATTGTAAAATAATAAACTACTAAAAGATCGAAGTAAGTAGGGGTTAGCTCAATCTCTTCTATACCTAAAAGCGAATTATGAACCGCATAATCTGGAAGTCGAGAATACACTGTCTCCGGATCTTAAAAAGTAGTCCGTGCCGGACCATGCCTTTTCACAACGTCAGGCATACCTTAGAAGTTTTCAGGAATGTAAAACTAATTTGTGCCTCTGAAGGAATCCCAAAGGAAGATGTGGAAACTTTACTAATTGCTGCGTTATTTCATGACACTGGCAATAGTATCCGTTTTAAGGAGCACGAAGCCCTTAGTGCTTCTCTGGCAATTTCATTCTTAGAGGTGCAGGGTTATACGCCCTTTAAAATCAGGAAAGTGGAACGCTATATAAAGGCAACAAAATTGCCTCATCAACCTAAAGATTATGGTGAGGAGGTTATGGCAGATGCGGATCTTTTTCATTTAGGGACAGCAAAATTTTGGGAAAGAAGTGAGATGCTTAGAACGGAGTTAAGCCAATTTAGAGGTATAAATTATACGGATGTAGCATGGAACTTAGAAAATTTGAGCTTTCTTAGAGATCATACTTTTTTCACAACTTACGGTCAATGCATATTAGATCCGGTAAAACGCCTTAATATTAAAAAACTTGAAAGAACAATAGCTAAAGACGATTTTTTCAAGAATTAACGGATAACTTTCTTTCAATGACTTTCTCCATAAATACGATGTTATCCATTGCTTTTTGAGTAAAATCATACAGACTTAGCGCCCTGTCTAAATTTTGATTTTCATAGGCTACCTTGTAATAGATATTTCCATTGAGAAAATCAGTTAGTGCCCGTATGCCATGTAGGAAGGGGAGAAGCACCACACCATATGCCAATTGATCCAATTCTGTCTGAGTTAAAAACGAGGCATTTGTGCTGAGTCCGCTAACAAAAGATTCAAATAGATCTTTGTCAAAAGTAATTTTGTGATGTTCCTTCTCATCTTCCGGGGCAGTGTTTACAATGGTCCGAACGGCGTCCCCAAAGTCATAGTGAAAATGACCACACATCAGCGTGTCCAGGTCAATTAGGCACAAGGCCTTCCGATCAGTTTTAGAAAAAAGGATATTATTAAGCTTGGTGTCGTTATGGCAAATCCTCAGAGGAGAATCTGTACGTTCCATTTCTTTGAGTTTAGGCAGGGATTTTTGGGTAAAACCAATGGCGTTTTTTGCAATCTCCTTTCGAGGATCACTTGCATTGCCCAGAGCTTTTAGAAATTGGGTTTCCCTTAATTTTAGATCATGGAAACCGGGAATTACGTCAACAAAGGCTTCTAAATCAGCATTTTGTAGTAGCGTATGGAATTTGCCGATGATCCTACCTGCCTCAAAGGCCAGCTCCACATCGGAAGTAGTGTCATAAGCGGTACTATTGTCAATATAGGTCATTAATCTCCAACATCCGGCTGAGGGAGCTTTAAAAAATGACATTCCGTCCTGTGTTTTTACCAGGGATATTTTAGCATAGTCCGTATCCTCAAGAAAATCGAGCGCCTTTCCGAGATTGTTCATAAGACCATCCACATTGGAGAAAACAGCAGTATTGATTCGCTGTAGAACATAGCTTGGCCTATCCCCTTCAAATACGAGGTAAGTGTCATTTATGAAACCCTGATTTATGGGCTTAAGCCCATAAGCTGAAGGAGCTATATCAAAGTTATGGAGAATGATAAGAAGGTCATTTTTCTCCATAGGCACCAAGTTTATTAGTTATTCGAACTCCAAAGAGGTGTGCTGTAAGACCCCTGGGCGGTCATTTGCTTTAACTGCTCCATTGCCTTTTCTTTATCATCTGCATAAGTTACTCCAAACCATTTACTGTCTGATGGTATCACAGATACAGAGGTCTTATCTTCTTGCAACATTTCTTGAATTACAAACGGAAGGTAAACCTCACTACTCTTAATGTTTTCCTCGTCTTTGAGAAAGGTTCTGATATCTTCTTCAATCTGCGAGAAAATAGAAGGTCTGCACACCCAAAAATTCATGCTCACAAGTTCATTTCCATTAAATTCTTTCCCGCTATCCAAATCAACAATTCCTTCTTCCTCTCTGGTTATTTTCATGGTTTCCACCACAGAAACTAAAGTATCGCCGTTTCGTTCACAGACCCCTCTGGATACCGAACCGTGCTCGGATAAGGTGTCGCTCAGGGTGTAAGCAACAATGGCATAAGAGTCATTATCACTATTCGCTTTTATAAATTTTGCTGCATTGCTGTAGGCACCCTTACCATAATAGTCATCTGCATTGATTACCGCAAAGGGAGTATTTATTACCTCCCTTGCAGACCAAACTGCGTGAGCCGTACCCCAAGGTTTTTCTCGCTCCCCACTATAGCTGGTGCCCTCCGGAAGATCTGAAAGCTCCTGAGCAATGACATCGAGCTTTATTCCCTCGGGTAATCTGTTGCTTAAGTGGTTTTCAAGAAATTCGACATTTGTTTTTTGGGTAATTACCACGATATGGTCAAATCCGTTTTCGATGGCGTCATACATGCTGAATTCCATCAAGAATTCTTCTTCGGGCCCCAAGCCATCAAATTGTTTTAGTTTTCCATATCTGCTGCCCCTTCCGGCGGCCATTAAAAGTAAGGTCATGAGTAATTATTATGGGCGCAAAAATAAGTTTTTATCCCCTAAAATGCATGCTATCCTCTAGATTTTCATAATTTAATCCCTTCCCAGGCTCATAACCCGAAGCTTGAGATAACTGTGGTACAAAACACCAGGGTAATTTTAACTAACCAATCTAACATTGATGCAAGGATTAAATTTATTAGACTGGATTGTAATTATCGCCTATTTTATAATCCTCCTGGGTGTTGCGTGGTGGGTAATTAAACAGAAGCAGAAGAATACAGAAGACTATTTCCTGGCAGGCAGAAATATTGGTTGGTTTGTGGTTGGGGCCTCAATTTTTGCTTCGAATATAGGTTCTGAGCACGTGGTGGGGCTGGCAGGGAACGGAGCAGGAGACAAAATGCCACTGCTTATTTATGAACTACATGCCTGGATAGTGCTGATGCTGGGTTGGGTGTTTCTACCTTTCTATGCCCGAAGTGGCGTATTCACCATGCCCGAATTCCTGGAAAAACGATTCGATGCCAGATCGCGCTGGGTACTGTCTGTGGTTTCGCTAGTGGCCTATATCCTCACTAAAGTGTCTGTAACCATATACGCTGGAGGCGTAGTGGTCTCGGCCTTGTTAGGCATCCCTTTTTGGATAGGAGCGGTATCCACAGTTGTTTTAACCGGACTGTACACTGTCCTTGGCGGTATGCGGGCGGTGGTATACACAGAAACCATTCAGGCCATTGTACTTGTCCTTGGTGCCGGAGTTTTAACATTCATGGGACTTGATGCTGTTGGAGGGTGGGGAGAACTTAAAAATACCGTTGGTGTTGATTACTTTAATATGTGGCGCCCTAATACTGATCCGGATTATCCCTGGCTTCCGCTTTTTATAACCAGTACCATTGTGGGTATTTGGTATTGGTGCACAGATCAGGTTATCGTTCAGAGAGTGTTGACTGCCAAAAATATTAAAGAGGGTAGGCGGGGCAGTATTTTTGGAGCCCTGCTTAAATTGATGCCGGTATTTTTGTTCCTTATTCCCGGGGTAGTTGCGCTTGGATTAAAGATGCAAGGCAAACTAGATTGGGACAGTCCTGATGAAGCCTTTCCAGTGCTAATGAGTAATTTGTTGCCCTCTGGCTTAAGGGGCCTGGTAGCGGCAGGACTATTGGCCGCTTTGATGAGTTCACTGGCTTCGGTTTTTAATTCCTGCTCCACACTTTTTACCCTCGATATTTACAAAAAAATAAGACCAAACAAGCCAGAAGAAAAGTTAGTCAGAACTGGGAGAATTGCTACTTTCTTTGTGGTAGGCCTTGGCCTTTTATGGATTCCGATCATTAGCAGGTTGTCAGATGGGTTATATGAATATTTGCAGAATGTCCAGGCCTATATCTCTCCTCCGATTGCAGCAGTCTTTCTCCTGGGAATATTTCATAAAAGGATCAACGGCAATGGGGCTATTGCCACTTTGGTGGGTGGGTTTTTGATAGGATTTATCAAACTAACACTTGAGATTACCAAAACCAGCTTTTCAGAAGGCAGTTTTATATTTGCCATAGCCGATATTAATTGGTTGGTCTTCGGTGCCTATTTCTTTGCAATTTGTGTAGCCATTGCGGTCGGGGTTAGTTTGTTTTACCCTGCTCCCACAGAAGCCCAATTAAAGGGATTGACCTTTGGATCAGTGACCGCCAAGCAAAAAGAAGCAAACAAATCTAGTTATAACATCTGGGACATTCTTTCTTCTGTTTTTGTAGTGATCATTGTGATATACGTCATGATCTCCTTTAGCTCCCTTTCCCTGTAATAGAGAACCAAAGCGTGGTAACTAAGCTGATAATTATCATGTTTTAAAGCATGTCGGCATTGTAGCTTTGTGAAAACACCTTTGCTATGTGCAGTTTAGTGCAAAAATATAACGTTCAAGGCCCTCGGTATACCAGTTATCCGACAGTTCCATATTGGAATATGGAAGATTTTTCTGGCAAAAAGTGGGCTTCAACTATTACCAGGAGCTTTAATGAAAGTAATGATGAAGAAGGGATAAGCCTTTATATACATTTGCCCTTCTGTGAAAGCATGTGCACCTTTTGCGGGTGTCATAAAAGAATCACTAAAAGACATGAAGTAGAAAAGCCCTATATCTATTCTGTCCTAAGAGAATGGAAATTATACTGCGATCTTTTTAGCATAAGGCCCAAAATTAAGGAGTTACACCTTGGAGGTGGGACGCCCACTTTTTTCTCTCCAGAAAACCTTAGAGTCCTCATTGAAGGAATATTTAGAAGAGCGGAAAGAGCAAAGGATTACTCATTTAGTTTTGAAGGTCACCCTAATAATACGAGTTTTGCTCATCTAAAAGAATTGTATGCTCTGGGGTTCAGAAGGGTGAGTTTTGGCGTACAGGATTACAATGATAAAGTGCAAAAGGCTATTCACCGGATTCAGTCCTTTGAAAATGTAAATGAAGTATGTAAATGGGCCAGAGAGCTTGGATACACCTCTATTGGCCATGATATAATTTATGGACTTCCCCATCAGAAGGTAGCTCATATCGAAGCGACCATAGAGAAAACAAAAATGATCAAGCCGGATAGGCTGGCATTCTATAGTTATGCCCATGTACCTTGGCTGAAAGGTAATGGCCAAAGAGGATATAAGGATAAAGACATCCCAACCGGAGAAGAAAAGAGGATGCAGTATAGCCGGGGAAAGGAATTGTTGTCCCAGGCGGGTTATTATGAGATTGGGATGGACCATTTTTCCCTTCCGGAAGATGAACTGTTTGAAGCCATGAAAACTGGAGATCTTCATAGGAATTTTATGGGGTATACCGCTTCAAAAACACAACTATTGATTGGCTTAGGAGCATCTAGTATTGGCGATAGCTGGTATAGCTTTGCTCAGAACGTAAAAAGTATTGAAGAATATCAGCATCTCGTAGAAAACGGGATTATTCCCATTTTCAAAGGCCATATTTTAAGTGAGGAAGACCAAAAAATAAGACGTCACATATTAAATCTAATGTGCCGGTTTTCCACTTCCTGGAAGGAGGAATCAGAAAAGTTTCCCGAGCTGGAAGAAGTACTTAGGAGTTTACGCGAGATGGAAGACGATGGCTTAATTAGTATAAGTGCCAATACCTTAAAGGTCACCGAAAAAGGAGAACCTTTTATTCGGAATGTCTGTATGGCTTTTGATCTGAAATTACGCAGAAAGGCCCCGGATACTAAACTATTTTCAATGACAATATAATCCTAAATCTAATAATATGAAGACAATAATAGTCCCTGTAGATTTCTCCGAACAGTCGGAGTATGCGTTAAAAGTGGCCGCTTCCCTGGCCAAAACACACAATTCAGAAGTATTGGTTCTAAATATGCTTGAACTCAACGAAGCGGTATTTTCATCGGCAGAAGGCCTGCATATCGAGCAGACCGTGTTTTTTATAAAACTGGCTGAAAAGAGAATGGGCGAATTTCTGGATAAATCGTATTTGCAAGGCATCAAGGTCACTCCGGTAATTAAACATTTTAAGGTTTTTGGAGAAGTGAATGACGTGGCTAAAAAACACGGCGCAGAGCTCATAGTTATGGGGTCTCACGGGACTGATGGATTAAAGGAAATTTTTATTGGTTCCAACGCTGAGAAGGTTGTTCGGAGTGCTGAGGTCCCTGTATTGGTGATCAAGAATGAAATTAAAGATTTTAAGGCTAAGAACTTTGTTTTTGCCTGCGATTTCAATTCTGATGCCCTTGTTGCCTTTCAAAAAGCTGTGGACTTTGCAGAGAAGTTAGACGCAAAATTACATTTGGTATATATAAATACCCCGGGAGATAACTTTTTGAGTCATCCGGATATTTATAAGAAAGTTGCTCAGTTCCTTCAGAAGTCGGGAGTAGGAAAAGAAGTCGAGATTTATAACGACTACAGCGTGGAAAAAGGGGTATTAAATTACAGCGAGAGCATCGGGGCAGATGTCATTGGCATACCGACTCATGGTAGAAAAGGTCTGGCTCATTTCTTTATGGGAAGTATAGGTGAAGATGTTGCCAATCATTCCGAAATACCAGTCGTAACCTTTAGAATTTAGGGCTTGCTAGATGCAAGTAGGGTTAATTTATAGTTGATGTGGGAGAGGGAATCTGTGGGGGTTCCCTCTTTCTTTACAACAATTTAAGACCTTTGGGATCCCAATCAACCGGTTTGTTCTCAAAATAGCTCTTATTTGCCAGGAGTGCGGCCGCCGAGGCCCTTAGCCCAAAGGTTGGATCCTGCACTACTTTCCCTCTTCCCCGGACAGCCTCAAAGAAGTTGTTGAAATGATCGTAATGCCCTCCTTTGTAGTCCCTACCTGCTTCCCAACTTGTTTTTCCCGTGTTTAAGGCCGAGGCTCTTGAGCCTGATTGATGGGAGGCATAGGCCTTTTTAATTTCTTCCTGAGTAGCTTCGGTATAGGAAATCATAGAATACCCTCCAGGAGTCATTCCCAGTTTGGAGCGCGTAAGTTGTACTGCATTTTGGCCTACTTCCATTTGGCCTTCTGTGCCAATTATTCTGAACCCACCTCCGCCACCATTTCCGGCAATAAAGTTAATTCGGAATGCGGCATTGAATGCAGCATGGGTATCCGTATTGGGATAGTCGTAGAGCGATATGGTTACGTCGGGTACATCTCTGCCGTCTTTCCAATATCGCAATCCGCCGGTGGCCATCGCCCGATTAGGGCCATGAGAACTAATTATGTGGTGAAGGGTAGAAAATGCGTGTACAAAAAGATCTCCGGCGACTCCGGTTCCATAATCCTGATAATTTCTCCATCTAAAAAACCGCTTTGTTTCAAAGGGGACTTTAGGCGCAGTTCCCAAAAAAGTGTCAAAGTCTATAGTTGATGCATTGGCATCTGGAGGTATAGGGTACTGCCAGGCTCCCTCGGCAGAATATCGGTCATTATACATATCCAACATGACTATATCACCAATGGCGCCCTCTTCGTAAAGCTGTTTCGCCTTTTCGTTTCCCAGAGAAGACATTCCCTGGCTTCCTACCTGGCACACCACACCAGTACTCTTCTGGGCCTGAATAATCTCATGGCCCTCTTCTATATGCTGCACCATGGGCTTTTCACAATAGACTGCCTTGCCCGCCTTAAGCGCATCAATAGTAATTTTTTTGTGCCAGTGATCAGGGGTTGCCACAATCACGGCATCTATTTCTTTTTGCTGCAGAAGCTCCCTATAGTCGCGAGTGGTCATAATGTCTGTTCCCCACAACTCCTTGGCCCTATCCAATCGTCCAGTATATAGGTCACACACGGCTACCAACTTTACGCCAGGAATTCTCAGTGCTGTATTGGTGTCGTAGATGCCTTGTATTCCAGAACCTATAAGGCCTAATTGAATTTGATCGTTAGTACTGTATTCTTCTGGTGCGTATGAGCGTTTTAGCACCAGCCTTTGAGCATAGGACCCGCTTACTATATGCGGGGCTACCCCAAAAGCAGCGCTTCCCAGGGAGGCTTTTTTTAAAAAACTTCGTCGAGAGCTGTCTTTTTTCATGAATGGCGAATTGAAGGGACTGAATTTACGTTTTTTGCCTCATTCGACCAAGTAGGGCTTAAAGGGGTAAAAATGCTTTTTTGGTCTTTAGGTCTTCAGCCAATTCCTTAATTGAAGTAGACTGTAGGCTTTTGACCATTTCTGATTTAGATTGACTTACGGTATGGTGTAGGGGACAAGGTTTATCCTTATTGCAGTCTTCCAAACTTAGAATGCATGATTCTATTCTTTTTTTTCCATCAATAATATTGACAATTTGTATTACTGAAATTTCGCGATTTTCCTCACTCAAATAGAAACCTCCCTTAGGCCCACGGGTAGATGAAACTACGTCATGCCTGGAAAGGTCTTGGAGCAATTTAGCCAGATAGGCCTTAGGTACATTGATGGGTTTACAAATATCCTTTACCATCAACTTCTTATTCTTATTGGTGTGTAATGCTAGAAAGAGTACGGCCTTTATGGCATATTTAGAAGAGTTACTGAACATTATTTTAATGGTGTTTTTGTAAATATAATATTAAAAAGATGTTTTTATCCTAAATATGACAATTGTCATATTTTTTTTTGGACTACCAGCCTACATTTGGTCCGTAATCTAAATAACGACAATAAACATGAAACTTATTTTAAGAAGTGCGGTTTTATTTCTCTCATTACTCCTGCTGAGTTGCGGCGGGAAAGAAGAAAAGAAAAAAGAAGGCTTTAGCGTAGAGCGACAAAAATCTGAGGCTGCTCCTCCTGCAACGGCATCAGAGACTTCTGGGGTTAAAGCTTCGGAAAGGGTAGATCTGGCCAATAAAGGTGTAGGCCCGATTACCTCATTAACCTTAAATGATGAAATTGACCAGGCAATGGCTGCTAAAGGAGAAGAGGTGTATAATCAAATGTGTCTGGCCTGCCATAGAGTTGGTAAAAAATTCATTGGCCCCGCACCAGACGGTATCCTGGAACGTCGAAGCCCGGAATGGGTAATGAACATGATCTTAAATCCGGAAGGTATGGTGAAAGAAGATCCTTTAGCTAAAGACCTTCTAATAGAGTTTAACGGATCTCCCATGGCCAATCAAGGACTTACAGAAGAACAGGCCAGGGCCGTTTTAGAGTATTTCAGAACATTATAAAATTTAAAAAATATGAAAGCAATAACCAATCTGAAATTTTTTGCAGCCATGTTGATGCTCTTTGGGCTGGTAACGGGATGCAAGAACGAAGCAAAGAACCCAACAACCTCATCTACTGATCAGGAAACGACAACAAAAAAAGCTAAACAGGGTCAGGCATTTATCAAGGATGACGAAGCTACCCCTAATGTATTGAATATCGCCATAGGCTCTCCGGATCATACCACCTTGGTTGCCGCGGTGCAGGCTGCCGAGTTGGAGAATGCGCTGGTCAATGCAGGACCACTTATGGTCTTTGCTCCAACCAATGCGGCATTTGATGCTTTACCCGAAGGTACTGTGGAAAACTTATTAAAACCCGAGAACAAAGATGCCTTGGCAAACATTCTTAAACATCATGTAACCCCTGGAAAGTACGATAAGGAGTTTTTGAAAAAGTTCAAAAAGCTGGGACAGGCCAATGATCAGAACACCTTCGTAGAAGTAAAGGGAGATGATGTTTATGTGGGGGGAGCCAAGATCATAGCAAGTATACCGGCTGGAAACGGAATAGTACATGTGGTGGACAAAGTGATATTGCCACCCTCAGAATAAAAACAACCTGAAAATAAATACCAATATGAAGAAATTTAATTTTTTAATAGCAATGATTGTAGGTGCGGCCATGGTGCTCAGCAGCTGCAATACTCAAAACAAAGGAGCCTCCAATGGAGCTTTGACCTCCAATGCTGCGGATAGGGTTTATGTTCCGCCAGGAGAGCACGACGAATTCTACGCCTTTATTTCTGGTGGGTTTAGCGGACAATTGTCTGTTTACGGTTTGCCTTCGGGAAGGCTTTTCAAAGTAATCCCGGTATTTTCACAAGATGCTGAAAAAGCCTGGGGTTATAATGAGGAAACCAAACCTATGCTAAATACCTCTCATGGTTTTGTGCCCTGGGATGATTCTCACCATCCGGATATTTCTCAGACCAATGGAGAATTGGACGGACGGTTTGTTTTTATCAATGGAAACAATACCCCCAGGATAGCTAAGATAGACCTAAGTGTATTTGAAACTACGGAAATTATTGAGATCCCTAATAGTGGGGGAAATCACAGCTCGGCCTTTGTTACGGAAAACACCGAGTATGTGGTAGCAGGTACGCGTTTTTCGGTTCCTGTACCTCAAAGAGATATGCCCATAAAAGAGTATAAGGGAAATTTTAAAGGAGCACTTTCATTCATCAGTGTGGCTCCTGAGACAGGCAGAATGGACATCAAGTTTCAGTTATTGATGCCTGGTTTTGATTATGACCTTTCTCATCCCGGCAGAGGGAAATCTCATGGCTGGTTTTTCTTTACTACCTATAATACGGAAGAGGCTAGTACCTTGATGGAGGTTAATGCTTCCCAAAACGACAAGGACTTTATTGCGGCCGTGAACTGGAAAAAGATTGAAGAATACGTAAACAACGGTGGCGGCACAAAAATGCCTACAAATTATGCGCATAACGTTTATGATGAAGAAACCCATACGGCTACTTCAACCATGAAGAAAGAGGTATTGGTTGTTGACCCTCTGGATGTACCTGGAGCAGTTTATTTTCTACCGACACCTAAGTCACCACATGGTTGTGACGTGGACACTACAGGAGAGTATATCGTTGGTAACGGGAAATTGTCTGCAGACCTAACGGTACATTCCTTTACTAAAATGATTGATGCTATTGAGAATGAGAAATTTGATGGAGAGGCCTATGGCATTCCTATCCTGAACTTCGAAGATGTACTGGCCGGAACTGTGAAAAGTGGCGGATTAGGACCACTGCACACAGAGTTTGACGGCCAAGGTAACGCCTATACCACTTTCTTTATTTCTTCTGAAGTAGTAAAGTGGAAGGTAGGTACTTGGGAGGTAATAGACAGGCAACCGTGTTATTACTCTGTGGGTCACTTAATGATCCCCGGAGGAAATTCCCAAAAACCTTTTGGAAAATACGTCGTGGCCATGAACAAAATTACCAAAGACAGGTACTTGCCAACCGGCCCGGAAGTAACACAGTCTGCCCAGTTATATGATATCTCCGGGGAGAAAATGGAATTACTTCTAGATTTTCCTACCGTGGGTGAACCTCACTACGCTGCTGGTATCGCCGCAGATATTGTGAAGGCCCGTTCTAAGAAGATTTTCAACCTCTCCGAGAACAAGCATAAATACGGGATCCAAACAGATGCGGATGTCAGGGTAGAAAGAAATGGTAAAGAAGTTCACGTCTATATGTCTATGATACGCAGCCACTTTAATCCTGATAATATCGAGGGGATCAAAGTAGGAGATAAAGTATACTTCCATGTTACCAATCTGGAACAGGATTATGACGTGCCTCATGGAGTGAGTATGATCGGAGCCAATACCTCAGAATTATTGATTATGCCCGGACAAACCGAAACTTTTGTCTGGGAACCTAAACAGGTAGGGGTCTGGCCATTCTATTGTACGGACTTCTGTTCGGCACTTCACCAAGAAATGCAGGGATATGTAAGGGTGTCCCCTGCTGACTCTAACCTGGACTTGTCGTGGTCCTTGGGAGAATAGTAGACACCCAAGTAACAGTTCTTTTTTTCAAACTAAAAGCGGGTTGAGTTTCCTACCCAGCCCGCTTTTTAACACTCAAAATCTGATGAAAAAGTCTAAAATATTAATGATACTGGCTGCTTTATTGCCATTACTGCTGTTCGTGTTTCCGCTATGGAAAATCACCCTTGAAGCCCCGCAGTACCCTACACCACTGGGTATGTACATTCATATCAATGATTTTTCAGATGCAAACCCACATGATATTAAGAACATTAATCTGATGAATCACTACGTGGGTATGAAGTACATCCCTGAGGCTATACCGGAGTTTAAAATCTTTCCTCTAGGTATTATCATTACCTCTGCTATAGGGCTTATTATTGCCTTCAAAGCCAACCATAAGTGGTATTTATACTGGTTTATTATGATGGTTTTGATCAGTGCTGCAGGATTGTATGATTTCTACTTATGGGAGAAAGACTATGGTTATGACCTGGACCCAAAGGCCATCATGAAGTTTACCAATCCGGATGGTTCGGTAATGGGTTTCCAACCTCCATTATTCGGCTCTAAGGATATTCTCAACTTTACGGCACATTCTTACCCTCAATTAGGAGCCTACTGCCTGGCCCTAGGAATGGCGGTTTCTTTTATCGCATACCCGATAGGAAGAAGAGAGAAAGAAATCTCTAAGACCTAATACGATGATCAAGGGTATTTCTTCCGGAATTTTCTTTGTGATAGTCCTCTGCCTTCTGGTATCTTGTGATGGAGGGCCTAAGCCTATAAACTATGGAACAGATGGATGCCATTATTGTAGTATGACCATAGTGGATAATCAGCACGCCGCACAATTTGCGACCAAAAAAGGAAGGGCCTATAAATTTGATGCCATTGAATGTATGATGAATCATCTAAAAGATGTTGATCCTGCCACAGTTTCAGTGTTATTGGTCAACGACTATAATACTCCCGGAGAACTCATAGATGCCAAAACAGCTCACTATCTGGTGAGTAAAGAAATTCCAAGTCCAATGGGAGAGTTTCTTTCGGCTTTTGACTCGGAAAAAGGCATTAAAAATGTTTTAGAGAAACACCCTGGAGAACAATTTAGCTGGGAGGAACTAAAGAAAAAATTTAAGCTTCATTAAACAGCAAATTTAAATTGAGATGGACACCGTAATAAAGAATCTGGAAATGGACGCATGTTTGAAGGTGCTGGGGGATAATTATATAGGTCGACTAGCCTTTATAAAGTCGGGCCAACCGTATATTATTCCCATCACCTACTTTCATGACCGGGAGGAAGATTACATTCTCAGTTATTCCTCCGAAGGAGTCAAAATAGAAGCAATGCGAGCTTATGATGCGGTGGCATTTCAAGTAGATGAGGTAGACAGTATCCAGAATTGGCGTTCGGTCCTCATCCACGGGAAATTTGAAGAATTGGAAGGAAGTACCGCTAAACTTGTATTACACAAATTCGCCCAGGGCGTACAGGAAACCATCTCAAAAACAGGTCGTACCAGTCCGAAATTTATCGGGGATTTTTCCAGCAGGTTAAGCCAACGCAAAATGCCGATTGTGTACAGGATCAATATTTCGGAGATTTCCGGGAAATATAGAAATGACCACCAACAACCTTAAATACCGCTAATGGAAACTACAATCAAAAGCCTGGCCGCGCAGCCATATGACAAGCTTCAGATAGCCAAAGTAACCAAAACACCGGCTTTGGAAATTCTTTCCATAAGCTTGGAAAAGGGAACGGAATTTCCGGAACATACTTCACCTACAGACGCCCATCTGATCGTTTTGGAGGGCAGTATTGATTTTCATATCGATGACGAGCCTCTTCACTTAGAAAAATACCAATATTATGCCTTTCCAAAGGCAAGCCCGCATTGGGTAAAAGTACGGGAAAATTCGAAATTTTTGATCGTTAGATAAATAGCAAAATGAGACTAAATAAATCAATTTTTACACTCTTACTATGCCTTTTTTTAACAGGCGGGGTCCTATCTCAAACGCAACAATGCAGTCATTGTAAGATGGACATAAAAGACGATAATTTTAGAGCTAAGGCAAGCCATAAATCCGGTAAAAGCTATCACTTTGATGCCATAGAATGCCTTGTGAACTATCTTAAAACAAAGGACGAGTTAAGCTTTTCTGAGTTACTGGTAACAGATTACCCAAGCGGGAAATACATCGCTGCTAAAACAGCCACTTTTCTTAAAAGTGAGGGTCTTCCAAGTCCTATGGGAGCTGATCTGAGCGCATTTGAGAATTCGTCCGAAGCACAAAAGACGAAAACCCAAAAAGGAGGGGAGACCTATAGTTGGGAAGAAATCAAAAAGCGTTTTGAGACGTCCAACTTTGGAAGCCTGCATCAAGGACATCACAATCATAACAGAGCAGACAGTTATGCCCCGACCGGGATTATGGGAGACCACCTGCATCCCAAAGGAGGTCTTATGATCTCACTAAAGTACATGAATATGGCCATGAGTGATAATCTAAGGGGAAGTGATGAGATTGCTGATGATGAGATCTTTCAGGAGTATATGGTAGCGCCTCAGGAAATGACTATGCAGATGTATATGCTCGGAATAATGTATGCCCCATCAGACAAGCTAACCCTCATGCTGATGCAGAATATTGCTATGAGGGAGATGGATCTTACCGCCCGCATGAGCATGCCAAATGGAATGACCATGCTAAGAGATTTTTCTACCTCTTCAGATGGTTTGGGAGATTTAAAGCTAGGAGTTTTATATGGGCTTTTAGCAAAGGAACGTATCTCATTTCATCTCAATGGTCAATTAAATTTCCCCATTGGAGATATTCAAAATAGAGATGCTACTCCGATGATGGCAGATGCAAAACTACCATATGCCATGCAACTGGGAAGCGGCACCTTTGACATTACTTTGGGAGGCACTTTGAAAGGAAGTTCAAATCAATTTAGTTGGGGGCTCCAACAATTAAATACGATTAGAACCGGAATGTCCAGCGAAGACTATCGGTTCGGAAACATTTACCAAATAAGTAGTTGGCTGGCCTATGGAATTTCTCAAAAAGTGAGTACCTCAATTCGGATAGCAGCTCAATCAGAAGGTGAAATTGAAGGAGCAGACCCTGAACTAAATCCAATGATGGTGACCACAGCAGATACAGCAAATTACGGAGGAGAGCTTGTACGCGGGTCAGCCGGACTTAATGTTTTGCTGGTAAATAACAGTTTAATACTCGGAGCTGAATTAGGCCTTCCTCTATATCAAAATTACAATGGTATCTTTATGGAGGAAGACCTTACTTTACAATTGAGTGCAAAATACAACCTATTCTAGGCCGATTCATATGAGAACTCCCAGCTTGTTTTTGTGGCTTTCATTACTCATTTTTAATGCAAATCTTCTTGCAGGCACCATTGAGGTCTGCGGGGAGTGCAAGATCACCTCAATAAGCGAGGGTATTGCCAAGGCTGTGCCGTCTGACACCGTGCTTGTTAAAGCCGGAGCCTATAAAGAGTACAATCTGGTCATTGATAAACCCTTGACACTAATCGGGGAAAATTATCCTATTATTGATGGGGAAGATCAAGGAGAGATTATTACCATTGTTTCGGATGGGGTTACCATTGACGGATTTTTTATCATCAACGTAGGAACAAGCTACACTACAGATTATGCAGCGGTACGGGTTGTAAAAAGTAAAGATTTCTTACTTCAGAATCTGGTTCTGGAGCACTTGTTTTTCGGCATTTATTTAGAAAAGGCACAAAGTGGTAGGGTGTATAACAATAAGATTATCGGCGATGCCGTAGAGGAATTTAATTCGGGCAATGGAATCCAATTGTGGTACTGCAAAAATATTGAGGTCGAGAAAAACATAGTGCAACATGTAAGGGATGGGATCTATCTTGAATTTTCAGACGATATCGTGATCAAGAATAACCTTAGCGCCAACAACCTGAGATATGGTTTACACTTTATGTTTTCCAATGATGATGTTTACGAAGACAATATCTTTGAAAATAATGGGGCAGGAGTCGCGGTAATGTTTTCAAAAGAGATCAAAATGCTTAGAAATACTTTTAGGAAAAACTGGGGTACTACCAGCTATGGCCTATTACTCAAAGAAATTAATGATGCCGATATCGTGGGGAATACCTTTGATAACAATACCACCGGGATTACTATAGAGGGCTCTAACAGGGTAAATTACAATAAGAATACGTTTATGAATAACGGATGGGCTTTAAAGGTTCGCGGAGCCTGTTATGGAAACTCCTTTATAAACAACAACTTCTTCTATAATTCCTTCGACGTGTCTTACAATAGCAAGCTCAACGACAATGTATTTGATCAGAATTATTGGAGTGAATATACCGGTTATGATCTGGATAAAAATGGTATTGGGGATGTTCCGTTCAGACCGGTAAAACTATTCTCATATATTGTTAACAGAACTCCGGAAACCATTGTATTACTTAGAAGCTTGTTTATGGATATTATTGATTTTTCTGAAAAGGTGTCCCCGGTATTTACCCCAGACGATTTAGTAGACGCTAATCCTTTAATGAAACCCTTGAAATGATCGCAATACAAGACTTACATAAACGGTTTGGAAGGAATCAGGTGCTCCTGGGAGTAGATCTGGAATTGGAGGGCGGTGGCATATTTGCAATTTTAGGTCCAAACGGCTCCGGCAAAACCACCCTTATTAAAAGCATGTTGGGGATGGTAGTCCCTAACAAAGGACATATTATTATTGATGATAGGGCTGTTAAAAATAATTGGAAATACAGACAGGAAATTGATTACCTGCCACAGATCGCAAACTTCCCCAGCAATCTTAAGGTCAAAGAATTGATGAGAATGATCAAAGACCTGCGCCAAAAACCCGCCAAGGAAGAGGAACTCATAACACTATTTAAACTGGAACCCTTTTTAAATAAGAAATTGGGAACCCTTTCAGGGGGAACAAAACAGAAGGTAAACATAGTTTTAGCTTTCATGTTTGATAGCCCTTTGATGATTTTAGATGAACCTACCACGGGTTTGGATCCCGCATCACTTATACAATTGAAAGAACTAATACAAAAAGAGAAGGCAAAGGGTAAAACCCTATTAATAACCTCTCATATCATGCAGTTTGTGGAAGAGGTTGCAGATAAAATTGTGTATTTGCTAGAGGGAAAGATCTACTTCAAGGGCACTATCAATCAATTGAAATCAAAAACGGGCCAGCAAGATTTTGAACACGCAATCGCGGCGATTGCAAATCACGGAAGCAATGATTAAAATATTAAAATACAGCTTTTACGATCTTGGAAGGAGCCGCTGGAGCTATATCTATTTCCTGTTCTATCTCATTCTTGGGTTTGTACTGTTATTTCTTAACAATGACCTTTCTAAGGCAGTAATCACCCTAATGAATGTTATTATTGTATTGGTACCCTTAATAGGGACCATTTTCGGGGTCATGTATTACTATAATTCGAGAGAATTTACAGAACTTCTGCTGGCTTTACCCTTAAAGCGTTCTACTATATTTTTGGGGCAATACTTTGGGGTTGCCGGCTCTTTAACGCTGAGTTTGATCCTGGGTCTCGGTATTCCCTTTATCTTATACGGCTTATTCCGGAGTGAGGCTATATGGGATTTTTCGCTGCTCTTGATCACGGGTTCATTTCTTACTTTTATTTTCACCGGGCTTGCTTTCAACATTGCTCTGACAAATGAAAACAAGATTAAGGGTTTTGGCTATGCTGTTCTCCTATGGTTGTTTTTGGCAGTGATATACGACGGTTTATTCTTATTGTCTCTTATTGTTTTTGAAGAATATCCTTTAGATACTTTCAGTCTTGCCTCGACCATGCTCAATCCTATTGACCTATCCAGGACCTTGATATTATTGAAACTTGATATTTCGGCCCTTTTGGGATATACGGGTGCCGTTTTTAAAGAATTCTTCGGGACGAACACCGGGTTGCTTATATCAATTATGGTATTGTTGCTATGGACAATACTTCCAATTTGGCGGATGGCTTTTATAGCCAAAAAGAAAGATTTTTAATCCAGAAAATTTATCTGAAAACTATTTCCGAATTATGACAGAAGTCATAGTATTCACGTAGAAACAGTTATACTTTTCACAATTAAAGATAAAAAGGTCTTTATATACTAATCTAAATTTACAACCAATATGTTATCAAAAAAACAAGCAAGAGCTTTCTTTCTTGGTGGTACCTTGGTCACTTTTCTAATCTTTATAGGACTGACCATTTATTCCTTCAGCAAAGAACAAGATCAATCTAACTACGGTAATATTACCGAGCAGGTGGTAAGAGGAAAACAACTCTGGGAATCTAACAACTGTATGGGTTGTCATACCATTCTTGGAGAAGGAGGTTACTATGCTCCTGAACTGACCAAAGTCCTGGATCGAAGAGGTCCCGGATATGTAAAAGCGGTACTTATGAGTCCTATCCCCTGGGAACCCAATGGCCGTAAAATGGTGGCTTATGGATTCACCGAAGAAGAGGCTGCAGATATGATAGCTTTTTTCGACTGGATTGATGATATAGATCTCAATGGCTTTGATCGTGTAGTATCTCCCCTGGCTAAAGGAGAGGACCCCTTGGCTAAGGAAGAAGAATAATTAACCAAACTATAAACGAATATTATGAAATATAAATCGCAAAAAGTGGCGTATTGGTTTTTTGCATTCGCCATGCTATTGTTAGTATTACAACTTACCTATGGTTTTATCATGGGATTTGCCCGAATTGGCTGGGATGGCCTTCACGATTTTATTCCCTTTAACACCGCAAGGGCAGTACATACCAATCTGCTCGTGGTTTGGTTATTATCCGGGTTTATGGGTGCCGCTTATTATATCATTCCCGAAGAAGCACAACGGGAACTGGTAAATGTCAAATTGGCTTATGTTCAACTCATTTCTTTGGCACTGGTTGGAGTCACAGCCGTTATAGGATATCACTTTAATTGGTGGGAGGGTCGGAAATTTTTGGAGATCCCGAGACCCCTCGATTTTTTGGTGGTAGCCAACGTTTTATTGTTTCTCAGCCTAATTCTTATAACCTTATTTAAAGGCAAAAGAAAGACTACAACCGCCTTAGTACTAAGTATGGGCTTATTATTTGCAGCCTTACTTTACCTCCCAGGAATGTTGCCCTTTGACAGTCAGGTTATGGATTCTTTCTTTCGTTGGTGGGTTGTGCATCTATGGGTAGAAGGAGTATGGGAACTTATCATGGGAGGAATACTGTCATTTCTTCTGATTAAACTTACAGGGGTAGACCGGGAGGTTATTGAAAAATGGCTGTATGTCATAGTGGGTCTTACCTTTTTATCCGGGGTTTTAGGTACAGGTCACCACTATTATTACATAGGGGTCAACAAAATTTGGCTCATCGTTGGGGGAATATTTTCTGCTCTTGAACCCTTGGCCTTTATGGCAATGGCAATTTTTGCGGTAAACATGTATCGCAAAGGTGAGAAGAGACATCCTAATAAGATGGCGCTGTTCTGGACTCTGGGTTCTGCAATTCTTTCTTTTGTGGGAGCCGGCTTATTAGGTTTTGCACATACCTTGCCCCAAACCAATTTATACACTCACGGTACTTTAGTAACCGCAATGCACGGGCATCTGGCATTTTGGGGCGCCTATGCGATGATTGTGCTAGCTATTATCAGCTATTCTTTACCAAACATGACAGGAAGAAAACTCTATGATGGGTTAAGGGGACGTGCGGCCTTCTGGATGTCCAATATTGGTATGATAGGAATGACTGTAGCCTTTGGGGTCGCTGGCGTGGCCCAGGTATATATGGAGCGAAAACTCAAAATGGATTTTATGGTCGTGCAGAATGAGATCAGTATACATTTCGTGGTTTTAATTATTTGTGCGTCTTTATTTGCAGCCGGAATCGTTTTATACATCATTGATTTCCTTAAGCATGGCCGACCAAATGACGAAGCTCTGGAAATGGTAGAGCTACATTAATCGACGGAAGGTCCAAAGAGATAGTAGGTCTAACCATCTATCTAGCCTTATTCTTTTTGGGCCTATTCCAATACAAATCCAAGACATGGAAGAATTGAATAAAGCAACAGTTGATATTGCGCAGCCCAAAGAAGAACAAATAGGTATTCCATTCTACAAGCCCATTGCCAAAGAAGTGGAAGTTTTTGAACACGCTTTCAAAAACAAAATTCCAACATTGCTCAAAGGGCCTACAGGAACTGGTAAAACGAGGTTTGTGGATTATATGGCCCATAAGCTGAATAAAAAATTAATTACTGTTTCCTGTCATGAAGAAACCTCCTCCACAGATTTAATAGGTCGTTATATCATCAAGGGTGCGGAGACGCTTTGGATAGATGGGCCACTGACAAAAGCTGTCAAAGAGGGTGCCATAGTATATCTGGATGAAATTGCAGAAGCCAGGCCAGACGTTATTGTCGCCATCCACTCGCTAACAGATCATAGAAAGGAGTTATACGTAGATAAATTAGGAGAGACCATTAGCGCGCATAAAGATTTTATGATGGTGGCCTCTTTTAACCCTGGTTACCAAAGGGGTTTTAAAGAATTAAAGCCCTCTACAAGGCAACGTTTTGTGGCCTTATCATTCAAATATCCAAAACCAAAGGACGAAGCATACATTATTTGTCAGGAGTCCGGAGTGGATGAAAAAATTGCGACAAAATTGGTGAGCATCGCCAATAAAATCCGAAACCTTACGGAATTAGGGCTCACAGAAACGGTCTCTACCAGGCTATTGGTAGATGCAGGGAAATTAATTTGCTCTGGCTTGCCCAAACGCCTTTCCGTGCATGTAGCTGTGGTTGAACCTTTAACAGATGACCCTGAAATTGTTGATGCCCTAACAGACCTTGCAGACCTAATGATATAGACAGATTATGTTTGAACCGGACGAATACTTGTTTAGCAAGTTTGCTAAATACTTCAAGGCGCGGAAAAAAAAAGCAAGAGCCGCCATTGAGCATGCTGTGAGATTGGAGGAGATTAAACCACGACTCATTATTTTGGCCAGGGCAATCACGGCCAGGCCCATAGAAATTTTTGAAGCAGAAAGAGAAGGAGGATACAAAGACGACAACTTTTTTTTGCCAGGCCGTTACAGCAGCTTCTCAGATAAAAAGCAGAATCTCTCCTTTTATTTGTTTAGAGTACTTTATTTGGCCATCCAGAAAAATTTGGATTACAATTTCAAAACAGGAGAAAACCACACTTTAGACCAGGCCCGAACAATGGCGTTTGAATCTTCTGGCCAAATAGTAAAGGTCCTCTTTGCTCAATTTCCACTAACAGAACATATCTACAAAGCATTGAAAAGGCATTATGTTGAGCAGGCGTCCGAGAAGAAACCGGCAGACTATTCATTTATTTACGGTAAATGGATGAAGAACAGTCCTTCATCTGATCCCACTAAGAAGTTAAAAAATGTTTCAGACCTCGCTAAGAAGGCCATCCAAAATGAAATCAATACTGTGTTAAAGGCCAATGCAGTAGAAGAGCTAAATTCCTTACAGATTGATAAAAAGGCTCAGGAAGACTATGTGTTGACCCATAATTTTGAAAAAGTAGAAACTGCAGAGGAATGGGAAGGAGGTTGGCGAGATTTCGATGGAGATGACGATTTGCAGGACCATGCCAATGCCCTTGAAGATCTCAATATGAAGCATACCGTACGTGTTGACGATCCTGTTCACTCTGTCTATCAGGCAGATTTCACAGAAAATACTACCATAGCTGAAAGTGAGGAAATGCCTACGACAGAATTCCACTATTGTTATGATGAATGGGACTTTAGCAAACGGAATTATAAGGCAGACTTTTGCAAAGTTTACCCAAAGGAACAACAAGGGACTGATATAGCCTATTATAAGAAAACCATACAAGATTATGCACCGACAATAGTAAACCTCAGGAAAATGCTTGCATCGGTCAACAATAAATATCAGCAGCAGCGGAGACAAACCCAGGGCGAGGCATTTGATTTGGATGCGATCACGGATCTCTTTGTAGATGTTCATTCCAGACATACCCTTTCTGAAAAGATCTACCTTTCAAAAAGAAAGAAGGAAAAAGAGCTATCTATTTTAATGCTGCTCGATATAAGCCTATCTAGTGACGGATATGCCGCAGGCAATCGGGTAATTGATGTAGAAAAACAGGTTTCGATCATCTTTGGTGAAATCCTCAATGAGTTTAATGTAGACTTTTCAATTGGCTGCTTCTATTCAAAGACCAGGAACTATACCACCTATATTACCTTAAAAGCTTTTGATGATAATTGGAATTTAGCGAAGCACAAGGTGGGTGTAGTCGAACCCTGCGGTTATACCAGGATTGGAGCTGCTTTAAGACATTCTGGAGCCTTACTTGATGAACGGAATTCAAAGAATAGATGGGTGATATTTATTTCTGATGGATAGCCAAACGACTACGATAAGTACGAAGGTAAATATGGAATAAATGATGTTAAACAAGCACTTCGGGAACTCAATCAAAGGAAAATTAATTCCTATGCATTAGCTATTGAGGCCCAGGCAAAGTACTATTTACCGCAAATGTTCGGACAAAACCATTATCAAATTTTAACCACCCCTGTGGAACTACTCCAGGCCCTGGTTAAACTTTATGAAAGAATAAAACATCAAAGCTAAATTTTGTATCCCCTCCTCGAGAACAAATTCTTCCTATCTTCACATGGGCTATAGCCTGGAAATATGTAACCACAAATGGCTATGAAAGCGACCAACCTAAAACTTCATGTTAAGCTTGCTTTGGGCTATTTTCTTGTTGCTGCTTTATTGGGGGTGCTTTTAAGATCATTTAATCTTTTTGAAATTCCTCTGAATTACAAGTTCATTGTACATACGCATTCGCATATCGCACTTATTGGTTGGGTGTATTTGCCCATAACTACATTGCTGTATAAATTGTTTTTAAGTGCCCAGAACACCAATAGGTCCTACCAGAAGATTTTTTGGTTTACGCAACTCACCATCCTTGGTATGTTGTTTACTTTCCCGTTCACAGGTTATGCCTTGTTTTCCATAATTTTTTCTACCCTTTTTTTGTTCGCCTCCTATTGGTTCTGCTGGTTCTTTTTGAAAACTGCGGCACTCAGATTCAGAGAAAGATATTCCTATAAATTCGTGAAGGCCTCCTTGTGGTATTTAGTTATTTCAAGTTTAGGTCCTTGGACTTTAGGAGCCATAATGAATAGTATGGGTGCAGAGTCTGTATGGTATCGAATGGCCATTTATTTTTACCTGCATTTTATGTATAACGGTTTTATGATCCTGGCCTTAGTAGGGTTGTTGTGTTATGTTTTTGAAGAAGCTAAGTTGAGGCTGGATACAAAGACGATGAAAATGATCTTTTGGCTATTCAACTCCGGGCTTGTACTTTCTTTCTTCTTGTCCACACTTTTCGCAGAACCACCTATGATCTTCAATCTTGTGGGAGGCTCGGGAGCTGTACTTCAGTTTGTGGCCCTTGGCGTTCTGATAATGGGGATACTGAAAAGGAAGTCAGAAACCCCAGCTGTCTTTAGGCCGTTTCAAACGAGGATCCTGATAACAATAGGGGTCCTGATGGTCATAAAAATGTTGTTACAATTGCTGAGTGCTGTGCCCTATTATGCCGGTTTAGCAGCTGCGATTTTAGATTTTACCATAGGCTATTTACATCTCACTTTTTTAGGGGTGATAAGCCTAGGATTGTTTTTGTTCCTAAATTATTTTGACTTGCTTAAAATATCAAAGAACTACTATACGCTATATTTTATTGGATTCGTGCTAAGTGAAGCATTAATTTTTTATAGAGCAATTACTGCCTGGGGGAAATTTGAACTCATCGACTTTCATGGCATATTATTATCAGGTGCCAGCTTGCTCATGCTGATTGGGTTGAGCTGCATATTCTTAGATAATGCCAAGCTCAGGTTTTCTAAAGGGGGCTAAAGTCTTTAACAGTACCCTATCAATAACTTTTGGTTACAACCTAAAAGCTTCCCCAAGTATTTTTTTCATGAGCTGTCCATAAGGATGGGAAGAACTTTCGTTGCTGATATTTTGGGTGTAAATATTTCTTCCATTTAGAACCTCCGGTAGCAGCTTTTTCCTCCCCATGTTTGTTTAAATAATGTTCTGCTGTGCTCAAATGAACCATGGGCCATTGCACATTGTACAAGTGATCAAACTCTCTTAGTGTTTCCACCAGCTCAGTAGAAGGTTCCTCTAGTCCTTTTAACTTGTCTTCAAGGGTGTTGTTCTTCATATGTTTGGCAAAGGCAGTCAAATCCTCCAGATATTCATCTTCAAATTGCTGCATGGTCAAGGTCTTCTTACCCGTTTTTCTATTAAGGCCGGCATCTTTCCAATAAATATGTTCAAAATAGGTTTCCACGGAAGGGTTAGAAGGAAGTCTTTTCTGCCCCTCTTCATTTATGAGATTTTTAAGGCTTGTGCAGTACAGCTCAATATATCTGAATTGCACACTTTGAAAGCCGCTGGCCGGAGTAAGCGTGGTCCTGAAAACATTATAATCTTCATAATCCATCCCCTCTTTCATGATATCAAAAGAAGTAATAAGGAGGCTAGTGTAGCGATTTAGTCTTTTTAATTTTTTAATCAGAAAATTTTCATCCGGTGACGGGTGATCGGCGATCTGTTCTAATTCATGGCACATCATTTTTAGCACCAGCTCGCTGAGCTGATGGTACATGATAAAAATGGTCTCATCTTTAAAATCAGTGCGGGGCCTTTGAAGCGATAATAGCGTATTTACTTCTATATAATCCCAATAGTTTATGGGTTTAGAATGTAGTAATCCCTGTAAATAGGTTTCGGGCTTTTCGCCAAGTGCTTCGTATTTGGCGGTGATTTTTTTAGTGGTATCAGTCATGGTCTCAACTCTTTTTGTTTCTATGCTCATAGATCTGCAGATAGAGCATAGTGCTCATTTTTTGGGCCCTGTTCTTTGCAATCCAGGCTATTTCGCCATCGAATAGCTCTTCTAGTGTAGCGAACCAGAGATTCAACCAAAGACCGAAATGTTCTGGAGTAACGGAATTGTTTATTTTATCATCTACGTCCTGATGAGCCTTTACCGGATTTCCCGAATATTTACGTTTTAGGAAAAGTTGTGTTTCCCAAAAATCTGTAAGGAGTTCAAAATGTTCCTCCCAGTCGTTGATGATTCCGTTAAATATAGGTCCAAGGGTTTTGTCTTCTCTGACTTTACCGTAAAAGGTAGTTACCAATAGCCTTATGTCTGCTCTCCCCTCAATGGTCTTTTTCTCGTTCATAGGTCAGATAATGTTTAAGGCAATTTCTACCATTTTATCAAAAGTATGCTCTCGTTCAGAAGCAGTACTTTTAATATCGCTGACCAGGGAATCAGAAATCGTAAGAATTGCCAAGGCCTTTACCTTATTTTTTGCAGCAATTGTATACAAACCGGCCGCTTCCATTTCAGCACAAAGTATGCCGTACTCTGCCCACCTCTTGTAGGCATCTGGCTCCGGTGAATAGAATTGATCAGAAGAGAGTACATTCCCGGCTTTAAAGGGGATGTTATTTTCGCGGGCATATTGGGCAGCTTGCATAAGGAGGTCAAAATCTGCGACTGGAGCATAATTGGCAGTGCCAAAATGCGCAGCGTGTATTGCAGAGGTAGTAGAAGCAGATACAGCCAGGATGATATCCTTGTTTTTTACATGCTCCTGATAGGAACCTGCGGTACCTACTCTTAGAAGTTTTTGCACTCCATAATCAACAATTAATTCGTGATAGTAGATCAAAGCCGACGGGATTCCCATGCCGCTTCCCTGTACCGAAACTCGTTTTCCTTTAAACAAACCGGTATACCCCAGCATGCCTCTAACCTGGTTGTAACAATGAGAATCTTCCAGAAAAGTTTCAGCAATCCATTTGGCCCGCAAGGGATCTCCGGGCAGTAAAACTAGCTCGGCTATCTCATTTTTCTCAGCACCGATATGGAGACTCATAGCCTTAAATTTTAATCCTTAATAATATTTATGCCCGAGGAGGTGCCTATACGCGAAGCACCCATTTCTATGTATTGCATCGCCGTATTCTTATCTTTAATACCTCCGGAGACTTTTATCTTTTTCTTTTGCTTAATGATCTTCGCAATGAGTTGTACGTCTTCAAAGGTAGCACCTCCGCTTCCAAAGCCCGTAGAGGTTTTCACAAAGTCGGCCTCAGTTTCTAAGATCAGTTTACAAATGTTTAGCTTCTCTTCTTCGGTGAGATAGCAGGTCTCAATGATAACTTTTAAAACTCTTGGCCCCAGAACTTCTTTTATCTGCACTATTTCTTGCTTAACCAGGTCTAGTAGTCCGGATTTGAACCAGCCAAGGTTAATGACCATATCTATTTCGTCTGCCCCCTGCTCAATGCAATACTTTGTTTCGAACAGCTTGGATTCTGTAGACATGGCACCCAAGGGAAAACCAATTACGGCTGCCAGTTTTACTTTGGAATCTTTTAATGTCTCTTTGGCCAGTGGTACATGGCAGCCATGTACACAAACGGCATAAAAAGAGTGGGTTTTGGCCTCTGTGCACAGTTTTACAATATCAGAAACTGTAGCGGTGGGTTTTAACAAGGTATGATCTATATATTGATTCAAATTCATATTGTTAGGTCTTTACTAAACAGCCTACACTTTAAATTGTAGAGAGCTATTCGTCTCTTAGGTCTTTACGCGCATCCAGATGAATAGATAACTTCTGGAGCACCAGATCATACAATGCATGCATTTGAGGCTTTCCCTTGTGCTTTCCCATTCTCCCGAAAACATACAAAATTATCCAGATCAAAACCATCAATACCATTAAACCTACCTGAATTCCATAAGGTTTTTCCAGGGCCGCATTAGAATACGCCCAAACACCCAAAATGACAAAGAGCGTTGCAACCCCAAAATGTAAGAACATAAAAAAAGTCCAAAGGGTCGGGTTGGGGCCAAAAATTCCTATCAGCTTACACTCATTTTCCTTGGTTTCATAAAACTCTAAATGGAGTTGTGGAGACCAGAACTGGTGTTCCTGAGGATTGAATTTTATAAACACATGCTCATCTATGCGTTTTATCAAGAATGGTTTTTGTACCGTATTTTCAAATGTTTCCAAAATGACTTCCTGAGAGAATGGCAGTTCCATTTCAAATCTTGGCCTTAGTACGATGTCATTTGGCAATGTTTTCACATCAGCTAGAATTTTATATTATTCATGGCATTCCACAGTGGTGTTAACCACATCCATTACAGGTTCTGGAGAAACATATGGAATTCCAAGTCCCAATCCCCTAATGATAAATAGTACTGCAAGGGCAATCACGAAAACGGGAACCAGGCGGCGTATTTTACCTCGCAAGGATCCTTTTAATAAGCTTCCTGCATACACCACAGCAGTCATTAAAGGGATAGTCCCCAGGCCAAAGAGCATCATATACGAGGCTCCTTGTAAAGTGTGCCCCATAGCAATAGCACCTAAAAGTGCCATGTAAACAAGACCACAAGGGAGAAATCCATTGAGAAATCCTATGGTTAGAAAAGTATCGGCAGTTTTTCTTTTTAACTGCTCAGCCATGCCCGACTTAATTTTTGAAAGTATTCTATTTACTGGCTTACTAAAATTGTACTTGCTAAACGTACTATAGGGGATAAGAACGACGACAATCATTAGGACCCCAATAAGGATAGATAGTTTTTGTTGCAAACCGAAAATGTAGAGGCCTTTGCCAATGAGTCCAAACACCAGTCCAATGATACCGTAAGCCATTAGTCGGCCAAAATGGTAAAGCGAAAGTTGCCCAATTTTTTTAAGAGAATTTGTATGATCTACCGGTAACATGAAGGCAATGGGGCCACACATTCCCACACAGTGGAGGCTTCCCAGTAATCCCAATATGACGGCAGATAATAACATATTCTTAGTAGGTAATGCTTTCTTTATGCAAAAAAGACTTTCCCTTATATTTCCAGTAAATTTTTATGTCCCAGCGACCATCCAATAAACGTTTGTCAGGTATGAGCAAATGTGAATTGGACAAACTTAAAGGTAAGTCAAAATCCAAGTGCTTATCGGATGGTCTGTATAGGGACACTGATCCTTTTATATTTTGATTGTTTAGATTTTCAGGAAAAGTGATGCGCAGACCTTCTGGTGTTTTTTGAACCTCAATTTTCGTTTTCAACTTTGATGCATTGGCCAGAGCATCTATTTCCTCTTGGTATGCCAATTCTGCTTTGTAATACTCTTCGGTGACCAAGTCGTGATTGTTGCGTTTTCCTGAACTGGCTATGATCACGAAATACAGGATAAATGCAATAAATGCTACGAATGCTAAGACTACTCCCGTTCCCCAATTAATTTTCATAGTTCTATATATTTAACTTTTCTAAAACCATCAGTTATAGCTCCTCGGTGCTAAAAATCTGGCGGAGGTTGTTTCGATCAATTTTTCACCACTGTATACTCCAATCTTCAACTTGTCCTTATCTCCATTGAGGGCAGCATTATTTATCTCAATAAAAATTGTGCCTTCGGCCAGATCCTGGGCTGGTACCACAAAATTCTGATGTGTAACTAACTCTATCTTACCCTGGTGAGACATCAACTTAAAACTGACATCCCCTATATCTTCGGTGGTCTTATTAATTAACTTGTAGGTATACACATTACTAATAATATTTCCTTCTTTTCTTTCGTACAACTGCCCAGGTAAACGCAAAATATTTGCTTCCAGGTCGTTACGTAAAAAAAGCATTCCTATAAGGACACCAATCAGTATGGTGAGTACGGCAGTATATCCTTTAAGCCGCGGATTAAATTTAAATTTCGCCTTTTTGACGATATTGTCTTCACTGGCATAACGAATTAAGCCTTTGGGAAGATTCACCTTCTCCATAATGGTATCGCATTCATCTATACAGGCAGTACAATTAACACATTCTAATTGGGTGCCGTTTCGAATATCGATTCCGGTGGGGCAAACATTTACGCATTGAAAACAATCTATACAGTCTCCGTGCCCTAAAGCGGCCCGGTCTTCATTCTTTCTGAATTTTTTTCTTCCGTTCTCACCTTCTCCTCTTTTATGGTCATAGGCTACTACTATAGATTTATTATCAAGTAGCACTCCCTGCATTCTTCCATAGGGGCATGCTATAATGCACACTTGCTCTCTGAACCAGGCGAACACAAAGTAGAACACTCCGGTAAAGATGAGGAGTGAAATAAGGGTGCTGAGGTGACTTAAGGGTCCAGCAAGGATGTAACTAATAAGTCTATCACTGCCTATAAGATAGGCCAGAAAGACGTTTGCAATAATGAAAGAAATAATAAAAAAAACGGTCCATTTGAGTACGCGTTTTCTAATTTTTTCTGCATTCCAAGGCTGTCTGTCTAATCGTATTTGTGCCCCTCTATCCCCATCGATCCAATATTCAATTCTTCTAAATACCATTTCTGAAAAAATGGTTTGAGGGCACATCCAACCGCAAAAAATACGACCAAAGGCTACGGTGAACAGCGCAACGAAAATCACCCCAATGATCATAGAAATTACAAAGAGATGAAAGTCCTGTGGCCAAAATGGGAAACCGAAAATATTAAATCGACGTTCCAGTACATTGAACATCAAAAATTGGTTACCATTTACCTTGATGAAGGGAGATGCGATAAGAAATAAGAGTAGAAAGTAGCTCACCCATTTGCGGTAGGTATAAAATCTTCCACTGGGTTTTTTAGGGAACACCCATGCGCGCTTGCCCTCTTTGTTTATCGTACCAATAGAATCTCTAAAATTCTCTTCTTGCGCCATTTCACGTGCTTAAGGAATTGTATTCCCAACTAGAGTTAACCGTCAAGGATACCAAAGATACTCTTAGCGGTTTCTCAATCCTATATTCTATTCCTCAGATCCTTCATCAACCCACAAATCTCCTTCAGCTGCTTTTGGATTGGCAGGTGTAGTACCTTGCATTCCTAAGACATAGCTAGACACCTGTGCCATTTCCAGAGGTTTTAGGGTTTGTTTCCAGGCGATCATTCCTTTACCATCTCTACCCCCTTCTGATACCGTATTGAAGACATTCTTTATACCTCCTCCTAAGATCCAATATTCATCTGTGAGGTTAGGTCCAATTCCCCCACCGCCGTCTGGCATATGGCAGGCTACACAATTGATATCGTAAATAGCCTTTCCTGCACTGAGGTCAGATGCCTCGGTAAGCAATTCAACGGTATTTACATCTACAAGATCTTTAGCTGTTCTCTTGTACTCCTCAATTTCCAGCTGGGCTTCGGCAACTTCCTGGTCGTATTCTTCGGCCTGGGTATAGTCACCAAACACATGAAATCTCGCCAGGTAAACTACTCCAAAAATAATAGTGGCGTAAAACATATATACCCACCAGGGAGGGAGTCTGTTATCCAATTCGCGAATGCCGTCGTAATTGTGGTCCAGGATAATCTCGCCCTCTTCTTCAATAGGTCTGGACCCCAGTAATTTTTTATACATTCTCTTACCCCATTTCCATTCCCATCCTTTTTCCTTATTTTTAAGATAGCGCTCTTTAGCTTCTTCAGTCAAGGTGTGGAACATTACATTCTCTACAGAGATCAGGATGAGTTCAATAGCAATTAAAAGCAATAGAACAAATAACAAAAACCAAAGGGTAATGGGATAGGCCAGGAAGGCCGGTTTGTCTCCGGAGTCTATAAAATACTCCATAAGAGCAAAGATTAGAAAAAATATTACCGGTATTCTTATCCACCAGGGAGCTAAATTTTTCATAGTAGTTCGTTGTTTTGGTTGTTATCATCTAAGGGTAACTCACTTACTTCTTTTATATGTTCTTTAGAGGCTGTAAACACCCACCAGAATAGAATCTCAAAGAAGATGAAGAAA
The DNA here is from genome assembly GCA_040830565.1 of Flavobacteriaceae bacterium. Lineage (GTDB taxonomy): Bacteria > Bacteroidota > Bacteroidia > Flavobacteriales > Flavobacteriaceae > JAFMPW01. The sequence goes on from JBFOMC010000229.1 coordinate 41,843, forward strand.
ATGAGTAAGGATATCATTGGATAGGTGGCGACGCCCTCTATACTTTCCATATGGTTTTTGACGTACTTTAGCATAACTTAATTGTTTTCTGAAAGGTTTTCAGCAGTTTCTTTTACTTTAATATCTGTTCCTAAGCGCTGCAGATATGCAATAAGGGCTACAATTTCCCTGTCTCTCATTTCAATGAATTCCAGACCATTTTCCGCTGCATACTTTTTGTCATCCTCATACCCCTTTGCAAAATCGGGATCTGTATAGAGATTTTTCTCTATTTGTAGTGCTTGTGCATCCATGGAAGCCTGAGCATTGGCTATGTCTTCATCGGTATAGGGAACACCAAGTTTTACCATGGTTCTCATTTTTGCCTCAATATCACTTCTGTCGTGCTCGTCTCTGACCAACCATTGGTAGGCCGGCATTATGGAGCCCGAAGACGTGCTCTGAGGATCGTACATATGATTTAAATGCCAATTGTCTGAATACTTTCCACCGACTCTGAGGAGATCGGGCCCCGTACGTTTGCTTCCCCAAAGGAAGGGATGATCATAAACAAATTCTCCTGCCTTGGCATACTCTCCATAACGCTCCACTTCACTTCTAAATGGACGTACCATTTGCGAGTGGCATCCAACACAACCTTCTCGTATGTACAGGTCTCTACCTTCCAATTCAAGAGGGGTATAGGGTTTCACGCTGGTTATGGTGGGAATGTTAGATTTTACCAGAATGGTAGGAACAATTTGAATGATCCCGCCAATTAAGATAGCAATGGTTGCTAAGATGGTTAATTGAATAGGCTTGCGCTCTAACCAGGTGTGATAAGTCTCCCCAACTGTTCTCTTTTTGGAGACCCGGGTCAGAGCAGGAGCTTCGGCCAATTCGTCTTCCACTTTAGTGCCGGTTCTAATGGTTTTAACCACATTGTAAAGCATCACAAACATACCTATTAGGTACATGCTTCCTCCTATGGCTCGCATCCAATACATCGGAATGATCTCATTTACTGTTTCCAGGAAATTTCCGTAAACCAAGGTTCCATCAGGATTAAAGTCGTCCCACATTAGAGCCTGAGTGAAGCCGGCTACATACATTGGGAGGGCGTACAGGATTATTCCAAGGGTGCCAATCCAGAAATGGAAATTAGCCATGGGTCTGGAATGTAATCTTGTTTTAAACATTTTAGGAACCAACCAATAAATCATTCCAAAAGTTAAAAACCCGATCCAGGCCAATGCGCCAACATGTACATGCGCAATAATCCAGTCACTGAAGTGGGCAATAGCGTTTACATTTTTGAGGGATAGCATAGGACCTTCAAAAGTGGCCATACCATAGCCCGTAATCGCTACCACCATAAATTTTAAGGTAGGATCTGTTCTTACTTTATCCCAAGCACCCCTAAGGGTTAGTAATCCGTTTATCATACCACCCCAGGAAGGAGCGATCAGCATTACTGAAAAAGCGACTCCAAGATTCTGTGCCCAGTCTGGCAAAGATGAATATAAGAGGTGATGCGGTCCGGCCCATATGTAGATAAAAATCAAAGACCAGAAATGCACAATTGAAAGTCTGTACGAGTAAATAGGTCGGTTAGCGGCTTTAGGGACAAAATAGTACATCAATCCCAGAAAAGGCGTGGTAAGGAAAAAGGCAACTGCATTATGTCCATACCACCATTGTACCAAAGCGTCCTGGACTCCTGCATAGACCGAGTAACTCTTTAATGCACTCACTGGCAATTCCAGACTATTAAAAATATGGAGCACGGCAACCGTTACGAAGGTGGCAAGGTAAAACCAGATGGCCACGTACAAATGGCGTTGCCTTCTTCTGAGCATAGTACCGATAAGATTCCAACCAAAAGCAACCCATACTACGGCAATGGCGAGGTCTATAGGCCACTCTAATTCGGCATATTCCTTTGAAGTAGTATAGCCTAAGGGCAAAGTAACAGCAGCTGCCACAATAATGGCCTGCCAGCCCCAGAAGTTAAAATTGCTCAGGGCATCGCTAAACATCCTGGCCTTCAAAAGCCGCTGGGTAGAATAGTAAACTCCGGCAAAGATTGCATTCCCCACAAAAGCGAAGATTACCGCGTTGGTGTGTAATGGTCTTATACGTCCAAAACTAAGCCAAGAAATACCATCGGTTATGTTTGGAAATAAAAACATAAAAGCCAGTAGCAGACCCACCAGCATTCCAATAACTCCCCAGAACATTGTGGCGTAGAGGAATTTTTGGACAATCTTATTGTCATAATGAAATTGTTGCACTTCCATAGTCACTCATTTAGTTGGATTGATTTTTCTTTATTTGATTTGTTTTTATCTGAAGTTTTTTTCACCAGTTCATCCTCAAACAGCATACGTATAGATGGGGTATACGAATCATCGTACTGCCCTTTTTTTACTGAAATGATAAAGGCTGCAAAAAATACGAGAGCCACTGTAATACTAATGGCTAACAATACATATATTACGCTCATACCTACCTGAATCTGGGGTCAAAACTAATACCGCGGTTCTCAATAAAATATGACATATATCAGTTTAAATTTGTTTTTATTTATTTCAGTTTTCTACCTATTAAATTAGTAGCCAAAGTAACAAACAGCACTACACTTATAGAGCTCAAGGGCATCAAAATAGCTGCCACAACGGGTTGTAATTGACCCGTTACAGCAAAGTAAAGTCCAACAATATTGTAGAGAAAAGAAAGCGCAAAGCTCACCTTAATGATAGTGATGGCTTTTTTTGATGCGTTTAAATAGGCATGTAATTGCCCAAATTTTGAGCCGTCCAAAATGGCGTCCGAAGCAGGGGTAAATACATTTACATTTTCTGCGATTGCAATGCCAACATCACTTTGTGCAAAGGCACCGGCATCATTTAATCCGTCTCCTACCATGATCACTTTTTTTCCGGCCTTTTGTAACTGTGCTATAAATTTTAGCTTGTCCTGCGGTTGCTGGTTAAAATAAAAAGGGGTCAGCTGGGGGAAGATCTTTTGGAGTCTTGGTCTTTCAGCTTCGTTATCGCCAGAAAGTACCGCCAGATCCATATGTTTTCCCAGGGCTTCTGCCAATTGGGGTACACTCTCTCTGTATGCATTTCTAAACGTAAAATGTCCTTTGTAATGGTCGTTAGCACTTATATGAACGGCCGTCCTCTCTGCATCTCCCTGGCTTTTTTTGGAAACAAATTCTTCCGAACCAATTCGCATATGCTGCCCATCTTTGCTGCCCTCCAGCCCTTTTCCGGGATGTTCCTGATAATCGTCGAGGGTGGTGATTTCGTGCTCCTTTAAAATAGCATATAGGGATCTGCTTAATGGATGATTAGACCCTCGCAAAGTATTTTTTAGCAAAGCTTCTTCCTCCAAAGAAAGCTGTAAGCCCTGATAGGATATCTCACTTTTTTGTGTTGTTGTAATAGTGCCTGTTTTGTCGAAGATTATGGTGTCTGCTTTGGCAAGTCGTTCAATAGTCTGAGTGTCTTTCAGAAAGAACTTCAGCCGGCCAAAAATCCTAAGCATATTGCCCAGGGTAAACGGCGCAGCCAGCGCTATAGCACAGGGGCAGGCGATGATAAGAACGGCAGTAAAAACGTTCAGAACCAAACTGCTATCTACAACTGCCCAAAAGGCGGCTGCAGCTACTGCAATAGTAAGAACTACTAAAGTGAAACGTTTTCCAATACTGTCTGTGAGGGTCTGAAATTGGCTGGTCTTATCTTCCTTAAAAACGCTATTGCTCCACAATTGGGTGAGGTAACTCTGGGAGACAGACTTCAACACTTCCATCTCAATAGGACCGCTGATCTGTTTCCCTCCGGAATAGATTTTATCTCCGGAGTGTTTTCGGATGGCCGCGGCTTCTCCGGTTACAAAACTGTAATCAATTTGGGCCTTTCCTTTAATTAGGATGCCATCTGCGGGAATAAGTTCCTCATTTCTTATGAGTAACCTATCTCCCGGAGCTATGTCATAGATTTGAACTACCTCTTCCTTGCCTTTTGAGCTAAGTCGTGTTGCTGAAATTGGAAAATACGATTTGTAATCTCGCTCAAAGGACAGATAGGAATATGTTTTGTGTTGAAAAAATTTACCTAGCAATAAGAAGAATATCAATCCGGTGAGACTATCAAAGAATCCGGTGCCCCAATCAAAAATTACTTCAGCGCAACTCCGGATAAAAAGCACCAGAATTCCTATAGCTATGGGGACATCTATGGTCAAGATCTTGGATCGCAATCCTTTATACGCCGAAATGATATAATCTCTTCCGGAATAAACGACCACCGGAATGGAAAAAAGCAACATCAGCCAACGAAATACTCCCTTAAATTGTTCGAGCCAAAATTCCCCTACTTCAAAATACTCCGGAAAAGACAAGAACATGATATTGCCAAACGCAAAACCGGCAATTCCGGTTTTATAAAGCAGACTTCTATCTTTCCCTGAAGATTTACTGTCGTAGTCCTTTAAAGAAATGTTTGGGTCATACCCAATCTGAGATAATAACATTACCACTTCCTTTAAAGAGAAGGCTTCTGTTTGATAGGTAATGCGCACCTCTTTTTTAGGGAAATTAACCTGTGAACTTCTTATACCCTTATGCAGTTTGTTTAGATTTTCAAGGATATAAATACAGGAACTACAATGAATGTGTGGGATGTATAAATTGACAATTTGCAAGGATTCGTCCTGGTAGCTTATAAGTTTTTCTACAATCTTGGGATCCGAAAGAAATTCATACTTGCCATCCTGCTTTTCAGGAGCTGCCCCCGGGCTGGCTTGCAACTCGTAATAATAGGAAAGATCATTGTGTTGAAAAATCTCAAAAACCGTCTTGCATCCAGTGCAACAGAACTTTTTGTCATCGAAAGTAATGACTCCTCTATCGCATGGATCGCCACAATGATAACAGTTGGCAGTGTCCATTTACATTTGCTTAATACCTGTTAGCAAAGGTGAAGGTTTTAGTATATCGATAATATGATATATGTCAGTTTTTGTACTTTTAAATACCCGTATTTTTGTTTAATACCAATAAACTGAAGATCATGTCAAGTAGGTGCGAACAATGTATCATTAGAAAATTTAATTCTTTAAGAGCAATGAGCAAGGAAGAATTAAAAAAAGTATCTGATACCAAAAGCACTAAAGTAATAAAAAAAGGAGAGTCGATTTTTGAAGAGGGAGACAAACTTGGAGGCGTTTATTGCGTTAGAGACGGTGTCTCTAAACTCTCCAAACTAAGCTCTAATGGCAAAGACCAGATCGTAAAATTAGCCGCCAAAGGCGAGGTATTAGGACAACGGTCAGTAATTGCCGAAGAAACGGCCAATTTAAGTGCCGTAGCAGTGAACGATATGGAGGTCTGTTTCATTCCCAAGGAGGTTATCATAAATAGTCTCCATAAGAATCCTGATTTTACTTTTGAGGTGCTTAGGCATATGGCCCACGATCTTAGGGAAGCAGATGATGTTATTGTAAACATGTCTCAGAAGACCGTAAAGCAGCGCATTGCTGAGGCCTTCCTTTACTTAAAAAAGAATTATGGTGAAGATGAAGAAGGCTTTTTATTGCTTAAACTTTCCAGAGAAGATATTGCAAATGTTGTGGGCACCGCAACGGAATCTTGCATCAGAATAATTTCAGAATTTAAGAAGAATGGCTATTTGAAAACTAAGGGAAAGAAGATCGGCATCACGGATCATAAAAAGCTTCAAGACCTGGTTGATGGCTTTTAATTTCTTTAAGGTTCAAGGTCCGGGAACCTGATATATATCATATTCTTGCGGTCGGAGTTGTATTAATTTTACTTCATCTTATCAAATAAAAATCAGATGAAGCAGATATTGTTGCCTACAGACTTTTCTGAGAACGCCTGGAATGCCACTCAGTTCGCTCTTGAGCTTTATAGGGATGACCCTTGCACATTCCACTTTCTTAATACCTATACTCCGGCCATAGTACACAGCCGGTTTATGGCTGTTAATACTGAAGGGAGGCTATTAGAAGACACCTTAAACTCTGCTTCCGAAGAGGGTCTTAAAGCGCTGCTAGATCGTATAAAGCAAACCCATTTTAATCCAAATCATCATTTTAATACCATCTCATCATTTAGCCTGTTAACTGAAGAGGTCAGGGAAGCAGTACGTGAATATAATATTGATCTCATAATTACTGGAACTCTAGGGGCTTCGGGATTAAAGGAAGTATTTATAGGGAGCAATACGGTTAGGATTATTAAGGCCAGCCGATTATGTCCGGTAGTAGCGGTCCCTCACAACTACGTATTTAATAAACCCAAAGAGATTGCCCTGGTAACAGATCTCAGAAGGACTTTTCACGCAGGTATCATCAAGCCATTAAAAGAAATTGCAACACATTTGGGAGCCAGCATCAGGATAATGCATATTAAGGAAGAAAAACAGTTGGATAAATACCAAAGATCTAATCTAAGCATCCTGGAAGAATATCTGGCCGATGTACCCACTACGGTGCATTGGATGCCTTTCTTTGCCAATAAATCTGTAGTGATTCAAACATTTTTAGAAGAACTGGGTATAGATCTACTGGCCATGATAAACTACAAACACGGTTTCTTAGAGGAGTTAACAAGAGAGCCAGTCATCAAAAAAATTGCTTTTCACACAAACATTCCATTATTGACCATTCCAGATTAAGCCCTCCTGCGCTTGTTGATAAGATCTGATTTGGAAAGTTTCCGATTTGGTTTCGCCTTTACCAGGGCTACTAACCACTTTCTTTTAGATTATCTATATTGTAAAATCAAATAAGAGGGATATTTTGAATAATCACGGTTCTTAATGGATAAAAAAAAATATACAATTAAGGATATCGCCAGGTTGGCCGGAGTATCTAAGGGGACGGTCGATAGGGTTTTGCATAAAAGGGGAAGGGTTTCCCAAAAGGCTTTTGAGAAGGTAGATGCCGTACTGAAGAGAATTGATTATCAGCCCAATCCAATAGCCAGAAATCTCAAAACCAACAAGGTCTATACTATTTGTGCGCTACTTCCCGATCCCGAAATAGACCCCTATTGGAGCCCGGCCCTTGAGGGAATTCATCAGGCGGAGAAGGAATTCACCAACTTTGGCGTAACGGTAGAAGCTTTCTTCTACCATCCTTATAATGAAGCTTCTTTCGTCGCCGTTGCACAAAAAGCCTTGCAATCTGAACCTGACGCCCTTTTAATGGCGCCACTTTTTCATAACGAATCTTTAAATGTCTTTAGAAAATGTGTAGAAACTAATGTTGTTGTCGCATCATTCAATAACACTATTGATCCCTTGAATAATGAAAATTTCATTGGTCAGGATCTCTATCAGAGTGGAAGGGTTGCAGCCAGCTTAATACACAAAATGATTGGCAAAGATGCTTCCGTTTGTGTGGTACATATTAATGTAGAGCCTCATATGCTTCAGAAAGAAAATGGCTTCATGAGTTATTTCCAGGACAAATGTTCCGGAGAGATAGACCTATTTACACATCAACTTAGCACAGATGGAGTCTTGCCATTCAAGGAGCAAGTGCAACATCTTATAAAAGAAAACCAAGACTTATCAGCCATTTTTGTAACCAACTCTAAGGCACACCTATTAATTGAAGCACTTCATGAGTCTGGAAATAATTATGTGGTCGTAGGATATGATCTCTTAAAAGAGAATATTAACTATATCAAAAATGGAGCGATAGACTTTCTGATACATCAGAAACCAAAACGACAGGCCTATCTGGGTGTTGGGCAGCTGGCAGAACACTTTTTATTTGGAAAGGAAATTCCCTCACGAAAATTGCTACCTATAGATGTGGTTACCTCTGAAAACGTGAACTATTACCTGAATTAGTTCAAAAAGCGGTGAAGGACATTTGAATTAGGTTTTATCAATTATATA
>JBFOMC010000230.1:0-5799 GCA_040830565.1 Flavobacteriaceae bacterium
AAAGGGATTGAAACGAGCATCAACGGTGACCTTTGGGGGTTGTACTCCCATGTTCTTATATGCATATGGAGTCTCTAGATTCTGATCCTTTTCAAAATCCAATACGGGCGCTACATTAAACTGCCCCAGACTATGCTTAACCGTAGATCTGAGAATTGCATATATGGTTTGCTCATCATCAAATTTTACTTCCGTCTTAGTCGGGTGAATATTGATGTCTATGGAAGAGGTATCTACCTCTAAGTATAGAAAGTAGCCTGGAAAGGCGTCAGGTTTTATGAGTCCTTCAAAAGCGTTTACTACCGCGTGATGCAGATAAGGGCTTTTGATAAATCTATTATTTACAAAGAAAAACTGTTCTCCTCTACTCTTCTTTGCGAATTCCGGTTTGCAGATAAACCCGTCTACTTTGACTACCTGTGTCTCTTCCTTAACAGGCACTAACTTTTCATTGGTTTTACTCCCAAAAATGTGCACTATACGCTTTCTATAAGAAGTAGCTGGCAGGTTGAACAATTCGCTGCCATTGTTATAAAAATTGAAGGAAACCGAAGGATGCGCCAGCGCAACCCTGTGGAATTCATCAGTGACATGCCTTAATTCAACCTGATTTGATTTGAGGAAATTGCGGCGTGCGGGAATATTGAAAAATAGGTTCTTCACGCCAATAGAAGTCCCTTTTGGAGCGGCCACCACATCCTGCGAAATTATTTTGCTTCCTTCAATTCTCAGATTTGTGCCCAGTTCATCAGAAGAGGGTTTTGTCTGCATTTCTACATGAGCAATAGCGGCAATAGAAGCCAAAGCCTCCCCTCTGAAGCCCTTGGTATTCAGGTGAAAAAGGTCCTGAGCACCTTTTATCTTGGAGGTAGCATGACGTTCAAAGCTCATCCTGGCGTCCGTAGGGCTCATACCAATACCATCATCTACTACCTGAATCAAGGTTTTTCCACCTTCTTTTATAATAAGTTTAACCGATGTAGCTCCGGCATCTATGGAATTCTCCATTAATTCCTTTACCACAGAAGCCGGGCGCTGAACCACTTCCCCTGCAGCTATCTGATTGGCTACATGATCTGGTAAGAGTTGAATTATATCTGCCATCAGCTTTTAAAGAATATAGACAGATCAAAATCAATAATGTAGAGGAAAATTAACACCAGAATCGCAATAATGATCGTCATTCTCAATTTTAAGTTTCGATCTCCTTGCCGCTGGATATCAGACATTGCACCTCTAAACTTTCCTTTCAACCCTCTTGGAGCATTTACGGTACTCCGGTACTTGTCTAACTTATGCTCTATTTTATAGGGGTTACCTTCTCCCTTATCATCGTAGTAACGAGGCGAATAGCTGAACTTTTTGTTCTTCCGTAATTTTGTGAATTTTCCCATGCCGTGAATCCTTCAAAGTTACTTAAAATCAAAAAAAGTGCCGAGCTATCTATCCCAAAATTTGTTAACAGTTTTAAGGGGTTAATACCGGTAAAAGAGGAATTGAGGAATTGAAAATGGAAAGTGGAAAATGAGAAATGAGAACAGGAGACAAGAGACAAGAGACAAAAGACAAAAGACAAAAGACAAAAGACAAGATATTGGAAAAATAGACTTTACCAATTGAAAATGAAAAATTGAAAATTGAAAACGCAGAAACCGCTAGCCCCTACGATCTATTGATAATTGATTATTGATAATTGTTTATTGCTTAAAGACTGGCCATCTTAATAGCTGCAATAGCCGCCTCGGTACCTTTGTTCCCATGCCTGCCACCACTTCGGGCCCTGGCCTGGTCAATGGTATCGTCTGTGAGTACACAGAAGATCACAGGAATATCTAAATGCACATTAAGGTCTTTTATACCCTGCGAGGCCGCATTGCATACAAAAGTAAAATGTTCTGTCTCGCCTCTGATGACACTTCCAATAGCGATCACTGCATCAGGTTTTTCCGTCTGGGCGATCTTCTTGCAACCATATACAAGTTCAAAACTTCCGGGGACTTCCCACCGAACTATATTGTTTCGCAGAGCTCCACAGTCGACCAAAGCACTTAAGGCTCCCTGATAGAGTGCCTCGGTGATTTCTGCATTCCACTCAGAAACAACAATCCCAAACCGAAGATCTTTCGCGTTTGGGATTGAGGTTTTGTCGTAGGCCGACAAATTTTTGTTTTTCGTAGCCATCTTAAGACCCGCTTTTGGCCATGCCTATAAAGGCATCAATAGTGCCAGCTTCATTAGAGGTAGCGTAATCTTGCTTTACTCGCTCAAAATATTGCAAAGCTTTTTCTTTTTGTCCCAGTTCCAGGGCTGTAACCCCTGCCTTGTACAAGAATCTGGGGGTAGTATAGTCATTTTCGTTATGGCCAATTGCTTTTTCATAGTAACTCAACGCATCGGCTGCCTGACCAAGCTGCATAAAGGCATCACCTATCCCGCCCAGGGCCAAAGGTCCAAGCATTGCATCACTTGAAGAGAATTTTTCAAGATAGCGTATGGCATCATCATACTGCTGCATGTGTAGGTAAGACATCCCCGCATAGTAATTCCCAAGGTTTGCTGCCGGAGTTCCTTTATACTCTTCAATAATGTCTAAAAAACCATATTTCCCCTCTGCCCCGTTTAAGGCCAAATTGTAAAGCGAATCTTTTGCAGCAGCACCATTTAGGGCCTGATCAAAATATTGTTGAGGATAGAACAACTCATTAGCGGCGCTTGCGATCTTTGGCTTCATAATAAATTGGTTGTAAGCCAGGTAGCCCAGCACGCCAATTGCGATAACTCCAATGATGCCCAGAATATAATTTTGGTTTTTGGCTACCCACTGTTCAGATCTGGATGCTCCCTCATCTAAGGTGCTAAAAACCTCTGCCGTGGTACTGCTCTGCTCATCAAAAGATCTTCCCTCAGCTTTATTTTTTGGTTTAAAACCCCTCTTTTTATATGTTGCCATTTTTATTTTTATTGGTGGCGCAAAAATAAAGTTTTTAAACAAAACCCAAGGCCTATTTATTCGTTATTTTTCGATATTTTGCACCCCCCATGACCACTGCTAAATACTCCATTAGATGTTTTTGAAGAAATTATCCCTGATTAACTACAAGAATTTTGATTCCCGGGATTTTGATTTTGACACTAAAATAAATTGCTTCGTTGGAGACAATGGAGTAGGGAAGACGAATGTCTTGGATGCCATTTATCACCTCGCTTTTGGAAAGAGCTACTTTAACCCCATGTCTTCTCAAAACATCAGGCATGGAGAAGAGTTTTTCGTTATTGATGGCCACTTTGTTAAGGCAGAACGAGATGAGAAAGTGGTATGCAGTTTAAAACGCGGTATGAAAAAAACCATCAAGCGAAATGGTAAGGTCTACGATAAACTTTCGGAGCATATAGGGCTATTACCTCTGGTGATCATCTCACCTTCAGACAGAGATCTGATTATGGAAGGTAGTGAGACCAGACGTAAATTTATGGACGGGGTCATTAGCCAATCGAACCCAGAATACCTTCAAACCCTAATTAAATACAACAAGGTTCTTGCACAAAGAAATTCTCTTTTAAAATACTTTGCAGCTAACCATACTTTTGATGAGACCACCATTGAGGTGTATAATGGACAACTTTCAGAATTTGGAGCATTTATCCACCGCAAACGAGCGGAGTTCATAGCCGCTTTTATCCCAATTTTCAAAGAGCAATACCTTGCCATTTCCGGGGGGCAGGAAGTTGTTAACTTAAACTATGTCAGCCAGTTAGCAAAGAATGATCTTTCTGAACTTCTTATCACAAGCATCGAAAAAGATAGAGCGCTTCAATATACAAGTGTAGGGATCCACAAAGACGATCTCAGTTTTGAAATTGAGTCACATCCCATTAAGAAGTTCGGAAGCCAGGGCCAGCAAAAGTCTTTCCTGATTGCCTTGAAATTTGCCCAGTTTTACCTGATTAGAGAGGAAGCTAAAACCACCCCTATCCTCTTGTTAGATGATATTTTTGACAAACTTGATGAGAACAGAGTGGCTCATATCATCAGATTAGTAGATGATGCCAATTTTGGACAGATCTTTATAAGTGATACCCACGCAGAACGTACCGAAAATGTGGTTAAGTCTACTCACCAATCTTACAAAATATTTAACTTATGATGAAAACTTTCCTGGCAGTTCTTATCTTTTCTTTGGCCCTTGGCTGCGCAAAAAAACCGGGTAAGGAAGACCTTCATTATCTGAATGGCTATTGGGAAATAGACAAAGTAGTATTTCCAAAGGGTGATGTCAAGACCTATGATCTTAACCGCACGGTAGACTATCTGTCATTGGAGGGCAATCAGGGCTATCGAAAAAAAGTACAACCAAAATTGGACGGAAGTTTTATTACTTCTAACGACGCCGAACCCTTTGTAATTCTTGAAGACAACGGTAAGTTGATCATGAGTTATAAAAACGCACTGAGCCAATGGCGGGAGCAAATTGAAGCGCTTTCTTCTGACAATTTTACGGTTGTGAATGACGAAAATATTAGGTATTATTATAAACGGTTTCAACCTCTAAACATACCCTGATGCAAAAGCGTAAAAACAACAATCTGTCCTTGGGTGAGGCTTTGCAGGAGTTCATTTCGGAAAATAGGCTCCAGGGAGGTATTGATAAAGTCAAAGTGGTTGAGGCCTGGAAAAAGCTTATGGGGAATGGTGTCGATAATTATACGATCTCCATAGAACTCCGAAATGACATTCTTTATGTAGCTCTTTCCTCTTCTGTACTACGCGAAGAATTGAGTCATGGAAGATCAAAAATTATTAAGATGCTGAACGAAGAGTTGGGAAAAGATCTTATAAAACAGTTGGTCTTACGATAAAAAAAGGGTTATCTGAACGCTTTGTTCAAACAACCCCTGGTAATGTATCTTAAAATGTTCTTCTAATATATTTCTCTGCCCGAAAAGTGGAAAGCCCCTTCGATCGCGGCATTCTCATCGCTATCCGATCCGTGTACGGCATTTTCTCCTATATCTTTAGCGTAAAGTTTTCTAATAGTTCCTTCGGCTGCCTCTGCAGGATTTGTAGCCCCAATTAGTGCTCTAAAGTCTTCTACCGCATTTTCTTTTTCCAAAATGGCAGATACAATAGGACCTCTCGTCATAAACTCAACTAACTCTCCAAAAAACGGTCTGTCTTTATGAATGGCATAAAATTCCTGAGCATCTCTTCTACTCATTTGGGTATATTTCATGGCTATGATCTTAAAACCAGCCGAGGCGATTTTTTCTAAAATAGCACCAATATGGCCATTCTCAACCGCGTCTGGTTTAATCATTGTAAAGGTTCTGTTTCCTGTCATTTTTAAAAATTTTGGGCAAAAGTACGCTTTATTAAAGCAACCCGCAAGAATAAAGCACTTTGTAAGGGATAACTTTTGCGGGAGTGCTGATGCCCTCCAGGGAGGCTTAAGGCCTTGCTAAAATTCACCTCATTACCTAAAGGCTACCGTATATTATTGTATCTTTGCGCGCATGAATTTAGAGGATGTAAAGGCAGTTCGACAACTTTTGTCTGAACGACAAAAAATTGTAATTGTACCGCATAAAAATCCCGATGGCGATGCTATTGGGTCCACACTAGGCCTGAGCCACTATCTAAATAATCTTGGCCATGATGCAGTGGTGATTAGTCCTAACGACTATCCTAAGTTTCTCAAGTGGATGCCTGGGAACGAAGAAATTGTCAATTTTGAGAAAGACAATACCCTTGCCCTGGATCTTATTAGTAAAGCAAAGATCATCTTCACCTTAGACTTTAAT
>JBFOMC010000231.1:0-20418 GCA_040830565.1 Flavobacteriaceae bacterium
ATTTTGTAAACATTCAGGATCCTCAAAGTCCCACAGCAGCCGGCGGATACGGAGGGAATGGTTACACCCACGATGCCCAGGTGATCAGCTATAACGGCCCGGATACAGACTATGCGGGTAGTGAAATACTTATCGGCGCTAATGAAAGCAGAGTGGTAATCGTAGATGTTACGGACAAAAACAACCCTGCAAACATTTCTTCAATTCAATATCCTAATGTTGGATATACCCATCAGGGCTGGTTTACAGATGATCAACGTTATTTTATTCTGGGGGATGAGACCGATGAGATCAATTCCGGATTTAACTCCAGAACCCTGGTTTTTGACCTTTCAGACTTGGATAGTCCCGCCTTATTTACTACCTATTTGGGGACTACCGCGGCCATCGACCATAATGGGTATGTGTTGGGAGACGAGTTCTTCCTGGCCAACTACAGTGCCGGGGTTCGCGTACTGGATATCTCTGATATTGCTAATATGAATATTAGTGAAAAAGCTTTCTTTGATACCCTCCCTGCAAATGACACCCCTTCGTTTAATGGTGTCTGGAGTGTCTACCCCTATTTTAATAGCGGGAAAATTATTGCAAGCGATATAGGTTCTGGCCTTTTTGTAATTCAGAAATCGAATTAAAAATGCTGAAAATATTAAGGAATATCCTATTAATATGTGTTGTTTGTTCTTGTTCTAACGATGCGCTAGATCCGCAGGGCGATTTGGCTGATACTTCGGACTTTTTGGGAGCTTTGGATTGGGTGAGAAATTATGGAGGTAGTGGCGATGACACTGCTCAATCCATTATTGCTACCACAGATGGAGGTTATGCGGTTTTGGGATATACCAATAGTACTGATGGCGATATTCAAGGAAAGACTTTGGCCGTAAATGACTATTGGCTTTTAAAACTGGATAGTGAGGGCACTATGCAGTGGAACAAAACCTATGGGGGTAGTAAAGACGACAGGGGACAATCAGTAATCCAAACAACTGACGGCGGCTATGCCATTGTTGGCTATGCCATGAGCAGCGACGGAGATGGGAGCAATAATGAAGGGTTTCACGATAATTGGATCCTTAAGTTAGATGCTTCAGGGGAGATAGAATGGGAAAGAAGTTTTGGTTTTTCCGGGCATGATCATTCTTATGATCTTGTGCAAACAAGCGATGGCGGCTTCTTTTTTGTAGGGTTTTTAGATGTTGTTTCTTCCGAAGGTCAGGGAAGCACCGCCAAAGGTAATTTACTTACAAGACATGGGGTTGGGGAGTTTTGGGGCACCCGGCTAGACTCCGAGGGGAATTTATTATGGAGAAGATATTTTGGAGGGACTAACAATGATAGGGCCTATAGCGTTGTACAGACAGATGATGGCGGATTCATAATGGCCGGATTTTCAGAGAGTGGAGACGCTGATATTTCCCTAGCCAAGGGAAGCTATGATTTTTGGCTGGTAAAACTAGATGCCACCGGAGAGCTTGCATGGGAGAAATCTTATGGGGGAACCGGGATAGAGGTCTCCTATGATATAGCAAGGACTTTAGATAATGCCTATGTCATTACGGGCCACACTTTTAGCACAGACCTGGATGTGACCCAAAACCATGGTGAATCTGATATTTGGCTGATCAAGATTGATGAAAATGGGTCTCTTCTTTGGGAAAAGACCTATGGAGGTACAGGTTTTGATACTGCTCAGAGCGTTAGTGCAACAAGTGATGGAGGTTTTGTGATTAGTGGCAATTCTAGAAGCACGGATCTGGACGTATCAAAAAACGCTGGGGAGAATGATATCTGGGTACTAAGAACCGATAAAGACGGAAATTTATTATGGCAGGCCACCTATGGAGGATCAGCGATTGACTCGGGTTTTGACGCTATAGAGAACAAGGACGAGCATATTCTTCTTGTTGGTAGCAGTCCCAGTTTAGACTTTCCTACTGTCCAAAATAAAGGAAAATCCGATCTCATTGTCCTAAAGATTAAATAGATATTCCTGCCTGGGCAACACCTTTGCTTATAAGGCCTCTGCCAAGTCATTTTTTTTCATAGATAAAGTTTATTAGATCATTCGTTATAATAATGTTAGGTTTTATTGTAAAACCCTACATATACCCTATATTTGTAAACTATTTAGAATTGTACTAAATAAGGATTAGGAGTATAAATAGATAAGTATGATACAGGTTTCAGATACAGCTAAGGAACGGGTTATTAACCTCATGACAGAAGAGGGATTTGATGCTTCTAAGGATTATGTACGCGTGGGTGTTAAAAGCGGAGGTTGCAGCGGGCTGTCCTATGAGCTCAAATTTGACGATAAAGCAGAAGAAGCTGATAAGGTTTTTGAGGATAATAGCGTACGCATCATTGTAGATAAGAAGAGTTTTTTATACCTGGTAGGAACTACGCTTGAGTATTCAGGAGGGCTAAACGGCAAAGGGTTTGTATTTAATAACCCCAACGCACAACGCACCTGCGGTTGCGGGGAGAGTTTTTCCTTATAATTTGAAGGTTTTGAATTGCT
Organism: Flavobacteriaceae bacterium; assembly: GCA_040830565.1. GTDB lineage: Bacteria > Bacteroidota > Bacteroidia > Flavobacteriales > Flavobacteriaceae > JAFMPW01. The sequence goes on from JBFOMC010000231.1 coordinate 2,525, forward strand.
GATCTTCAAACGAAAAAATTGACTAAATAATGGCATATACCGAAGAAGAACTTAAAAAAGAACTGGAAACCAAGGAATACGAGTACGGTTTCTACACAGATATTGAATCTGACACTTTACCCAAAGGACTCAATGAGGATATTGTTATTGCCATTTCCAAGAAGAAGGAAGAGCCAGAGTGGATGACGGCCTGGAGGCTAGAATCATTCAAGGTCTGGAAGGAAATGGTAGAACCCGAATGGGCGAACATTCAGTATGCCAAACCTGAATTTCAGGATATATCTTATTACTCTGCACCCAATAAAAAGCCAAAATATAACAGTTTGGATGAGGTAGACCCAGAGTTACTGGAGACCTTTAAGAAGCTGGGAATTTCTGTTGATGAACAGAAAAAGCTAGCTGGAGTTGCTGTAGATATCGTGATGGATTCGGTTTCTGTAGCCACTACCTTCAAAAAAACCCTGGCAGAGAAGGGGATAATATTTTGTTCTATTTCTGAGGCTATTAAAGAGCACCCGGAGCTTGTGAAAAAATACATAGGTACCGTAGTTCCTCAGAAAGATAACTTCTATGCGGCGCTTAATTCAGCCGTATTTTCAGACGGATCTTTCTGCTATATTCCCAAAGGAGTAAGGTGCCCTATGGAGCTCTCTACTTATTTCAGAATTAATCAGGCAGGAACCGGACAGTTTGAGAGAACCTTGGTGATAGCAGATGAAGGAAGTTATGTCAGCTACCTGGAAGGTTGTACTGCCCCCTCAAGAGATGAAAATCAGTTGCATGCGGCTGTCGTTGAGCTCATAGCATTAGACAATGCAGAAATAAAATACTCAACGGTACAAAATTGGTTCCCCGGCGACAAAGAAGGTAAAGGCGGAGTCTACAACTTTGTAACTAAGCGAGGATTATGCGAGAAAAACGCCAAAATTTCCTGGACTCAGGTAGAAACAGGCTCGGCAATAACCTGGAAATATCCATCCTGCATTTTAAAAGGCGATAATTCTATAGGCGAGTTCTATTCGATTGCCGTCACCAATAACTTTCAGCAGGCCGATACGGGAACTAAAATGGTTCACTTAGGAAAGAACACTAAAAGCACCATTATTTCTAAAGGGATCTCTGCGGGAAAATCACAAAATAGCTATAGAGGGTTGGTACAGGTAAATAGCCGGGCCAAGAATGCAAGGAATTTTTCACAATGCGATTCCCTGCTTATGGGCAATGAATGCGGAGCACATACCTTTCCTTACATAGAAGCAAAGAACAAAACTGCGCAGATAGAGCACGAGGCCACTACAAGCAAGATTGGAGAAGATCAAATATTTTATTGCAACCAAAGGGGGATTGATACCGAGAAAGCTATAGCCTTGATTGTTAATGGTTTTAGCAAGGAGGTTCTAAATAAATTACCTATGGAATTTGCTGTAGAAGCCCAAAAACTGCTTGAGATTAGTCTTGAAGGCTCTGTTGGATAATAAAAAGAAGTAGACTATTTGAAAATAAAAAAAGATGCTGAAAATTAAAAATCTGCACGCTGGTGTAGAAGGAAACGAAATACTAAACGGAATTAATTTGGAAGTCAATCCGGGGGAGGTTCATGCTATCATGGGGCCCAATGGTTCGGGGAAAAGTACTTTGGCTTCCGTAATTGCAGGGAAAGAGGAATTTGAAGTAACAGAGGGCGTTATTTTCTTCGAAGGAAATGATTTGGAAGATACTGCCCCGGAAGAAAGAGCTCATATGGGCATCTTCCTCTCTTTTCAATATCCGGTTGAGATCCCTGGCGTGTCTGTTACGAATTTCATGAAAACAGCGATCAATGAATCAAGAAAGGCACAAGGAAAAGAAGATATGCCCGCCAATGAGATGCTCAAAATGATTCGTGAAAAATCTGAGATGTTAGATATTGATCGCAAATTTCTATCCAGATCACTGAACGAAGGCTTTTCCGGAGGAGAGAAAAAGCGAAATGAGATTTTTCAAATGGCCATGCTTGAGCCTAAACTGGCTATTCTTGACGAAACCGATTCAGGTTTGGATATTGATGCCTTGAGAATTGTGGCAAACGGGGTTAACAAGCTAAAAAGCAATGATAATGCGGTAATACTTATTACCCATTATCAAAGATTGCTAGAGTATATTGTTCCGGATTTTGTACATGTGCTGCATGAAGGTAAGATTGTAAAATCTGGCTCCAAAGAACTGGCTCTTGAACTAGAGGAAAAAGGGTATGATTGGATTAAGAACGAGGCTGTTGTTTAATTTGGTATCAGTAGTTTAGGCGATTTCTTCCTACTACTGCGTACTGCTTACTGAAAAAGATGGATTTAAAAGATAAACTTGTTTCTTCCTTTATGGCTTTTGAGAATAACGTGGATATAGAACATCCGGTACACGATATTCGTACAGAGGCTATAAAGAATTTTGAAAACCATGGTTTTCCCAACAAAAAGCATGAAGCCTGGAAATATACATCCCTGAACAATTTGCTGAAAATAGATTTCAGCATCTTTCCGAAGGAAGTAAACGCCTTGGAATACAGGGAGGTAAAGAAATACTTCTTACACGAGATAGACACTTACAAAATTGTTTTTATTGATGGGATCTACAGTTCCTATCTCTCTGAAACCACACATGATGGCGTGGATGTTTGTCTTATGAGTTCGGCTCTTACAAAGCCCATGTACAAGCCGGTGATTGATGTGTATTTCAATAAGATTGCAGCTAAAGACGAATCGCTTACTACTTTAAATACAGCTTTTAGCAGAGAGGGAGCTTATATATATATACCAAAGAATAAGGCACCCAAAAAACCTGTGGAAATATTGCATTTTGCTACTGGAAACGAGGCCAGTTTAATGCTGCAGCCAAGGAACCTCATCATCGTGGAAGAAAATGCGGAGCTTCAGGTAATTGAAAGACACCAAAGCCTTACTAAGAATGATGTTCTTACTAATGCGGTTACTGAAATTTATGCCGCAAAGAGTGCTATTGTTGACTATTATAAAGTGCAGAACGATGCAAAAACTGCTTCGCTTATAGACAACACCTATATCGCGCAGAAAGATAATAGCACCGTTAAGGTACATACCTTTTCATTTGGAGGTAAGCTTACCAGAAACAATCTCAACTTCTATCAGGGGGGAGAGCATATAGACTCTACCATGAAAGGAGTTTCTATTTTAGGGGAGAAACAGCACGTAGATCATCACACCTTAGTGCATCATCAGCAACCAAATTGCGAAAGCCACCAGGATTATAAAGGGATTTATGGAGAAAAGTCTACTGGGGTATTTAATGGGAAGATCATTGTGGACAAAATTGCCCAGAAAACTAACGCCTTTCAACAAAATAACAATATTCTCATAAGCGATAAGGCTACGATCAATACCAAACCACAGCTCGAGATCTTTGCAGATGATGTGAAGTGTTCGCATGGGTGTACTATTGGCCAATTGGATGAAGAGGCACTGTATTATCTTCAGACCCGAGGGATCCCTAAAAAGGAAGCAGCAGCTTTGCTTATGTATGCCTTTGCAAACAATGTTCTGGCAAGTGTTCGCATACCAGAATTAAAGAAGAGGATCAATAAACTAATTGCCAATAAACTTGGAGTGCGCTTAGGCTTTGAGTTATAACCGATCTTAAGCAGGGGGTCTCAATGCTTTTTAAAAAAATATGATAGAAACTGCTTTGGACATAGAAGCTATTAGGAAGGACTTTCCGATTTTGAAACGTGAAGTAAACGGTAAACCCCTGGTATATCTAGACAATGCTGCTACCTCACAGACACCGCAGCAAGTAATAGATGTCATAGTAGATTACTATCATAATTATAATGCCAATATCCATAGAGGGGTTCATGCACTTTCGCAAGAGGCGACCGACAAATACGAATTGGCAAGACAAAAGATTCAGAAGCACTTTAATATCGCCAAAACTCATGAGGTAATTTTCACTTCTGGTACAACGCATGGAATAAATTTGGTGGCCAATGGTTTTAGTACACTGCTGCAAGCTGGAGATGAAGTTTTGGTATCTGCAATGGAGCACCATTCTAATATTGTACCCTGGCAAATGCTCTGCGAACGCACCGGTGCTGTCCTAAAAGTTATACCCATGAATGAGGATGGAGAACTTATAATGGAAGCTTACAATGAATTGCTTTCCGAAAAGACCAAGTTGGTCTTTTGCAATCATGTATCTAATGCTTTAGGAACTGTAAACCCTGTGAGTGAAATTGTTGAAGAGGCACATAAAGTAGGCGCTGTGGTGCTCGTGGACGGAGCTCAGGCAGCCCCTCATATAAAGGCAGACCTACAGGAGTTAGATGTTGATTTTTACACGGTTTCTGCCCATAAAATGTGTGGTCCAACAGGGGTGGGCATTTTGTATGGTAAAGAAGACTGGTTAAATAAACTACCGCCTTATCAAGGAGGGGGAGAAATGATCAAGGAGGTAACCTTTGAAAAAACCACCTATGCGGACTTACCGCACAAGTTTGAAGCAGGAACCCCTAATATATGTGGAGGAATAGCCTTCGGAGCTGCAATAGATTATATTAATTCTATTGGAATTGAGGTAATTGAGAACTATGAACATGAGCTGGTAGATTATGCTACCAAGCAGCTTAAAGAAATTGAAGGGTTAAAAATTTACGGTACCGCCAAAAATAAGACCTCCGTAATATCATTTAATATTGAAGGAATACATCCGTATGATATAGGGACCATTCTGGATAAGCTAGGAATTGCGGTAAGGACCGGACACCACTGTGCTCAACCGGTGATGGACTTTTTTGAAATTCCGGGAACAGTACGGGCCAGCTTCAGTTTTTACAACACCAAGGAGGAAGTAGTTACCTTTGTCCAAGCAGTTCAAAAAGCGAGGCAAATGCTGCTTTAGCGCTTCTGTTATGTTTTTCCTAAACTGTTGAAAACGACTGATACTTGTCGTATTTTTGGCAAAAATTAGCCTATGACCATAGAAGAGATCCAGCATGAGATCGTAGATGAATTTTCCTTGTTTGATGACTGGATGCAGCGGTATGAATACATGATTGAATTAGGGAAGTCACTTCCCTTGATTGATGAGGAGTACAAAACAGAAGATAATATCATAAAAGGATGTCAAAGTAAGGTCTGGGTACATGCAGAATTGCAAGATGATAGGCTGGTGTTTACGGCAGATAGCGATGCAATCATCACAAAGGGAATCATTGCCATTCTCATCCGGGCCTTCAGCAATCAAAGACCTAAGGATATTATTGAGGCGAATACAGACTTTATTGATGAAATAGGCTTAAAGGAACATTTGTCTCCCACAAGAGCCAATGGCTTGGTGAGCATGATCAAACAGCTGAAATTATATGCGGTGGCCTATCAAACTCAATTAAATTAAATGGAAATGAGCGAAGAAGCAACTACAGTAGATACCCAGGAGTTAGGAGAGAAGATCGTAAGGGTTTTGAAGACCATTTACGATCCTGAAATCCCGGTGGATATCTATGAGCTTGGATTGATATATGATGTTTTAGTTAATGAGGACAATGAAGTAAAGATCCTCATGACCCTTACCTCGCCAAATTGCCCGGTCGCAGAAACGCTGCCGGTAGAAGTTGAAGAAAAAGTGAAGTCTCTGGATATGGTTGTTGACGCTGAGGTCGAAATCACCTTCGATCCGCCCTGGACCCAAGACCTTATGAGCGAAGAAGCCAAGTTAGAACTCGGACTTCTTTAGTTCGCAAAGGGCATAGGCGCTAGTAAAATCCTATGAAAATGATGCAGGAAGAAACAGATCCAATAGTAAATCGAGTAGCTCAAAGCAAGCTGGTTACCTTTGATCTGGAGGACTACTATCCAGTGGGTGAGCGGCATGTTCTTGATATAAAAGATTGGCTCTTCGAAGGGCTTATTCTAAGAGAAAAGGAGTTTAGGGCACATGTGGAGAGTCACACTTGGCAGCAATATCAAGGGGCTTATGTAGCTTTGAACTGTTCAACAGATGCCATTATCCCAGCTTGGGCATATATGTTAATAAGTACCAAACTCCAACCCTACGCAAAGCTTGTGGTAATTGGAGATTTGGAGCAATTAGAATCTACTATTTATTTGAAGGTATTGACTGATATAGACCTTGATCAATTTAAGGACAAACCGGTTATAATTAAGGGCTGTAGCGAGAAACCCGTACCTGGGAACGCCTACCTTTGGGCAGCATCAATAATACAACAGGTGGCCAAAAGTGTCATGTATGGCGAGGCCTGTTCTTCTGTCCCGCTTTTCAAGAGAAAATGATGTTGATAAAACCTACATTTTATTAACAATTCTTACATTTGCTGTTCATAACACTATATAAACACTAAACATTATGAAAAAATTGACCTTGGTATTGGCTGTGATGGCCAGTACTTCCTTCGCTTTTGGCCAAACGGAGGCCGAACTCAAGTCTGCACAGGCTGCTAAAAAAGATTCAATTGCTGCCATTCAAGGACGGGTTGATGCCTTACAAGCACAGATTGATGCGCTTCCCGGTTGGAAAAAGGGCGCTTTTGGAACGATTGGCGGAAGTATTTCTAACTTCAATAATTGGTACGCCCAGGGAATTCCTAACAACTCCTCCGGAAACATCGGATTTACCGTTAATGCATTTGCAAATCTCAATCAGGACAAATTTTTCTGGAGAAATTCAGGTAATGTCAACCTTAACTGGGTCAAACTAGACGACAAGGATGATGATACAGATGACGATGGCTTTAGAGAAGCAACCGACGTTTTCCAGATAACCTCGCTCTACGGGAGGAAGATCAGTGAAAAATTTGCTATTTCTACTCTAGGAGAATACCGAACCACCATTTTGAGCAACTTTAATGATCCAGGGTATCTAGACCTTGGTATTGGGGGGACATGGACGCCTGTGACAGATCTTGTTGTTGTAATCCATCCCCTTAACTACAACTTTGTATTTAGTAAAGAAGACAATATTTTTGAATCTTCTTTGGGAGCAAAGATCGTTGCAGACTATACCAAACAGATTGGAGCGGTAAGCTTTAAGACCAATTTATCGATGTTTCAAAGCTATAAAAGCGGAGATCTAAGCAACTGGACCTGGACCAATTCCTTTGCCTACACCCTGTGGAAAATGATAGGGGTCGGTTTTGATTTCGGACTTAGAAGTAATAAACAAGAAGCGTTGAATTATTCTATTAATACCCTTGGCAACGCCATGGAAACCTTTGATACCGTAGATAACGATCTACAGACGTATTGGACACTAGGGTTAAGCTATGCTTTCTAATTAGCATAGTTTAGATCTAGAACATAAAAAAATCCCGCAATCAGCGGGATTTTTTTAGTTAAGTAGGTATCGTAAGATTTGTTGAACTTTATAGGTCAAGTGCTGATTTGGGGTCCGCACTTTAAATTAAGATCAGTATCAGATTTGGGGTCAATACTAGCACTTAATTACACTGTAAATGTATGGCGACTTTTCAATTTGACTAAATTTATGTTGTGAACCTGCCCTCCGATGTTGTGAAAAATATGAACGGTTCACTTTCTCCGATGAATGGTGCAGGATTGCTATCTTTTGAGACCACAGTGGTTGCAAAAATAGCTCCCATTGTAGTATCATAAGGAAAAGATTTAAACCTAAAAAAGGTATCTTGTAACTGTAACTTTTTGGAGATGAAACAGTCACTTCTCCCTCTTTTACTGCTTTATACTGCCTTATTGTTTTCACAATCAAAGGTAGATAGTCTTCATATAGCATTGGAGGAATCCTCTGATGATTCTCTTAAAGTGAAGTTGTTAAATCAAATCTCCTCGGCCTACCTTTATTCCTCGGCAGATACCGCATTGCTGTATTCCAGAAAGGCATTAGTTCTCAGCGAGGAGCTAAAATATTTGCCTGGAGAAGCCGAGGCAAAAAGAAATCTAACAATGATCTATCGTTTGTTAGGAGATTACCCGCGAGCTATTGAAAATGGATTTGCCGCTTTAGACATTTATGAGGAGATCGGTGATCAATTGCATATGGCAAAGACATTAAACGGCTTGGGAAGTGTTTATTTTAGATTGGAGGATTACGAAGAATCTTTAAACTATTACAATCAAGGATTACAAGTATTCGAAAAGCTTAAAGATGAATATGGTCAGGCTATTGCCTATGTGAATATTGGAAACGTTTATAAGAACATTGATCAGGCTCAAAAGTCGATGGAAAACTATTCCAAGGCACTGAAAATAAATCGGCGACTTGGTCATAAATTGAGAACCTCGATCAATTTGGAGAATATAGGAACGCTTTACATCAATCAGGAGAAATATGATAAGGCTCTTCCATACTTATTTGAGGCTTTAAACCTTAGTAGAGAAATTTCAGATAATCAAGGTATAGCAGCCAGTTCTAGTCATATAGCCAATATTTATCAAAAGAAAGGGAAAATTCAAAAATCAATGGAATATGCTGCTTTAAGCTATGAGGTGGCCTCACAAAACAGACTCAAAATTGAGTCGGCCTCGGCCTGCCTTACATTGTCTAAAAACTATAGTAGTTTAAAGAACTTTGAAAACGCCTTAAAATTTTACCAACTCCACAAGGCATACAGAGATAGTCTTTATAATGAGGCCAATTTAGAGAAACTGCAGCATATTGAAACTAGTTATGAAGTTCAACAAAGAGAGCAAGAGCTCACAATTAAGGAACAGACTATAGCTTTATTAGAACGCGATAAAAAGATAAGTGGGCTATGGCGGAACATCTTAATTGTCGGTCTTATTACCCTGACCCTAATAGGGTTTCTGATTTACAAATTTTTAAGGGCAAATAGCAGAAGGGACAAAGCTCTTTTATTGGCCGAACAGGCAAGTACACAGCAACTAGAAGCACTAGATAGGGCTAAATCAAGGTTTTTTGCCAATATCTCACATGAGTTTCGAACACCATTAACACTAATTAAAGGTCCTATTGAAAGACTAGAACAAAATCCCAATGATCAATTAAGCATTGAGACAGTAAAAATGATAAGGCGTAACACCAATCGGGTCTTAAAATTGGTGAATCAGCTTTTAGATTTATCCAAAATAGATGAAAGCAGTTTAGAATTGGACCCCACAGAGGGAGATGTATATAAGTGCATTCGCGCAGCTACCTCCTCCTTTAATTCACATGCTGCACAACGTAACATAGATTATAGGGTACAGATTCCCAGGGCCACATTATGGGCCTCTTTTGATCGGGATAAGATGGAAAAGATAGTTTTCAATTTGTTGAGTAACGCTTTTAAGTTTAGCAATGATGGAGCAGAAATTTCTTTTGAGGCGGAACATTCTAAGCAGGAATTAAGAATACAGGTATCTGATTCTGGAAAAGGCATTCCCGAAAAAGCACTCCCTTTTATTTTTGATCGATTTTTTCAGGTAGATAACAGCTCTACTAAAGAACACGGAGGTTCTGGAATTGGGCTTTCTCTTTCCAAGGATCTAGTAGAACTAATGAATGGAACTATAACCGCAACCAGTGAAGTACACAAAGGTTCTTCCTTTATTGTAGTCATCCCAATTCTGAAAATAGAGACCAGACAAAGAGAAGCAGTTGAGTTTATAAAAGAGGACGGGGTTTTGCCCAAACAAAAATCCTTCGAATTCGATGAAATGGACCAACGAGATCTACCACAATTGTTGTTGGTAGAAGACAATGATGATATGAGAAGCTTTATAAAAGAAAGTCTGGGTGTTCATTTTAAGGTTGATGAAGCTCAAGACGGTCGTGTGGGGTTGAAAAAAGCGATTAAGGATTCTCCTGAATTGATTATTTCAGATTTGATGATGCCCAAAATGGATGGAATAGAACTTTGTAAAAAGCTAAAGACTGATGTACGTACTAGCCATATTCCTGTAATCATGCTTACGGCTAAGGCGGGGATGGACAATAAAATTGAAGGCCTGGAAATTGGAGCGGATGACTACCTTACCAAGCCCTTTGATGCCAGGGAACTTCTGGCCAGAACTAAAAATCTGCTTAAGCAAAGGCAAAATCTTCGTGACCTTTATGGCAGAATGGAACGGGGGATAGATCCAAAAAAAATAACCGTAACATCCATTGACCAAAAGTTTTTGGAACAAATATTGGCCGTACTGGAGGATAATTACGCTGATCCCAATTTTGGTGTTGGAGAAATGCAAAAGTCCATGTCCATGAGTAGATCACATTTACACCGTAAGATAAAGGCCCTAACCAACGAGGCCCCAAGTGAGTTAATCCGGAATTTCAGGTTAAAGAGAGCCGCACAATTACTATTGCAAAAGGCAGACAGTGTTACTCAAATTGCCTACAAGGTTGGGTTTAACAATTTATCCTATTTTGCCAAAAGCTTTAAGGATCTGTATGGAGTAGCACCTTCTTCGTATTAAAAGTTAAAACGAACTAGTTACCGTCTAGTTTCTAAAGGTTCATTTTGATCAACTGCATTGGATCCCCCGGTTTCCTTAAAACCAGGAAACCATCAAATTTTACCACAGGTAATCCAATTACTACCATCCATAATTTATTATCCTCCATTTATCACTTCTAAAACAAAATTTAGCATGGGAACTTACTGTTACCATCTGAGACACAGGCGTTAGCGATTAGAAAGACCATCCAATAGATTTGGCTTGTTGTTAATCATGTTAGCAATAAACAAACTAAAATATCCTCAAATATAGGGTTATAAGAGCTAAAGATCTTCGACTATGGGAACAGCACTAGAATCTAAAACAAACAATGACAAAAATCTACGTAGCTTTTCGAACAAGGTGACAAATAAGCTGATTAAGATTATGCTCTCTACACTTATGATGATCGCGATTATACTATTCATAATGTCATTTACGAGTTGTAATAAGGAAGAAATTTTACCCAAGGATATGAAAGCTACCAACTCGCTTGGGGTAAGGGTTATAGAAGGTCCCTCGCTCTGTAAGATAGGTAAAGATATATTTCAAATAATTAAATTTTAGAATCATGAGAACGAAAAGTAGTATTGATTATATGCAGGTATGGGTGACTATTGGAGCTACCATACTGATATTAGTAACATTTTTGAATTGCAGCAAAGATGATGGACAAATAGATGAACCTACTCCAACAGCATTCGGCAATGTATCAGGAAAGATCTCGGATGGCAATGGTTTAGGCTATCCCAAGGTTGAAGTAATACTTAAAACCACAGGCGGGGCAATTGAATCCACAGTTAAGACAGATGCCAATGGTCTTTATGAAATGAATAGGATTGCAGTTGGCAATTACAGCATTGAAATTGTACCACCATTAGGCAGTACAGTGGTCAACAACGATAAGTCGATCGCTATTACTGATGGAGGAACTGCCGCTTTGGATTTTAGTTTTGAGATTGCACCAAAAAATGCCGTAGTTGTCCTTGCACCAAACGATGCATTAAATGAGGTGAGGAATGAGTCTGGCGATGTTCCGTCTGCTAATGAACCTATTTACACCCCTTTTTCTGTTAACGACCCCAATGCCGAAATGGTCCCCGTTCTGGCACCAGACGGTCATCATATTACCCTACAGGAATGGAAATTGGCTCAAGGATCTGCTTTTGTCACGTGTGAAGACAATAAAACCAAATATGTTCTGGAGTTTTCCGGATTGATTCCTAATGGGGTATATACCCTTTGGAACGGCATACTAAAAACGCCCAAGGGCCCGTCAGATCCACTAAGCTTTCAAGCTGATTTAACCGGAATGGGTGCACTAGGAGAAAGCAATCAAAACGTTATGGTCGCTTCAGAAACAGGGGAAGCGATGTATGAAGTATCTATGGCTAAAGGCTCTCTCTCCATGTTTGGCTCCAGACCAGGCTGTGAGATTACCGAAACGATCGGATTTGTATTGGTTGTAGATTATCACATTGATGGAAATACTTATGGCCCTACGCCTGGGCCAGACAACCTGGACGTAGCCCATATGACCATCTATTTTTGATGTTCTAAGTGCATAAAAAAATCCCGCAATCAGCGGGATTTTTTTAGTTAAGTAGGTATCGTAAGATTTGTTGAGCTTTATAGGTCAAGTGCTGATTTGGGGTCCGCACTTTAAATTAAGATCAGTATCAGATTTGGGGTCAATACTAGCACTTAATTACACTGTAAATGTATGGCGACTTTTCAATTCGACTAAATTTATGTTGTGAACCTGCCCTCCAATGTTGTGAAAAATATGAACGGTCAATTTCTTCGGCGAACGGCAGCTTTTGCCTGGCTAACATGAGATTATCCTGCTACAATTTGGAACTCCCATGTTAGTTATTCGTGGCTGTTTAGATTTATCATTGTTTAGCATATAAATACTTGATAATTGGATATCTTTAATAGATCCCCCCGGTTAAGACATTATTCGAGCCCGCTTTTATAAAGTATGTAAAGCCTTCTTATGGAGTACAATTTTACAAGGTTTCAAGTGCTGGTTACGTTTCATGGCAATTTTATGTCCTGTGTTGCGCTATTTATACTCACCGTTTATACCCTAGAATTAAAGGCGCAGGGACAGGACCATGAAAGAGGTTTTCTTTCAGTTCAGAATTATAGCCATGAAACTTATGATGGTCATTACCAAAATTGGTCTGTTGCACAAGACAAAAATGGATTTATATATACCGGCAATGGCAACGGCATTTTGGAATATGATGGCGCCACATGGAGATTGATTTCAGCACCTGGATTGCAGGCAGTTCGTTCCGTGGTAGTCGATAAAGACAATGTTAAGTGGGTTGGAGCTGACAGGGAATTAGGGTATTTGGAAGCAGATTCTTTGGGTTTTCTTCAATTTAAATCGCTAAAAGATAAGATCCCAACCTCCAACCCCTTAACCGGAAATGTTTGGGATGTGCTTCTGTTAGAAGAGGGGGTATTGTTCGTGGTTGGAACAACAATTTATAAATGGAAGGATAAGAAGTTTAAAATCGTCTCAAGTCCTGGTCCCGTATATCGTCAGTTTCAAGTTTACAACAGAACCTATTTCGTAATTAGAGGAAAAGGCATTTATGAGTACATAGATGATTCACTTCAGCTCATAACCAATGGAGATTTGTTCAAAGACTCCAAGATACTGGCAATGCTTCCCTATGAAAATGACACCATACTTTTTGCCATAAGTGATAAAGGCGTTTTTATTTTCGATGGAAGTGAACTTGTGGAGCTTCAAAGCGATGTTGGTGATTATTTTAGTGAAAATAAGCTCTACCAGGGTATGATCATGCCAGACTCAACATATCTTTTTATTACGCTCAGAGGAGGAGCTATACATATAGATAATCAAGGTAAGCGGATCAGGACAATTACTACAGAAGATGGGATTCTTAACAATCAGCTGCATGGAAAGACTTTGGATGACCAAGGCGCACTTTGGTTAGCCTTACAAACTGGGGTATCAAGGGTTGAACCTTACCTGCCCTACACCTTTTTTGATGAGAGATCCGGTCTTGAAGGAACTGTTTCAGCTATCACAAGGCATCAGGGGACACTTTATGTTGGAACCTACAGCGGCTTGTTTGCATTAGAACCAAATTCAGCAGGGACTCTCTCCAGATTTAGTAGAATAAGTGAGATTAAGAGCGGCTGCTTTTCATTATTATCCGTTGGTGACGATCTGTTAGCGGCAACCTCGGACGGAGCCTTTGAAATTTTGGATGGAAAGGCGGTTCAGCTCCATAAAAAAGAAGGCTCCCGCGTACTGTATCGATCCAAGAGAGATAGCAATCGTGTATATCTCGGCCACTTTTATGGGTTGTCTAGCCTTTACAAAAGTGATGGAAAGTGGGGGCATGAAAACGACCTTAGTCAGATAGAAGACGATATATTTTCTATTGCTTCGGATAATACAGGAGCTTTATGGCTTGGGACATCTTTACATCAGGTGATCAAGATCGATTTCCCAAAAAAAAATGGCATCCGGAAATCATTAGATATCAGCGATTTAAGAATTGAAAGATACGAAGAAGGGCTTCCCGAAGGATCTACCAATGCATATTTGATCGATAATGAGGTTTTTGTTACCACAAGTGGTGATGGAGGCCCCTTGTTTAAGCTTAATAAGAGTAGTGGTAAATTTCAAAGAGAAACTCAATTTGGCAAAAAGTTTGGTTTGGACTCTATGAATATCTACCCCAGGGGCTACCGAAGTGACGGCAGGTATGTTCTATTGGAATCAACGCCTGTGGAGGGAAAACGATTTCGGTTTTCGGCTTTCAAAAATGAATCTGGTAATTATTCTATTAAGAGATTATATGATGAGAGAATAAGAAGCACAACTGAAACCCATGTCTTTTGGGATCACAAGGATTTACTCTGGATTGGTGGAGAGAACATCACAAAATATGACCTGACTAATGGTTTTTCGCCAGAATCCTCTGCCAAAGCTTATGTCCGAAAAGTTAGTATTGGTCAGGATTCTGTAATTTTTGGAGGTACAAAGGCCAAATTTCAACGACCTCTATTGGAATATACGAATAACGCACTTCGTTTCGAGTATGCCTCTCCAAAATTCATGGATTCGAAGGCCAATAGATTTAAGTATTTACTGGAAGGTTTTGACGAAGACTGGTCTGACTGGACCTTGGAGACAAAAAAGGACTATACCAATCTTCCTTCTGGGGTGTATCAATTTCGAGTAAAGGCAATTGGAATATTTGGTTTTATAAGCCCGGAAGGTTCTTTTTCTTTTGAAATTTTACCTCCATGGTATTTACGGTGGTGGGCTTATGTCATCTACATCCTTTTCTTTGTAACACTTCTATATCTACTGATACAATGGAGAGCAGGTCAGTTAAAAGCAAAAAATGAAGCTTTAGAGAAATTAATTGCTGTTCGAACTTCCGAGGTACAACATCAAGCAAATCAATTAAAAATTCAAGCTGAAAAATTATTAGAACTGGATAAAGCGAAGTCCCGCTTTTTTGCAAACATTTCACATGAATTCAGAACACCACTTACACTCATTAAAGGCCCGATTGAACGATTAGAGCAAAATTTTGATGAAAAACTCAGTGCGGAAAATGTGAAGATGGTTCGACGCAATACTAATCGGTTGTTAAATATGGTGAATCAGTTACTCGATCTTTCGAAAATTGATGAAGGCAGTTTAAAGTTGGCTCTTACTGAAGGTGATGCATACAAATGTCTGAGAGCGGCTGCATCATCCTTTAATTCACACGCAGCACAACGAAATATAGATTATAGAGTTAAAATACCTCAAAGTGTGCTATGGGCCTCGTTTGATCGTGATAAGGTAGAAAACATCATCTACAATCTACTGGGAAATGCTTTTAAGTTCAGCGAAGATGGCTCTGAAATAGCCTTTGAAGCTTCTTTTGAGCAACAACAACTGCTAATAAAGGTTTCCGATACCGGAAAGGGGATCCCCTCCGAAAGTCTCCCCTTTATCTTTGAACGTTTTTACCAAGTAGATGGAGGTAATACTAGGGAAAAAGAGGGTTCCGGAATAGGCCTATCACTTTCTAAGGATTTGGTGGAACTTATGGATGGTACGATTGAGGTAACCAGTAAACTTGGAAAGGGGACTTATTTTAATGTGAGATTACCAATACAGGAAATAAAGACTGGAGACAAGAAAATTGTAGATGATTCGATGGTGCCGAACAGGACCGAAGGTAAAAACTCCTATGACTTTACTAAGGCAGATGACAGAGACTTGCCTGCAATATTGTTAATTGAAGATAATCGTGATATGCGTCATTTTATTGCAGAGCAATTGATTAAGTTCTACAGAGTAATCGAGGCAACAGATGGTCAGCAAGGCTTAAAAAGAGCACTGGCTAATCCTCCGGATTTGATCATTACGGATCTGATGATGCCTAAAATGGACGGCATAGAGTTGTGTAAGAAATTAAAGACTGATGTCAATACTAGTCACATTCCTGTGATTATGCTCACTGCCAAAGCAGGGATGGAAAACAAAATTGAAGGCCTAGAAACAGGTGCGGATGATTATTTAACCAAACCTTTTGATGCTAAAGAATTGCTGGTAAGAACTAAAAATCTAATAGAGCAGCGTAAAAAACTACGGGAGCTTTATTCAAATAAGGAAATTCAGGTTGATCCAAAAAAAGTTACTGTAAACTCAATCGATCAGAAATTCCTGGAGAAACTGGTAAATTTGCTGGAAGACAATTATTCTGATGCTGCCTTTGGGGTTCCGCAAATGCAAACAATGCTAGGGATGAGTAAAACCCAACTGCATAGAAAACTTAAAGCGCTCACCAATGAAGCCCCAGGAGAGTTGCTACGGAATTTCCGACTAAAACGCGCTGCTCAATTACTATCTCAAAAGGCAGATAACGTCACCCAAATTGCATATCAGGTAGGATTCAATAACCTTTCCTATTTTGCCAAATGCTTCAAAGAGCTTTACGGTGTTGCTCCCTCGGCATATTAATTGGTAACATTCATCATTATGAAACTAGCAAAACTGTTATGGATATCGGCTTCCTTCTACCTTTTGTTCGTAGGTTTTGTGTATATTTTTGTTTTAAAGGATGCGCCGGCGATGGGCGCTGATCGCCTAGATTTTATCAATGATAATTGGAGTTGGTATGCCTATCAATGGAGGGCAGAATTTCTGATTGCTATTTTTCTTAGCATTTCTTCATTCCTATTTAGCAGGGATTCAAAAAATGTGGGATTTCCAATTATTGCAGCAGGGCAGTTACTGGTTGCTTTGGCATTTCCCATAAGTATAGGCAGTACCCCAGAAGCCTCATATGAATTGTATTCTGCCATAAGCGAGGCAACTAGGTCATTAATCACATTTGGAATGGTAGTAAGTCTGGGCGGATATATTGTTCTGTACTCTGGAGATACATTTTTGAGCAAATGGCTAAGGGTAACGGCAATAGGTCTTGCTTCAATAAGTCTATTAATCTTTGGTGCAGGTTTTATTGGTAGAATTGGCCAAAGTAATGCTCACAGGGCTATGCTAATAGTAATGCTACTTTATCTAATAAATGGATATTATGGGATTAAATTTAGTCCTTATCCCTCATATAACAAATGAAATTCATCCAATAATCTCAGAAGCAAAGGGCTAGAGGCCCAAGGCTTATCACTTCAGTTTATAGATTTTTGAAAGAGAATTCATTTCTGCATATTTATGGCAATTGTCCTTTACTTCAAGAGTAATCTATCTGGTTTATTGCACCATTCGTGATATCCATACTGCCATCCATACGAAATTCACTTTTCACGCTTGGTAAATTTTCCTTATTCAAGCCAGAAACTATTCTGTTACTATCTGGAACCCAGGTATTAGCCTTGAACATGATGGAAATATAGTTTTGAGGTGTTGATTTACGCTATTTGTAAATCAACGTATAATCTCCCCCTTTCAGATGAGGAATCTGATGATTCATTAAAATAAAATTCACTTTAAAACTGAGAATCATGGGAACTAAAGTTATTATTCCAGCCGGTCCTTTTGCTCTTGAAAGAGACCTTAGAATTTTACATGATAAAGTATTGGCAAGGCTTGAAACAAGTTACAAAAATGTAACGCTGGTTACATCTTATAAAAACGAGAGAAAGTGTGAGGGATTTAGGGGATTAGCACGCAAAGAGCAAGATCCGCCTAAAAGAAGTATGGTGCCAATTAAACTAATGAATTGTGCCAGTAATTCAAAAATTATAACTGCAGTTGCGGTATTGAAAGTACTTTGGAGTTCTTCTAAAGTATCACTTTCGAGCCCTATGTACAAATATTTGCCGATGCTCTGGGAGGTACACCCAGATGTAAAGAAGATAACTTTTCAGGACCTTCTAAGTTATCGCTCAGGTCTAAAAAATATAAAAATCACCACTGGTCATAAGATTAAAGAACTCCTC